>JAICGW010000082.1 GCA_025922945.1 Acidimicrobiia bacterium | reverse complement strand
CGGGTTCACCTTCCCCGGCATGATCGACGAGCCCGGTTGCAGATCGGGAATATTGATCTCGCCGATCCCGGCCGAAGGGCCCGAGCCCAACCAGCGGATGTCGTTGGCGATCTTGAAGAGCGAGGTGCCGATGGTCTTCAGCGCCCCCGAGGCCATCACCGCCGCATCCTTGCCGGCCTGCGCCTCGAAGTGATTTTTCGCCTCGACAAAGGAGTATCCGGACCATTCGGACATCAAGTCGATCACGGCCGCGGCGAATCCGGGCGGAGCATTGAGCCCGGTGCCGACCGCGGTCCCCCCGAGGGCGAGCTCCTCGAGACCGCCGAGGATGGCGTGGAGGCGTTTCTCCGCCCCCCGGGCTTGGGCGGCATAACCGGAGAATTCCTGGCCGAGGGTGATCGGGGTGGCATCCATGAGATGAGTGCGACCCGACTTGACCACATTCTCAAATTCCGATGCCTTCGTTTCGAGGGCAGTGGCCAGCCGGTCGAGCGCCGGGAGCAAGCCTTGCCGAATCCCCGCTACGGCCGCCATATGGATGGCCGTAGGAATCACATCGTTCGAGGATTGGCCGAAGTTGACGTGGTCGTTTGCATGAACAGTGTTGCTGGCGGCGTCACCACTCATGATCTCGCTGGCCCGGCGGGCGATGACCTCGTTGGCATTGGTGTTGGTCGATGTCCCCGAACCGGTCTGGAAGATGTCGAGGGGAAAGTGCTCGTCGAGGCGGCCATCTCGAACTTCGGCCGCAGCCTCTTGGATGGCGGCTGCCACTTCTGCCGGTATGTGGCCCTCCCGACCGGCGACTACAGCCGCCGCTCCCTTGATCATGCCCAGAGCCCAGATGAAGCGCCGCGAGAACCTGATTCCCGAAATCGGGAAGTTCTCGTGGGCTCGTTGGGTCGACGGGCCGTAGTAGGCCAGAGCCGGCACTTTGACCTCGCCCATCGAATCACGGTCGGTGCGGAAATCCATCGCAAGGACGCTAGACGAGGAGGTGGCGCTGGTCCTCGTAGATCTCCTCGAGCGAGAACGGCAGCGCCTGCTTCTGGCGATCAAGCCCCGACACCACTGCTAGCAGCAGGTCGACCAAGCCGCCAAAGTCCTTGAGATCGATCTCTTCGGGGGCGAGTCGAGCTTTGCGCTTTCCCGCCCGCACCCCGGTCACGTCGACCATGTTGTGGTGGTGGGCCAAGGGCAAGCAGAGCCCGGTGGCGTTGATCCCGAGCGCCGAGAGGGCGGTGGCTTCGCAGCTGCCACCCGCCATCAGTTTCCGCTGATAGGAAAGCCCTGTGGTCCGCATCAGAGTCGAGATTCGGTTGGTCAGATCAGCGGAAAAGACGGAAGCGGCATCACCCACCCGGACCACCGGTCCCGCCCCCAGGGGGGCATCGGCGGATGAAGGCGAGCACTCGATGGACAAGACTCGAGCCCCCTCCGGGATGGTTCCCAGTTTGGCTGCGGCGATGGCACCTATGAATCCGACCTCTTCGGCCCGGGTGAGAAGCACCGAGAGGTGATGAAGTCCCCGAGCGGTGACGAGGTCGAGTGCGATGAGGCTGGCGGCGACGCCGGCGAGATCGTCGCACGCCCGAGCCGCGAGCCGCCCCTCGCGATAGCCCAACCGATCGCGCGAGAAGTGCCAACGGGCGATGTCACCTGGGGCCGCTCCCCTGACCGCAAGCAAAGCTCGACCCGTCTTGGTATCGAATTCGATCACCTTCCCGGCAAGGGTGCCGGAAGGGGTGATCACCTCGAGGCGCGCGCCTTCGATGTAGCCAGGGAGGACTCCTCCGCGCAGCTCGGCCGTCGCTTCCGTCGCACCGGCCTCGAGCACTACTAGCGCGGGGTGATCCATGTGAGCGACCGCCACCACCGGCCGCCGACGCGAGCGCTGGCGACTTCGTACGAGGACGTTCCCCGCCTCGTCCTGTGAGGCTCGAAATCCGCGTCGACTAGCCCAGTTGTGTACCCACCCCACCACCGCTTGCTCGCGCCCAGACGCGGTAGGAAGGTCGGTCAAAGCCGCCAACCACCGGCGGTGGGTGGCCCCGATCGGCATCAGCCCTCGAAGGGAAGTTCGCTGAACGGATCGGGTGCCGGGGCCTTTTGCTCCTCTGCCGCCTGCAGTCCCAACTCCGCTCGCAGCCGCTCGTAACCGCCTGCCTCCAGGGTATCGGCCAGTTCGGGTCCGCCCGAGGCGACGATCTTCCCCTCGATCAACACGTGGACCCGGTCGGGAATGACGAAACGAAGGATCCGGGAATAGTGGGTGATCATCAAGACGCCGACTTCCGGTGAGCGCATCTCATCGACCGCCGCCGCAACTTCTCGCACGGCATCGATGTCGAGCCCGGAGTCGACTTCATCAAGAAGCGCCACCTTCGGGGAAAGAACCGCCATTTGAAAGATCTCCGAGCGCTTCTTCTCGCCACCAGAAAGGTCGTCGTTCACCGAGCGATCGAGAAAGCGGGTCATGTCGAATTGCTCAGCCGCTTCGACAATGCGCGCCGCACCATTCTCGATCCCAAGCTCAGAGGCGGCCTCCAGCATGAACTCGCGCAGACGGAGGCCGGGAATCTCGGTTGGGTACTGAAAACATTGAATCAGGCCGAGTCGGGCCCGGTCATGGACTGCCAGCGCCAGCAGCTCGTCTCCATCGAGGCGGGCCGAGCCAGTGATCTCGTAACCGGTCTTACCGCTCAGGACGTGGCAGAGGGTGGACTTCCCTGAACCGTTGGGCCCCATCACTGCGTGCACTTCTCCAAAGGGGATTTCGAGGTTGATCCCGTTGAGGATCTGGCGCCCCCCGGCCGACGCCTCCAGGTTTGTCAGGGCGAGTGCCGTCGTCATTCGTCCACCGCCAGGAACACGTCGCCATCCTCGGTCCAGACCCGATACACCGGCACGGGCTTGGTAGCGGGGAGCGAGCGGGGCTCGCCAGTCGCCAGGTCGAAGGCCGAGCCGTGGCGGGGGCACTCGACTTCCATATCGAAGACTTCGCCCTCGGACAGCGAAGCCTCGGCATGGCTACACCGATCCCCGAGCGCGAAGAGGGCGCCGTCGACCAGGAAAATCGCAACTCGGTGCTCACCGAGATCGACCCGGAAGCCGACTCCCTCCTTCAGGTCGGAAAAGCTGGCCACCTTTTCGACGCTCATTGATCCGACGCCATTTGCTGTCCACGAATGAACCGGCGCTCGAGAATCTCGGCCAGGGCCACCTCCATACCGGACACCGGCAGCCGGTCGAGTACCTCTTGGAAAAAGCCGCGCACGAGGAGACGCTCGGCTCGTTGAGGCGAGATCCCCCGGCTCCCCAGGTAGTACAGGTGTTCTTCTTCGAGCGGCCCCACTGAAGATCCATGACCGCAGATGACGTCATCGCAGAGAATCTCGAGGTTGGGGATCGAATTGGCCTTGGCATCGGGGCTGAGGACCAAGTTGCGATTGGTCTCGAAAGCGGTGGTCCCAATGGCTGGCTTCTCGATTCTGACCAATCCGGAGAACACCGATTGCGAGGCGTCCTCCACCGCTCCCTTCAGCAGAACATTGGAGCTCGACTTGGGACCGCGGTGGTTTAGCACCATCCGGTAGTCGAGCACCTGCTCGCGGTGCCCGAAGAAAACCCCGACGATGTCCGCTGAAGAGCCCTGGCCATCGAGATCCACCGCCATGTCGAGACGGGCCAGATCGCCACCGAGTCCCACCTCACCCAAACGCAGCGTGGCATCCCTCCCCAGGCGCGCTCGAAGCTGAACGACGATGGTCGAATCGAGGCTCATCTCCTGCAGCGCCAGAAGCCGGAGCCGCCCGCTCTGAGCGATGTCGATCTCTACCTGCGGCACCGAGATCGCCTGAGCGCCGTCTCGCGACCGATAGGCAACGATTACCTCGGCCTCGGCATCTTCGCCGATCTCGATGGTGACGTGAGGAAACGAGATCGTTTTCGCGGCTGTGGTTTGCACCTCGATCAAGACCGGTGCGGTGGTGGACTTTCCCCGAGGAAGACTTAGCGACACCCCGGCGTCGACAAAGGCGCGGTGGGCCGCGGCCAATTTGTCGGTGTCCGGGGAGACAAGATCGAGGAGCTTGGTGGATTCGATGCCAAACCCTTCGCCGGCCATCTGCACGGCCTTGCCGTCGACGATGACCAGATGTTGAGAGGGCTCCAACGCGGCCAAAATCTCGTCTGCCGGCATGCGGTCGCCGGCTTCGGACACCAACGCCACCGATTCGAGGTCGATGGTTCGATCCACGTACCGCCACGCCTCGTCGGTGGGGCCGGGAAGGGGAAGATTCTCGAACTGGCGAAAGGCGTTCTGGCGTTCGGGTGAGGACGCGTCTAAGACTTGGAGCGAATCAAGGGTGAGCACTGCCACGAACCCAATTGATGGTAACGGTGGGTCCGTTCTTGCGTAAAAGGCCCCGGGAAAAAGGGCGCCACGTTACGCAAGAAGGGATCGGGCACGGAGGAAGATCGCCTCGAGCATCTCTTCGGTCAGGCGCCCGGTGACCGTGTTTTGCTGCGAGGGGTGATAGCTGGCCAGCAGCCAGGGACCGGGCTCGAGCTTGACTTCCACTCCATGACCGAACTTCCGGCGCACCGGTCCCCAACCAAGTGTCGGGGCTACGTGCTTGAGCTGGCCGAAGGCCATCCCGCCCAGAGCGACGACGACTCGCGGTGCAGTGGAAAGATCGGGCAGCAGCCAGCGCTGGCAGGTCTTGATCTCGACTGTGGTCGGGCGGTTAGCCGGAGGTGCGCATCGGACGATGGCGGTGATCAAACAGTCAGTGAGCTCGAGACCGTCGTCGCGGTGCACCGAGGTCGGCTGATTGGCGAAGCCAGTGTTGAAGAGAGCCCGGAAGAGCCAGTCACCTGATCGATCGCCGGTGAAGATGCGCCCGGTGCGATTGCCGCCGTGGGCAGCAGGAGCCAACCCGACGATGATCAACCGCCCTTGGGGGTCGCCGAAGGCGGGAAGCGGCCGGGCCCAATAGCTCTCGTCGCGGAAGGCCGCTCGCTTCTCCCGACCCACTTGCTCTCTCCACTCCACAAGCCGCGGGCACAGGCGGCAGTCGATCAGTCTCAGGGTCTGAGAGCCCCCACGCTCACCTCGCTGGCGGCATTCCACAGCATCCAGCCCAGCCCCCTCTCTTCCGCTTCCTCGATCTGGGCGCGGACCTGCTCCTCGGTGTAGGCGAAGTCCTGGAGCCAGGGCCTGACGACGATCTCCCGGGACAGTCGAGTGAGAGCGTCGTCCAAGGCCTCGGCCACCAGCGGGCCGGGGTGATCGGAGGGAACCTGATATCCGTACCAGCCGGAGGTGTAGTGGCTGGGATAGAGCATGGGGGAGGCAACATCGACCACTTTGGTCAGTTCCTCCCATTGCTGTCCGATGCCTCCATCATCGACCGCTGAGGTAATGAATCCGAATATGTCGGCGCCGACCGCGCAACCCAAGGGATGGAGAGCGGCCACGGCGGTACCAAGAAAATCCCTCACCGTCGCCACTCGCACCTCGGCGCTGGCGCCTCCGTCGAAGCGGGCACCGTCCCGGCGTCCGTCCGGAAAGCGCACGTAGTCGAACTGAATCTCGTCTAAGCCTGCCTCGCAAGCCTCGGCAGCCAGTTCGAGGGCGTAAGCCTGAGCACCGGGATCGGTGGGGTCGAGGAAGAACTGGCCGTTGTGGGCGTACGGAGCGTTGATCGCGGTGTCCCACACCGCCCAGTCGGGGGCCCCTTGCGCCGCGATGGGATCCTGAAACGCGACAATCCGACCGATCACATAGGCGTTGGCCTGATGAGCGCTGCCCACTAGATCTACCAGGTCGTACCGCACGTCGACGGCTCCGATCATCCGTGCGGCTTCGTTGGCGGTGTCAAAGAACACCGCTCCCGACTCGTCTTTCAAGTCGATCATCACCGCGTTCAGCTCGGTTCGCTCAACCATCCGAAGAAACGACGGCCAGCTCTCCTGAGCCGCTTCACCGCCGATATGGACCGCCTTCAGCATCTCAGGAGCGATGACGAATCGTTCCTGGCCACTTTGACCGTCCCAGTCGAATGACGATCCCTCCCAGGCCGGACGCCAAACCTGCACCGTTCCCGGCTCGGCATTCCTAACCGCGAACCGACCTTCCCCGTCCGACACGGCGGTCTGCGAGCCGGTGGTTACGTAGGCCCCTTCGAGGGGACGATCCTCCGCATCGACGATCCGCCCCCGTAGGAAGGAGGCCCGAAGCACGGCCTCGAGGTCGCCAGTCGGGGGAGAAAGCAGAGGCAGGCTCGTCCCCTGGAAGCCGGTGGCGTTGATCGAGAGGCCTTCAAGACCCCGCTCCCATTGCAGTTGGGCCCGCCCGTTGCGATCGGTTTCAGCCAGGACTCTGCCCCGCCATCCGATTTTGGCCCCGGCGATCGGTTGCCCGAGATCGTCTATGACGACCATCGCAAAGGGCTGGCTCCGGCCTTGGATCGTCCACACCGCCCACGCCCCCCACACCACCGAAAGGCCGATCAGGAGGCGCAGAATCAAGGCACGGGACATCGGTCGCAGGCTACCGAATGCCCCTATTTCTGGCATCTTGTCATCTTGAGTTGACACGCTGGTTCGCGCCGATCTAGAGTGTCAACCCAGGATGACAAAGGACGAAGAGATGGACATTGCCGGAGCGCTTACTGCGGTGGGCGGCACCGACCCGGCCGAGGGCCTCCGAGCCGTCAAAGTCTTGCGAAGGATCGCGGAACGACTCGAGAGCGACAACGTCGCTCGTGCCCGGCGCAGCGGCTGGACCTGGGAGGAGATCGGTGACGCACTGGGGGTTACCAGGCAGGCCGCGCACAAGAAGCATGGACGGCTCTGACATGTTTCATCGGTCGCCCGATGACCGCGCCGAGGTGCTGGCGGCAGCCACCGCGATCGCCCGCAGGCGCGGCGAAACGCGAATCGGGACTGACCACTTGCTTATGGGCGTGGTCACCGCCGGAAACGAAATTGCTCGTGCCGCCGGCCTTTCGGTGGAGAGATTGCAGGATGCCCTCGATCGACTCGACGGATCCGCCCTAGGTGCATTTGGAATCGACGCTGCACCCGATGCGTGGAGCATGCCTTCCGAGCTGGCCGAGTCCCTCCAGGCTCGCCCGCGTCGGCACCGACCGGGAATCAGCCGGCATTTACCTCTGAGTGCGGGGGCGAAACAGAGCCTGAAGAAGAGTGTGCGCGTCGCCCTCGATCATCGGCACCGGCGAGTCACCACCAACCATCTCCTCGCCGCTCTCTCAACCGCGGGTCAGAACGATCCGGCGATACGTCTCCTCCGGACTTCAGCTGTGGACCCAGCCGATCTCGAATCGGCGGCCCGAGCGGCGCTCAACGACGGCTGATTCGATCAGACCGTCGAGCGACTGACGACGTAACCGAGGACGAATCCGCCCACCGCGGCATAAATGGCGGAAAAGCCCTCGCCAACCGAAAAGCCCGGAGTAGCACCGGCGATCCGGGCGATCGCGGAGGCGGCGATGCCGCCGATGATTCCGAGCAGGATGGCCCCCAGCAGGCGGTGCTTGGATCCGAAGAAACCCCCGAGCAATCCGAAGACTCCCCCGATCAAGCCCACCGCGATCAGGGCGGAGACGACTTCGGCCGGCATCACTGATGTCATCGCCCGATCACTCTAGAAGCGGAGGCCCTACTCGAAAGGGAGCGTTCTCCTCACCGTTTTGCGAACCCAGGGTTGTCAGTCCGGGAAAACCCCCTCTAACAGCCCACAGAATGTCGGACTAGCCGACCGCCCCGGCGGCGGCCATGTTGAGCTCGATCAGTCGATTCATCTCGACCGCGTACTCCATCGGCAGCTCGCGCACGATCGGCTCGATAAAGCCGGCGACGATCATCGAGGTCGCCTGCTCCTCCGTCAGACCTCGGCTCATCAAGTAGAACAGCTGCTCCTGACCCACCTTGGAGACGGTGGCCTCGTGCCCGATCTCGGCGTCGTTCTCCTCGATCTCCATGTAGGGGTACGTATCCGACCGAGACTTCTCGTCGAGAATCAAGGCGTCGCATCGAACGAAGCTCTTCGAATTTGAGGCCCCCGGCTCGACTCTCACCAGGCCCCGGTAACCCGCCCGTCCGCCGTTCTTCGAGATTGACTTGGAGATGATCGTCGAGGTGGTGTTGGGGGCAGCGTGGACCATCTTGGCCCCGGCGTCCTGGTGCTGACCCTCGCTGGCGAAGGCGATGGAAAGGACCTCACCGTGAGCCCCCGGCTCCATCAACCACACGGCTGGATACTTCATAGTGAGACGGGAACCTATGTTCCCGTCGATCCACTCCATGGTGGCGTCGGCGTAGGCGGCGGCGCGCTTTGTAACCAGGTTGTAGACATTGTTCGACCAGTTCTGAATGGTGGTGTATCGACAACGTCCGCCCCGCTTGACGACGATCTCTACGACCGCCGAGTGCAATGAATCGGTGGTGTATACCGGAGCGCTGCACCCTTCGATGTAGTGACAGAAGGCGCCTTCGTCGACGATGATCAGGGTGCGCTCGAACTGACCCATGTTCTCGGAGTTGATCCGAAAATAGGCCTGCAGCGGCTGATCGACATGGACCCCCGGCGGCACGTAAATGAACGAACCGCCACTCCAGACAGCTGAGTTCAACGCGGCGAACTTGTTGTCGTTGGCGGGGATGACGGTGCCGAAGTATTCCTTCACGATGTCGGGGTAATCACGCAATGCCGTGTCCATGTCGCAGAACAGGACGCCGAGCGACTCGAGGTCCTCGCGGTTGCGGTGATAGACGACTTCGGAGTTATGGACGATGACACCTTCAGCGACGAAGTTGTGGGGACCCTCGATCTCGATGTCGAATACCGGCGCCACATCGGCCGGATCGATCGAGACGATGGCGGCGTAGTCGACCCGTCCTTCCGGCGCAGTGATACCCGTCAATTCGGCCAGCTCACCGACATCGCCCGTGAGCGGTCCGCTCAGCCCCAGCTGACGCGAGCCATCGAGGAGGCCTCTGAGGAAGGCCGCCCGCTCGGTGAGTGGCAATCCGAATACCCAGGCCGGGACCCGGCGCACGTCAGGATCGCCCACCAGTCCGTTGCGCTGGAACCAGCGGATCAAGGGCTTGTGGTCGGAACGAACCGATCCCCCTCCGACCTCGGTGGCGACGCCGAAAATGGAACCGATGGTTCCGTGGAGAATGGCGGCGGTGTCGCCATCGGCGACCAAAGTGAGCAGACCCGAATCGGCGTCAACTGTTCCGCCGCCGACCGAGTATCCAAACAACCAGGCGAGCTTGGGAGAAGTCTGTGCTGGGAATGCCTCGGGAGTTCCCTTGGGACGCTCGGGTGTGTAGTTGCGACCGGCGTCGGGCAGGGCCAATGCCACTGCTACCTCTTCGCCCGATTTGAGGTCCTTCACCTCGACGAAGCCGTCGCGGGTGAGGATGGGATGATTGTCGGTGGCGTAGAGAACGCGACCGCCATCCACTTCGACCCGGAACGTCTGCCTGACGTCGGTTTGGGTGGCGGACTTCACCTTCCGCACTTCCAAGTTCTTGGTCTTTTCATTGAGTGAGAAGATCCGATCGCCGGCCTGAATCTCCTTGATGGCGACCATGCCCCGGTCGACGGTGAAGACCCGGACGTCTCCTCGCAGGCACTCGTACTGCGCCGTCACCCCCGCCAGGTATTTCCGTTCCGCCTGGGGGATCCCCAGCTTCTCATACGTCTCTTTGATCCCCTCGGGGACCATGTCCCAGTCCTTGGACTGACCGCCGGAGGGCTTGATGTAGTAGTAGATGTCGTCGAAATCGATCTCGTTGAGCGCCCCTCCCCCGCCCCATTGCGGGATGGGCTTGCGCAGGAAGCGCTTGTAGGCCTTGAGGCGCTGGTCGAGCATCCAGGCGGGCTCGCCCTTCATCCCCGACATCTTCCGGATGATGTCCTCGTTCAGGCCCTTCTCGGGCTTGAACTCGTATTCGATCTCGTCGTGCCAGCCGAGCTTGTAAGCACCCAAATCGATGTCAACTGTGGCCATTTGCTGCTCCCGTGGCCGGGTCGTACCGGCCTTTTTCACTATCTCCGTAGTTTAAATCCGTGAGGCCCCTACCTCACAGCCAGATCAACGGGCTGGCGTCGTCGCCAGGTCCAGGACGGGCACCAAAGTCTTGGATCGTGAGCTTCCGGCTCGCAGAATCCAGAACCGCTCCACCGCCTGATCCCAGTTCGCCAGGACCGAGTCGGCGATCGGGCTGCGGGTGTCCCGCTGATACCAGTTCAACAACTGATGGAGGTCGATCTGTTCCGCCTCCGTCAGGCGGTGTGCGGCCGGGCTGGTCTCGGCCAGGTGTCGATGGAGACGCAGATCCGGATCCCAGACATAAGCGGCGCCGCCGGTCATGCCGGCCCCGAAGTTTCGTCCCACCGGGCCCAAGACGACGACGGTTCCTCCGGTCATGTACTCGCAGCCGTGATCGGAGCACCCTTCGACCACCGCCACCCCACCCGAGTTGCGCACCGCAAAGCGCTGACCGACCGATCCCGCCAGAAAGGCCACGCCCCCGGTGGCACCGTAGAGGACCGCATTTCCGGCCGCATGGGGCACGAACCCGTTCTGACGCCGGGGGGTGACGACGAGGTGCCCGCCTCCCAAACCCTTGCCGACGTAGTCGTTGGCGGCTCCGGCGAGACGAAGATCGATCCCCTCGGTCAGGAAGGCTCCAAAACTTTGTCCCGCCCAGCCGGTGAAGTAGACCTTGATGTTCCCGGTCTGGTGGCCGCTGGCCCGGCGGCGGACCAACTCCCCGGCGAGGCGAGCGCCAACGGTGCGGTCACCGTTGTGAATTGGAAACGCCAGTTCTACCGAACGCCCACCCTCGAGGGCTGCGGCGGCATCCTCGACCAAACGCTCGTTAAGCCGGGACGGAAGCGAACGCACATAACCCTGGTGCCGTTTGCTTGCCGCCGCCCTGACGAGCAGGCGATCGAGCCCTCCTGCCAGCGGATGATCACGTGGTCGGAGAAGATCTGCGCGACCGATGACATCGGCCAGGCTGGCGTATCCGATCGCGGCCAGGTGCTCCCGAACCTCCTCGGCCAGGAGCCGGAGGAGCTCGACCACCCGGTCGGGGCTGCCCGCGAATTTGGCCCGGAGCTCTTCGTTTTGAGTGGCGATGCCAACCGGGCACGTGTTGAGATGGCACTGACGGACCATCTTGCAGCCGAGAGCGAGGAGAGGGAGGGTGCCGAATCCGAACCGCTCGGCGCCGAGCAGAGCCGCCACCATGACGTCGCGGCCGGTTCTGAGGCCACCGTCGGTCTCGAGGAGCACTCGCGAGCGAAGACCATTT
>JAICGW010000081.1 GCA_025922945.1 Acidimicrobiia bacterium | reverse complement strand
TGGTCACGCTCACCTCCGCCAGCTCTGCGATCTCACCGGCGTCAGGGAACATGATCACGGGGGCATTACCCCCCATCTCCAGGGCGAGCCGGGTGACGGTTCGCGAAGCCCCGTCCATGAGGAGTTTTCCGACTCGAGTCGACCCGGTAAAGCTGATCTTCCGACAGCGCGGGTCTGAGAGGAACTCAGCTCCGATTGGCTCAGGGGCGCCGTTGACCACGTTGAGCACGCCCGCTGGTAATCCCGCCTCGGCCAAGCAGGAGGCAATCAGCATCGCCGAGCGCGGGGTGTACTCGCTGGGACGGGAGACCACCGTACAGCCAGCTGCCAGCGCGGAACTGATGGCCCGAGCTTGGTTGTACACCGGAAAGTTCCAGGCAGTGATCAGGCCCACAACCCCTACCGGCCGGTAGAAGACGTCGATCCGACGGGTCGAAATTCGTGCCGGGATCGAGCGGCCATACAGCCGCTTGCTCTCCTCCGCCGCCCACAGGAAATAGTTGGGACAGGACAGCCATTCGGCCTTGGCTTGCTCGATCGGCTTCCCTGATTCCTCTGTGGTGACGCGGGCGAACTCGTCCGCCCGTGAGCGAATGGCGGCCGCCGCTTTCTCCAGATATCGAGCCCGCTGATACGGATTCGTATGGCTCCACTCGCCGAACGCGGCGTCGGCGGCATCAAGAGCAGCACGAGCGTCCTTCTCATCACCGAAGGGAACCTGCTCGACGATCTCTTCGGTGGCGGGATTGATCAGATCCCACGTTGTCCCGCTGCGGGCATCTCCCCACTCCCCGGAGATGAATTGTCCGTATTTCATCCGGCCATGCTCATCTCGGAGGCAACATGGTCAACCGAGGCGGAGACGACGTCGAGGGCCTCATCGAGGAGGTCGTCGCTTATATCGAGAGCGGGCAAGAACCGAACGCAGTTCGAGTAAAGCCCAGCCCGGATGGTGATAACCCCGCGCCGCACGGTCTCGACGGTCACTGCCGCCGTGGCTTCCATCCACGGTGTCTTGGCAACCGGGTCTTTGACGAACTCCATGACCAGCATCGACCCGAGACCCCTTACGTCACCGATGAGCCGCGGATGGCGAGCTCCTATCTCCTCGAGACGGGCTCGCAGCTTTTCGCCGAGTGATGCGGATCTACTCAGAAAAGCGGGGTCGGTTATTTGGTCGATGGCAGCAAGGGCGGCCACGCAAGCAAGGGGGTTGCCCGAGTAGGTGCCGCCCAGGCCCCCAGGGTGGGGCGCGTCCATCACCTCGGATCTTCCGACCACCGCTGACAGAGGCATCCCCGCGGCGAGCGACTTGGCCGTCGTGAGCATGTCCGGGATGACCCCGGAGTGCTCGATCGCCCAGAGCTTCCCGGTGCGGCCCATACCCGACTGAATCTCATCGGCGATGAGCAAGATCCCGTGCTCGTCGGCGAGTGCTCGCAGCTTTTCGAGCCATGCCTTCGGAGCAACGACAAACCCGCCTTCGCCCTGCACCGGTTCCACCACGATCGCCGCGACGTGCGACGGATCGACGATCGCCATGAAGCTTTGATCGAGGAGGGAAAGGTGCCAGTCGACAAAACTCTCCTCGCTCATTCCGGGGGGTCGTCGGTAGACGTTCGGAAAAGGGAAGCGGTAGACCTCGGGGGCAAAGGGTCCAAAGCCCTTCTTGAAAAGATTGAACTTTGAGGTCATCGACATCGTGAGGTTCGTGCGGCCGTGATAGGCACCCTGGAAGACCACGATTCCCTGTCGCTTCTGATAGCTGCGAGCTATGTGAACTGCAGTCTCGACAGCCTCCGCCCCGGTACTCATCAGGACCGTCTTCTTGGCAAAGTCGCCGGGGGCGATCGAGTTGAGCTTCTCGGCCACCGCCACGAACGACTCGTAGGTGGAGACGATCGCGCACATATGGATCAGCTCACCCGCCTGGCGCTGCAGGGCTTCGACCACCTGGTCGGGGGTGTGGCCCACGGCCAGGACCCCGATTCCTCCGGCGAGGTCGATGAATTGATTCCCATCGACGTCGCGCACGAGACTCCCGTGCGCCGAGGCGATGGAAATCGGGGTGAGCTTGGCATTGCCCTGCGGAATGGCCGCCTCGCGTCTGGCCAGGATGTCGCGGCTCAGCGGCCCGGGAATCTCGGTGATGAGGCTGATGCCGGTGGCGGTGGTTGTCATTTCTTCATTCTTGCCGGTAAACCAGTCGTCCGCCTTTGATGGTATGAGTCACCCGGGCTTCGCCGATTGGTGGCTCGGAAAACGGGTTGCGATCGGCGACGGCCACATCGGCCCCCATTCCCACCTCGATCATGCCCACCTGATCCTCCACTCGATTGACCCGGGCGGAGCCAGCCGTGAACGCGGTCAAAGCCTGCTCGAGAGTCAGGGCCTGACCGGCTTGTAGCGGCTCTCGATCCCGATGGAGGGGATGGCGGCGAGTAACTGCCACCTCGATCTGCTCGAAGACATTCGCCGTCGATACCGGCCAATCCGAGCCCATGGCCAAAGGCACGCCGGCTGCGTTGAGAGATGCGAACGAGTACTGGTTCCCGACCGACATCGGACCCAGAAAGGGGAGGGTGAGCTCGATCATCTGTGGTTCATTGCAGGCCCAGAGCGCCTGAACGTTGGCGGTGGCACCGGTCTTCTTGAAGTGCCCGACGTCGCTGGGATCGATCACCTGCAGGTGAGCCAGGTGGTGGCGCAAATCTTGTGCGGTCCGCAGCCGGTCAAGCGCGGTGAGGGCATTACGGACCGCGCGGCTCCCCAGAGCATGAAAGTGGCATTGGAATCCGAGACGATCGAGACGGGAAACGATCTCCACGAGGTCATCTGCTTCGATGAAGTCGATTCCCGAGTTCGCCGTCGGGGACCCGGCCGCGTCGCGATATGGTTCGAGGAGGGCAGCCGTGTAGTTCTCGACGATCCCGTCGAGCATCAGCTTGACCGAGGTAGGCCGAAAGCCGGGAGCCTGGCACGCCCGCCGGCCCAGGAGGTCGCCGATCTGCTCTAAACCGCGGTGGCGATCCCACCAGAGAGCGGCCACCACCGACGCCACCAGTTCGCCCCGACCGGCGAGGGCGAGATAAGCCGCTTCATGCTCCGGTTCTGTGGCTGCGTCCTGCCAGCCGGTGATGCCACACGAGAGCAGGTACTGCTGCCCCGCGGCCAGCGCTCGCTCCCATTCGGTTGCCGGCACCGGCGGAAGGATCGCCTCGATCAGTGCTACGGCTCCCTCCTGGAGGGTGCCCTGCGGGGAACCATCAGTTTGGCGTTCGATACGACCGTCGGGCGGATCCGGGGTGTCCTCCGATATCCCGGCCCGGGCCAGGGCGGCCGAGTTGACCCAGGCGCCGTGCCCGTCCCGGGCGTACAGAAATGCCGGTCGGTCTCCGGTGACTTGGTCGAGAAGCCGGGCCGACGGGGAGCCCCCCGGAAACCAATCGAGCGCCCAACCACCGCCCCAAATCCACTCCGTTTCGGAATGGGCTTTGGCGTAGCTCGCCACCCGATCGAGCGCCTCTCCCGCGGAACGAGCGCTATCAAGAGAGCAGCGCAGGAGCTTCAGCCCTCCGGTAACGGGGTGAACGTGGACATCGATGAATCCGGGCGTAACCAGCCCGCCTCCGGCATCGATGACCTCGGTGCGTGCCCCCCGCCACACCTTCAGGTCGGGACCGACCTCGACGATCCTTCCCGCCTTGATCGCTACCGACCCGGGCACGGGCTCAGGTCCCCCCGTGAAGATCACGCCGTTGACGACCAGTAAATCGGCCCCAGAGCTTGAGTTCATGGGAGGCAGAAAATACCCCCAGCGTCGACCGGACCAGAATCGGCGCGATGAGCAATGATCCGCTCGAGGCGCTGCGGGCAATCTGCCTGGCACTACCCGAGACCACAGAACGCTCAAGTCACGGGGAGCCCACCTGGTTCATCAGAGGCAAAAAGGTGTTCGTCTCGTATGCCGACCATCACCACGACGATCGCCTTGGCTTCTGGTGCGCCGCTCCGCTTGGGATGCAAGAGTCCCGGGTGGCAGCGGAGCCAACTCGTTTCTTTCGCCCTCCCTATGTCGGCCACCGGGGCTGGTTGGGCGTCTACCTCGACGTCCCGGTCGACTGGGACGAGATCACCGAAATCGTCGAGGACGCCTACCGAGTGATCGCCCCGATCTCGCTAGCGAAGAGACTCGATTCCTAAGCGACCGGGCGCTCAGAGCTGGTAGGCAGTAAACCCCGTCTCTTCGTTGAGCCCGGAGTAGGTATCGGCCAGCTTGTCAATGAGCGACTTGGCGTTGGAGTATTCCCGAGCGCGATCCAGGATCAGGAGATCCATCGCGGCGCTGTCGATCCAATCCACCGCTTTCGTGTAGCCGGTGGCGGCGGCAGCCCCGGTTTGCTCGAGGAAGTCATAAACCTGGTCCTCGCCGAGGGCGGTCCAACAGCTGCCGAAATGCACCAGGCATCCGCTGAGCCGGCCGCGCGCCATCTCTGTGAGACGCTCGACCGCAAGCTCACTCCCGTCGGCGAGCAACAGGCGCCCACGACGGCCGTGAAAAGCGAGGTAGAGCACCCCGTAGCTCCGATATCGCCGATGCTGGCGCAGGTTGAAGCTCAATTCCTCGATCGTGTTGCAGGTCAGATGGATGTATTTGGTGCCGCGGGTCGTGTGGAGTAGTTCGAGGAGCGGGCGAACACTGAGCCGGTCACCGTCGAGTCGATCGTGCCAGAACGACTCCAGACAGAAGACGTTGCTACCCCGGTCAAGGCGTGCCATGGCGAGTTATCGACCGATGCCCTAAAAAACCGTACGGGTCATTCAGAGATACCGGAGCTCAGACGCGGAATCGTCCCCTTCCAGCGTGCGATCACAGGTCGGACAGTGCCAGCGAGCCTCGAGGGCGGTGCCACAGAGGTCATGCCGGGGGACATCGGCATCCGGCGAATGACGCGCTCCCCAGGCGGTGAGCAGGCGCAGAGCCGAGGCCAGCTCCCGCCCCGGTTCGGTGAGTTGGTAGGCCAGTCGGGGCGGTCGCTCCTGGTAATGGCGGGAAACGATGATCCCCTCCTCATCGAGGCGCTTCAGGCGGCTGGCGAGGATGTTGGGGGCGATGCCAGGGACCGACTCCGTCAACTCCCCGAAGCGCCGCGGACCCGACTGCAAGGCGTCGATCAAGAGCAAGGTCCAGCGATCACCCACCCGCGTCAGGGCCGCATCGAGGGGATCGCTCGCCACCGCCTCATCGTATGACTGCAGCATGCTCATCCATGCTAACTTGCAACTTGCAAGTCACTATCGAAGGAGGAGGGTGATGGCGACGCTGTTGGATGAATTGGGAGCGACCCTGCGCGAGACGGCAACACGGGTGGGGCCAAAGGTGGTCGGAGTCGGAAACCGCTCCGCAGCCGGGTCGGGGGTGGTCACTGGCGACGGGCAGGTCCTGACCAATGCCCACAACCTCTCTGGCGATGGAGTCACCGTCACCTTTCACGACGAGAGAAATGTGAAAGCCGAGGTTCTCGGGGTCGACGTGGACGGCGATCTCGCCGTGCTCGGGGCCGCCACGGAGGGAATTGAGCCGGTGGCCTGGTCGACGGTGGAAGTGGCACCGGGACTACCTCTAATTGGAGTTGCGCGTCCGGGCGGTCGCGATCTGCGGGTCACCTTCGGATTTGTGTCCGGTGCCAATCGGAGCTTTAGGGGGCCGCGAGGGCGCAAGATCGCCGGAGGTTTCGAACACACCGCTCCCCTCCTCCCGGGTTCTTCGGGTGGCCCCGTGGTCGACACCGCGGGCGGCCTGCTGGGGATCAACACGCACCGCCTGGGAGGCGGGTTCTACCTGGCACTGCCGGCGGACCAAGACCTGAAGTCCCGCATCGAGTCCCTCGCTGCCGGGAAAGTGCCCAAGACCCGCCGGTTGGGGGTGGCGTTGGCTCCGGCCCGGGTGGCGGCCCACCTCAGGCGAGCGGTGGGGTTAGCCGAGCGAGATGGTCTTCTGGTGCGAGGGGTCGAGGAAGGTGGACCCGCCGACACCGCCGGCGTCCGTGAAGGCGATCTCATCGTCGGCGCCGGCGGGGAAGCGACGAAGACCCTTGACGATCTTCACCGGATTCTTGTCAACGCGGGGCCGACCCTCGAGCTGAGCCTGGTGCGGGGGAACGACGAGTCGAAAGCCACCGTCACCTTCCCTGATTAACGCGACCCAGGGCTGCAACCGTCGCCCAACCACGGTTGCAGCCCACAGAAAGGCGTTTCGTACACTCGCTGCCGTGTGGCAGCGGCTGGCCGCCCGGCGGGCGATACTCGGTTTTGTAGTCGCGTACTACATCGGGTTCATTGTCCTGGGGCTTGCCACCGACAATCGACAGACCGCCTTCTACGCCGGGTTCATCGCAATCGCGTTCTTTGGTCTCCTGTACTGGGATTTCCGACGGCACTTCTCCGATTTCATCCTCTGGGGTATCGCGCTGTGGGGAGCCCTTCACATGGCGGGGGGCATGATCCTTATCGAGGAAGGGCGGGTTCTCTACAACGTTCAACTTCTTTCGTTTCTGCGCTTCGACCAATTGGTCCACGCCATCGGTTTCGGCTTTGCCGGCCTCGCCTTTTGGGAGTCCGTCACACCGAGGCCCGGATCGGGAGCTCTCTTGGCGCTGATGGGCGGCCTCGGCTTCGGTGCGCTCAACGAGATGGTCGAATTTCTCATCACTCGGTTCGTCCCCGACACCAATATCGGCGGGTTTGAGAACACCGGTTGGGATCTGGTGGCCAACGCCATCGGCGCCGCCTTTGCCGCCCTGTGGGTCCATCGGCGATGGACGCTTCCTGAGAGGAGAATATGACTACGACAGCTGAGCTCGCCGACCGGGTCTTCGGTGGAATCCTCGGAACTTATGACACCTGGGCGATATACGTCGGCGACAAATTGGGCTTCTACCGAAACATGAAGAGCGGCGAGCCGGTCACGGCCGACGGGTTGGCCAAGGAGGCGGGCGCCGACTCCCGGTATGCCCGTGAGTGGCTCGAGCAGCAAGCCGTGGCTGGATTCGTCTTATGCGACAATCCGCTGGCGCGTCCGAGCGATCGCATGTACCGGCTCGACGCCGCCGGAGCGGAGGTCTTCACCGACGACCTCAGTGTCAACTATCTCGCTCCCTTCGTTCGTCTCGTCACCAGTGCCGGCGTTCAACTGCCCTCCTTGCTCGAGGCCTATCGCACCGGCGGAGGGGTGAGCTGGGCCCAATTCGGTGACGACATGCGAACTGGACAGGCTGAGATGAATCGTCCCTGGTTTCTCTCCGCGCTAGCGAGCGACTGGTTTCCCGCCGTACCCGACATCCACGGTCGGCTCGAAGCGGGAGCAATGATCGCCGACATCGGTTGTGGTGAGGGTTGGTCATCGATTGCCTTCGCCCAGGGTTACACCAACGTCACGGTCGATGGTTATGACCTCGATGGGCCATCGATTGCAGCCGCCCAGGCCCACGCCTCCTCAGCGGGTTTGTCTGATCGGGTGAGGTTCCACCAGATCGACGCCGCAACCGTCGACCAGGCCGCGACCTATGACCTCGTGACCGCATTCGAGTGCATCCATGACCTTGCCCAACCGGTCCCCGTGCTCGCGGCGATGCGACGCCTGGTCAAGCCCGACGGTCACGTCGTCGTGATGGATGAGAGGGTCGGCGAGAACTTCGCTGCGGCTCAGGCCGGTGACGTCGAACGCCTCATGTACGGGTTTTCCCTTTTCACCTGCCTGCCCGACGGCCTCTCCCACCAGCCATCGGCTGGCACCGGCACCGTCATGCGTCCGGCGACGCTGAAGAAGTACGCCAAGGAAGCTGGATTCTCCAGCGTCGAAATCCTTCCGATCGAAAATGACCTCTGGCGCTTTTATCGACTCGTCCTCTGATGTGCAGCTGCTGACCTCCTTGGCCGACGGCGTTTCCCGTTGAGTCGCCGGGGTCAACCTATGGGAAACTGCGGATGGCCTCGTCGAGCGAAGGAAAGATCATGTCGTCCTCGTAGCCGGCAACGCGGAATGCCCAAGCGGCCGATGAGTCCGTCCCGGCGACAATCAGCAAGCGCCGCCCTCCAGCAAGGTGACGGCGCGCCTGGTCAATCGCTCGCATGCCGGCGCTGTCGATGAATGTGATCTCGTTCAAATCGAGGATCACGTTCGCCGAGTCCGTGGCGGCGACGGCTGTCACGAGCGAATCCACATTCGTTAGGTCCAGGTCGCCCCGGAGGGCTAGCACGTCGCTGCCCCCGGTAACGGTTCGCTCGATCGAAAGGATGCCGTTGTCGTTCACCCTGGCACCTGAGGTCGGATCGGCACCGATATGGAAATGCTGGTTCCAACGACACTCGGGGAGATGACCACATCTTCGGCCAGAGCGTGGATGATCTTCAGCCCGCGACCGCGATCACTTTCGGTGGGCGGCTCCCGCCACGTCCCGGTGTCGCGCACCGAGAGCTCCATGTGGCCGTCACGTACCTCCGCTTGGACCCGGACGATGCCCTGCCCGTCGAACGCATATGCGTGTTCGGCTGCGTTGGCCGCAGCTTCGTTCACCATCAGCAACACGTCATTGCGCTGGCCAATATCCAGATCTGAGTTCTCCAGCCAGAGCGACAGAGCCCTTCGCATCTTGCTCACCTCAACCGGCGCCGCCGGGAAATCATGGCTGAATCTCGCCTCAGACGGCGTGAACTGAACGACTAGTACACACACATCGTCGTCTTGGGTTCCCTCGTCGAGGAGCGAGCTGACAATCCGACTGACGAGTTCTGAGGCGCTATCTCGCCCGGCGCTTTGCGTCACCGCCTCCAATAGATCGAGACGATTCTCGATCCTGTGGGCCCGTCGCTCCACGAGCCCATCAGTGAAGAGCACGAAATGATCACCTGGAGCGAGGTGAAGGTGGGCTTCGGTGCGCTCAGCGGCAAATGACGAACCGAGCGGGGTTGACCTGGCATCCCAAAGCAACCGGCTCTCACCTTGTGCAGGGACATGCAGCGGAGGAGGATGTCCTGCGCAGGAGTACACGATGTCGCCTGTCTCAGTATGTAACTCCGCATAAGCGATCGTCGCCAAGGACGCATCCGCCAGCAATTCCACGACCTCGTCGAGTCGGGTTAGCACCTCTCGAGGCGATCCGAGGGGGGCCAGGGCACGGACGGCACCGCGCAGTTGCCCCATCGCGATCGCCGCTTCGAGCCCGTGTCCGACGACGTCGCCGACAACGAGCGCTACTCGTCCGTTGGAAAGGGCGAAGGCGTCATACCAATCGCCTCCTACTTCGAGCGTCGCCGTCCCCGGCCGATATGCGGTGCCGATCGACGTGCCAGGGATTACGGGCGGCTCCCCGCCCAGAAGCGCTTCCTGCAAGGTGTGCGAAACGCCGCGCTCCTGCTCGTAGAGCTGGGCGTTGTCCAGCGCGAGCGCGGCTCGACGCGCGATCCGATCCAACAGCCTCGGGGCAAAGGCGCCTGCGTCTGGCCGATAGCCCAGGGTGAGTGCGCCGATCGCCCGCCCTCGGGCACGAAGTGGAGTAGTAAGCAGTTCAATCGGTCCGTCACTCGTGCGAGCCTGTCCGTCCCTGGCGAGGGCAATCTTTGCCTGCTCCGTCATCAGTGTCTCGCTGATCTGACCGGCCGCTTGTTCGCTCGACGCCCGAGCCAGCACTTGCAATCGCTGAAACTCGTCCAACGAGTACACGACAACCAGAGATGGCAGTTCATCGGTGAGTACCTTGGCGAGGGCACCGGCGCGATCGTGGAGACGGGTCGCCCGCTCCAGGACTTCTCCGATGTGACTGAGCAGCGCGTCACTCTTCGCCGATGCCTCGGCCCTCCGCTTCAACTCCGCCCGCTCGAGAGCGACGGAGGCCTGGTCCGCCAACGTCGTCAGGAGCCGGTACCGATCCTGGGTCACCCATTGGCTCTCGGCGACCTTGATCGAAAGCACGGCCTTGACCTGACCGTTGGCTATCACTGGAAAGGCGGCGCCCGTCGATGAAATCACGGGAACGCGCTGGCGGGCGGCTTCTGCCGTCGGGGAATCGATTGCGATCGGAAATGCTCCGGTGTCGAGGCTTCCGTCCGACGCAGCGCCGGCGATCGGCCGCAGCATCTCGCCTTCGAGGGCATAGAGCTCTCCCTCGACTGCACCCCAGTCCAGCAAGACCGATACAACTGCCTCAGCTATGGCCTGCTCCGTTGAGGCTTCGGCCAAAGCAGCTGCACTGCGGCTGAGCGACTCGGTCTCAATCCGGGTGCGAAGTTCGCTCTCGCGGGCTCTGGCAAGCTCAACGGCGGCTGCGCGCTCGGCCTCGCTTCTCGCCAGCAATGAGACTGCGTGCTCCCGCTGGGTGACCTCCGCGGCCAGGGCAAGAGCGCTTGCAATCACGACTATCAGTCCCACTCGGAGATAGATCAATCCCGTCGACGGTTCGACACCGAGAATCAACCAGAACGGCGAGCCGGCTGCCGTTGCTTCGGCGGCGATGAACGCCATTGCAGCCCCGGTGAGGGCGACTCCCCGGGACCCAGTGCGGAAGGCGACCAAGCCCAGAGCCACCAGCGGCACGAAAATGAATCCGAAGCGCTCGAATTCGAACACGAGCATCGTGGTGGCGATCGCCGCGCCGCCGAGAACAATGCCAACACCGAGGCTGGTTGGTGTGAGACGCCGTACCGAAGGGGCGCGAAGGGAAAGGATTGCGCCTCCCACGACCAGAACACCGAGTCCGTCGCCGGCCCACCATTGGCCGATGAAATTGACCCAACCCTCACCACCATCGAGCAAGACGAAAGTCGAAGCGCCGAGGACCCCACCCAGCGCCGGACCCGCAACCACGGCGCAGAGGAGGAAGGCGGCGAGGTCGGAAGCGCGGCCAAGATCAATCCGTTTCACGAAGGCTCCGAGCAGCAACGCTCCGAAGAGAGCCTGGGCGAGGTTGGCCACGACATAGCCGAGGCTGGGGATGACGCCGATCCGGTGCCAGAGGTCGACGGATAACTCCGCCAGCCCGGCGGCGATGACGACGATCGGCCACTGCCTCCGCTCGGTGAGAAGAAGTGCGGCCATCGTCACTCCGGCCGCTGGGAAGAACGATGCGTTTAGTCCATTCGCCCCAAACCAACTGAAAGCGATTTCCGAGCCGAGGGCGTACCCAAGAGCCACAAGGGCGAACAGCCAGAACGGGCGTCGAGCGAGGAAGCCGGTTAGCTGTTGGCGCTCGGCGACCAACTCGGAGGGGGTTGTCACGCTGTAAATCGATCATAGAAACAGCGATCCCCAGAGCGTCAGTGGAGGTGGCCACCGGTACGAAACCCTAGAAATTGTCCCAGCCGTTCGATAGGTTCAATCGAACAGATGTACGAACCGTTCACCGATCAGGATTACGGGCCTTTTGTGCCC
>JAICGW010000080.1 GCA_025922945.1 Acidimicrobiia bacterium | reverse complement strand
CTCTTGGAGGGGATCGGCGAGTCCACGGTCGACTTCGAAGAGAACTATTCGGGGGAATCGGAAGAGCCCACGGTTCTTCCCGCCCGCTTCCCCAACCTGATGGTCAATGGCAGCCAGGGCATCGCGGTGGGGATGGCCACCAACATTCCCCCCCACAACCTGGGGGAGATGATCGATGCCTCCCTGCATCTCATCGACAATCCCGACGCCGACTCCGAAGAACTGATGCGTTTCGTCAAGGGCCCTGACTTCCCCACCGGCGGCTACTTGGTGGGCAGCACCGGGATCAGGGAGTATCTGGCCTCGGGTCGGGGCTCAATCCGGATGCGGGCGGTGGCCGAGCCTCAGGAGATCAGGAAGGGAAGAACTGCTCTCATCGTCACTCAGATGCCCTATCAGGTGTCGATCGAGCGGGTGATGGAGAAGATCCGGATCCTGGTCGACGAGAAGAAGCTCGCCGGTGTCGCCGACGTTCGTAACGAATCGGACAACCGTCGTGGCATCCGACTCGTCATCGAGTTGAAGAAGGAGGCGGTGCCCCAGGTCGTTCTCAACCAGCTTTACAAGAACACCCCGCTGCAGGAGAGCTTTGGGGCCAACATGGTGGCGTTGGTCGACGGCATTCCCCGCACCCTCAACCTGGCGGGGATGGTCGGTTATTACCTCGATCACCAGATGGAGGTCATCGAGCGGCGGACCCAGCACCGCCTGGAAGAGGCGCAAGCGCGGGCCCACATCCTCGAAGGCCTCATTATCGCTGTCGACAACATCGACGAGGTGGTGGCGCTGATCCGGGCCTCAAAGGACACCGCCGATGCTCGCTCCCGCTTGCAGGAGCGATTCGAGCTTTCCGAGATCCAGGCCAATGCCATTCTTGACATGCCCCTCCGTCGTCTCACCGCCCTCGAGGTCGGCAAGCTTCGCGAGGAACATGCCGCCCTGTTGGAATTGATTGCCGATCTCCAGGCGATCCTGGCCGACCCCGCCCGCCGGCGTCAGATCATCAAGGAAGATCTGACTGAGATCAAGGAGAAGTTCGCCACTCCTCGCCGCAGCGTGATCATCCCCGACGAGGGTGACATGTCGCTCGAGGATCTGATCGCCGACGACGAGCTCATTGTCACTGTCTCGGCGTCCGGCTATCTGAAGTCGGTAACGGCTAGCACCTACCGCACACAAGGAAGAGGTGGCCGCGGGGTGAAGGCAGCCGAAGTGAGCGGCGACGATGTGGTCGAACACTTGGTCCACACCACCGCCCACGCCTATCTCCTCATGTTCACCAACAAGGGTTTGGTCCATCGGCTCAAGGCCCATGAGATCCCTCGTAAGGACCGCACCTCAAAGGGAGTGCTGGCGCAGGCAGTGCTGCCCCTCGAGCCACAGGAACGGATCGAGGCGATCATCGACACCCGTGATTACGAGACCGCCCGCTTCCTGGTGATGGTCACCAAGCTGGGTACGGCCAAGAAGACCCTCTTCCGCGAATACGAGAGCCGCAACCAGACGCTGGTGGCGATCAAGCTCACTGAAGGCGATGAGGTGGTCTCGGTTCGCACCACCACTGGCGAGAACGACGTCCTCATCTTCACTCGCAACGGTCAGGGAATCCGTTTCCCCGAGAAGGACCTGCGGCCGATGGGTCGGGCCACCCAGGGAGTGCGGGGAATCAAGCTCCGGGAAGGTGACGAAGTGGTGGCGGCGACCTCGTCCGCCGATGGAGAAGACGTATTGCTTTTGACCTCCAACGGTTATGGCAAGCGCACCTCCATCGAGCAGTTCCGCGGTCAGGGCCGAGGCGGGATCGGCGTCAAGGCCATCAAGCTCACCCGGGCCCGGGGATCCCTGCTTGGGGCCCGGGGGGTGAGCAAGGGCACCGAGGTGTTCTTGATTTCCTCGAGTGGTATCGCCATCCGCACCCCAGTCGACAAGATCAGCCGTCAGCAGCGGGACTCCACCGGGGTGCGGATCATGCACGTCGGTCAGGACTCCGAATTGGCGGCGTTTGCGGTGGTGCCACCGGAAGAGGTCGAGTAGGACGGGAACCGCCGGTAGGCTGGTCAGTCACAGATGACCACGGTCCGGCGTGTTCGCCGCATCATCCGCAAGATCGACCCGTGGACGGTCCTCAAAGTCTCGGCTCTTCTCAACGTCGTGCTGGGATTGGGGCTCGTTCTTGGCTTGGTTATGTTCTGGTCGGTGCTGACCGCCGCCGGCATCCCCGACAAGATCACCGAGGTCTTGGTGAAGATCACCCTCCTCGATGAAGGTGAGAACCCCTTTGCCAACACCGAGCGCTTTCTGCGGGCCGCCGTTTTCGGGTCCGTGGTCTGGGCGGTGCTCTCGACCGGATTCATGACCCTGGCGGCAGTGATGTACAACCTGGTGACCGACGTCGTCGGCGGCGTCGAGGTAGTGGTGCTGGAGGAGTCGCTGGCCCCGCTGAGCGTGGCCACCGCCCCGGCTCGCCGCTTCACCGCTGCGGTCCCTGGTAACGGCAAACCGGAACCTGGCTTGGCCGACGAGCCCACCGAAGAGACCACCCCCGCCGTCCGCTGACCTTTTTTCGAACCCAGGGTTGTGAGCCGCGCTCAGCGCGGATAACGGTCCGAAGAACGCCGACTTAGGGCCTGATCGCGGCCACCAGCCCCATTGCCTCGGCCCGGGCCAGATAGATCTGGGGCGAGTCCCACACCCGGACGATTCCCGCCGGCGGCACCAGGGCGATCCCAGCGGCGAGGGCGATCGTGGACAAGAAGAGGTGGTCATCGACCACCGCCTGGCGGGTGCCGTTTCCCTCCACCAGAACTGATGCCCAGCCCGGGGGAGCGGTAGCCTCGACCACTTTCACCGGCAGCTCGAGCAATTCCACACCGGAGAGGCCTCCGACCGGTGGCGGGAAGCCAACCTTGATGGGTCCGGACCCATTCGGCCCGGGACGGGCCACCGCTACCCGAGTCACTGCCGTTCCTTGCGACTCGAGCCGGGCAGCCATCGCCAGCCCGAGGCCGAGAAGGGAGGCACCCACAACGGCGGGCACCGGGCTCACATCGATCTCGGCCGCTGACAACGCCGCCGCCCCGATTTCAGCGGCGACGGCGAAGGCTTGCGGACCGGGGCTCACGACCAGATCGAATCCCGCCGGCGTCTCCACCCTCTCGATTACTGACGAGGAAGGCGGGCCCAAGAAAGCCACGCGTTCGACGGAGGGCTCCGAGCGCATGACGTGGGCGATTCGTAGGTCGCGGTCGTGGTCGGCGAGGACCAGAACCTTCAACTGAGGGAAACCGGTTCCCAGGCCTCGGTTGCCGTGTTCTCTTTGATTCTCTTTTGAAGCAGCGTGGCGAAAACGGCGGTCAGAGCGCCGACGGCGATGATGATCGGCAAAGGCTTCACCCTGAGAGTCTATGGCGCACCCGCGCAAAAGTAAGGAGATGCGCCAGTACGCCCTCTCCGCCACCTCGCTAAAACTGCCCGGTGCGGATTGCCACCTGGAATGTGAATTCACTGGCGGCTCGGGTGCCGGCAATCGAGCAATGGCTCGAACGGGCCGCGCCGGATGTCCTGCTCATGCAGGAAACGAAACTGGCCGACGAGCAGGTTCCGGAGCTGCCCTTCCGGATGGCCGGATATGAGGTTGCTCACCACGGTGAGGGGCGTTGGAACGGAGTGGCGATCGCCAGCCGACTCGGGATCTCCGACATCGTCACCAATTTCGACGACGGACCCGTGCGCGACAGTCGTCAGGCATCTGGTCGCGGCGCGGCGGAAGAGGACTTCAATCCCTTCGACGAGGCGCGAATAATGAGCGCGGTCTCGGGAGGGATCCGCTTCGTCAGTCTCTATGCCCCCAACGGCAGGGTGCTCGACTCACCGTTCTACGAGGGCAAGCTGGCGTGGTACGAGCGGCTCCATCGCTGGCTGGCCGAAGCGTGCTCGCCCAATGAGCCGCTCGTGGTTGGTGGTGACTTCAATGCCACCCCCGCCGACGAAGACGTCTGGGATCCAAGCGCCGCCCACGGCGGCACTCATGTCTCCCCGCGAGAAAGGCAGGCCCTCCAGACCCTACGCGATTGGGGCTTGGCCGACCTCTTCCGCCGGCACAGCCCTCAGCCCGGACGCTTCACCTGGTGGGACTACCGGGCGGGGATGTTCCACAAGAACATGGGGATGCGGATCGACCTCCTCTATGCGACCAGCCCGGTGGCCGAGCGCAGCATCTGGTCCGAGATCGATCGCGAGGCTAGAAAGGGACCTCCGACCCCCTCCGATCACGCCCCGGTGGTAGTGGACCTCGACGAGCCGGGGACACACTTCGACGCCGATTGGGACGGAGCTCTCGAGCGGATCGCCAAACGCACCAAGAAAAAGGGCTAGGCGCGATCGGTGATCTGTTGCACGGCCCAGCGATTGCCATCGGGGTCGTTGAAGTAGACGAAGCCGACATTGTTGAGGTCGTCGCCTTCTTCCATCGGTCTGAGGCCGTCCTGGCCGTAAACCTGAACGTCGGTGGCTTGCACTCCCCGCGATACCAACTCGGCGTGGGCGCGAATGAGATCGGAGACGACCAGCTGTAGACCCTCGAGGGAACCCGGAGTCATGTTGCCGAGTCCCGTGCCGATCACGATTGAGCATCCCGATCCGGGCGGGGTGAGCTGTACCACGCGGAGATCGTCACTGATGCGAGAGTCGTGGTCGACGTGGAATCCCAGGCCTTTCTCGTAGAACACCTTCGATCGGTCGACGTCGGACACCGGCACCACCACTACCTCAAGGGTCCAGTTCACTCAGCCTCCTCTCGTCAAAAGCGCCTGCAACTGGGTCCGGCTGACGTTGCCCCCACTCATCACCACCGCCACCCGCTTTCCCGCCAGGTCCTGTTTGAGCTTGAGGGCGGCGGCGGTAGAAGCCGCACCCGAAGCCTCGACCATGTTCCGAGTGGCGTCGATCAGCCGAAGCTGGGCATCCAGGATCTCGTCGTCGCTGACCAGGATGAAGTCGTCGAGGAGCTCCCACAGGATGGTCTGCGGCAGCTCAAAAGGAGCCCTGGTCGCTAGCCCCTCGGCGATGGTCTCGCACTTGTCTTCCACCAAAGCCCGCTCTTTCCACGAGCGATAAGCAGCCGGAGCCTGGGCGGATTGCACGCCGATGACGCGGATCGATGGATCGACCGCGCGGGCAACGATCGACGCCCCGGCGGCTCCACTCCCTCCGCCGATGGGGACGATCACCACCTCGATCGCGGGCTCTTGCTCGAGGATCTCGAGCGTGGAGGTGGCAACCCCGGCAATTAGGCGAGGCTCGTTTCCGGAGTCGATGAAGAGATAACCCTGTGAGCTCGCCAGCTCCTGGCAGTGGGCCTTGGCGTCATCAAAATCACGTCCGTGTTCGACGAGTTGAGCCCCCAGGCCCCGCATCGAAGCCATCTTGGCGGGGTTGGCTCGCTCGGGAACGCAGATGACCGCCTTCACCCCAAAAAGCCGGGCGGCATAGGCGATCGATTGACCGTGGTTGCCGGTCGAAGCGGTAGTCACGCCCCGACGCCGTTCGTCGTCGGTCAGCTGGGAAATGAGATTGATGCCGCCGCGAACCTTGAAGGCTCCGATCGGCTGATGGTTCTCATGTTTGACGAAGACCTCGGTGCCCACGATGTCGGTGAGCACCGGATAGGAAAAGAGGGGAGTCGGATTGAGATAGGGAGCGATTCGCCGACGGGCCGCGAGCACGTCAGCAAACGTGGGGATGTCCCAGCCCATCAGCCGCCGGTGGTGCGGAGCTTGTCTTTGGCCTTCTTCTCTTTCTTCTCTTGACGTTTCTGCTTGGGGTCCTTGGCCGGGGCTTTCTTGTTGTTCCGGCCACCCTTGTCTTTGTTCGCCATGGATACCTCCGTTGTCGGCCCCATTCTGCTCAGTTGGCGAAGCGACGGCGACCCATTAGCCAGACGCTTGCGACGAGGACGAGCGCCCCGGCGCCCAGCCCGACTGCCTGCCAATCGAAGTTGGCTGAAGGCGAGGTGGCGGCTGAGGGCGGAGTCCCGGGGCCAAGCGCCTTGATGGCGGTGTCGGCATCGGTGGTGGAGCAGAGATTCGAGGTGAAGAAGCCCTGGTCGTCATTGGCGAAGATCGCCATCCGGGTGCCGACGTTGGCATCGATTCCACAGGCGGCGCTGTTGTTGGCCGTGACCACTTCCACCTGGGCAGGGACCTCGCCTGCCAAAACGGTATCGACGTCGAAAATCAGCGTGTGGTCGTTCCCGTTCGGGACCACTTCCGACATCGTGCCGACAAAAGCGATCGGTCCAAATTCGAGCATCTGTTCGGGTGAGGCAACCATGCAGCTGCATCCATGAGCCGGGCTGGCCAGGAAGAGCATCGAGGCGGCTAGGAATACCAACGGCAAGATCTTTCGCATGATCTTCTGACGCCGCTTCTCCGCGAGCGGTTCCACATTCCCATGCGAGGCTCGCCTGGCTGGATGTGATAGCAAAATGATATCATCACTCAACCGTCGAAAGGAAAAGATGTCGGGCGAACGCCTGATCAAAGGTTCCTCGGGTTGGACCATGCTGCTTACCGCCATCGTCCTCTGGCTCGGAGGGATTGCACTATTTATCTACGGTCTCATCGGCGAGAACGTGTGGATGGCGGTCGGCGGGATGCTGATAGCAATCGTCGCGGTCCTCCTCGTCCTGGGCTTATTCATCAACGGACCCAACCTCTCGCGGGTGGTGGTGTTGTTCGGGCGCTATCGGGGAACCGTCCGCGAGAACGGGTTTCGCTGGGTGAATCCTTTTTCCCAACGGGTGCCGGTTTCGCTTCGCATCCGCACCTTCGACTCCGACATCCTCAAGGTCAATGACGCCATCGGCAACCCGGTTGAGATCGCGGCGGTGATCAACTGGCAAGTGGTCGACACCGCTCGGGCGGTCTTTGATGTCGAGGACTATGAGCGGTTCGTTCACGTGCAATCAGAGGCCGCTATTCGTCACGTGGCCAGTGAGTACCCCTATGACCACATCGAGGACGACGACCTATCGCTGCGGGCCAATGCCGACGACGTCACCGCCACGCTCCAGACCGAGCTTCAGGACCGGCTGGAGGAGGCCGGAGTTGCCATCCTCGACTGCCGACTCAGACGGCTGGCATATGCCCCCGAGATCGCAGGGGAGATGCTGCGCCGTCAACAGGCCGGAGCAGTGGTGGCCGCCCGCAAGCTCATAGTCCGGGGAGCGGTGAGCATGGTGCAAGACGCCCTCGAGCAACTCGCCGCCGAACACATCGTCGAATTGGACGAGGAGCGCAAGGCGGCGATGGTGTCGAACCTGATGGTGGTCTTGACCGCCGATCGCAGCGCCCAGCCGGTGGTGAACGCCGGGACGCTCTATCCCGGATGACCGAACGCAAGAGCTTTCTCTTGCGCATGAACCCACGCCTTCATCGGGTACTCGAACAGTGGGCGGCGGCAGATTTGCGGAGCCTCAACAGCCAGATCGAGTTTCTGCTCACCGAGGCCGCGCAGAAAGCCGGGCGTTGGGAAGAGAAGGACGCATCGCCAAAGCCGCGCGGCCGCAAGGCATGAGGCTTCGGCACCAGGCGGGTCCGGAAATGTGTCGACGGATGGTGATGCGTCGCTTCGGGCCGGCAGGCTTAGTCGCCGCACTTCTTTTGGTGATAGCTGTGCCCTCACCTGCCCTCGCCCATGGGCTCGGAGGGCGGACCGACCTTCCAGTCCCTTTGGGTTACGCCGTCGCCGGTGCTTTGTCGGTCCTCATCGTCACCTTTGTCGCCCTGGTGCGCCTCTGGCCCCAACCGAGGATGCAGGAGCCACCTGTCCTACGACCGATCCGTTTTCCGGGCTGGCGCCGACTCGCCGCGGCTCTTCGCTGGCTCGGCATCTTCGTTTTGGTGGTGCTGGTGACGACCGGCTTGTTTGGGGCCGACAACAGCGTCCGCAACCCCGCCCCGGTGCTGATGTGGGTCGGGTTTTGGTTATTGGTTCCCTTTGCCTCGGCGGCGGTGGGGGACCTATACCGGTTGATGAACCCCTGGGATCTGCTCGCCAAAGCGGGACCGCCCCGGAGAATGTGGCCGCCATCCCTCGGGGTCTGGCCGGCCGTCATCTTGTTTGTCGCATTTGTCTGGGTCGAGCTGATCTATCCCCGCGCGGCCGATCCGGTGGCAGTAGCCGCGATCGTTCTCATCTTCGGTCTGTTGATGGTTCTGTCTGCAGATCGCTGGGAAGGCGCCCTCGACGGATTTGACCCGTTCCGAACCTACAACGGTCTCGTTTCCGCCATAGCACCGATACAACTCAGCCCCGAAGCGTCCCCTCAATGGCGAGGTTGGCTGCGGGCACTGCCCTTGTTGCCGGCGCGCCCGGGCCTCACGGCCTTTGTCGTCACAATGATCGCCACCGTCACCTACGACGGTTTGTCGGCCACCGCCTGGTACGACCGCACCTTCGGTTCGTTCGGCGGGTCCCTGGCGGGAAGCTCGCTTCTGCTCCTGGCGACGGTGGGTTCGTTGGGCCTGGCCTATACCGTCGCCTGCTGGGCTGCGGCGCGACAGGCCAGTGGGCAATGGACGACATCGACTGTTGCCCAGCGATTCGCTCACACCTTGGTGCCGATCGGCTTCGCCTACGCGTTTGCTCACTATTTCACCCTGGTGGTCTTCGAGGGCCAGCTGTTGGTGAGCACGCTCAGCGATCCGTTCGGCCGCGGATGGAACCTGCTGGGGACCACCGGACGGTCAGTCGATTTCACCTTGCTCTCGCCAAATGCGATTTGGTGGGTCCAGATGGCGGTGATCGTGCTGGGTCACTTGGCCGGTGTGGTCCTGGCTCACGATCGAGCCTTGTCCGACTTTTCGGGCGTGGCGGCAGTACGTAGTCAATACGTGATGCTGGTGCTGATGGTTCTTCTCACCGCCTTGGGCTTGGTGATCCTTTCCGCCAGCTGACTAGTTCAAAGGGGTAATTGAATTGGTCCTATGGAACGCGAACCGTTACCCATGGGCTCGGCGTATGGTTCTATCACGGATTGGAGAGGAGGGATTTTGGTGAGAAGGCCACTCTTGTTGGCTGTTCTGATCGGGCTGCTGGTGGTGGCGGTTGTCGTACCCGGGGCGTCGGCCCGCAAGGGCGCCGATTTCGCGGCACCGTTGTCGCATGCTCAGGAGTTCGCTCCCGTCAACGCTCCTGGCGCCGGCGGCTATGCCGAGTACTGGGTTGATGGGACCACACTCAACTATCGCATCGACGTCAGGAAGCTGACCGGTCCGGCGATCATGGCTCATATCCATGGACCCGGCGACCGTCACGAAAATGTCGGAATCAGTATCTGGCTTTGTGGGACCACTGGGTTCGCAGGGCCGGCCGGAACCCCCACCTGCAGTTCCACGACTGATGGGCAGTTGATCGCGGGATCGGTAACGGTCACGCTCGCACAGCTCGCCATGCTCGAGGACAAGATGGGGTACACCAACGTCCACACAGCCTTGCATCCGGGTGGCGAGGTGCGAGGACAGGTCCTCCGGGTCGGAAAGCCGTAGAAGTTCGTTCGCTCGATACGGAGAAACCCCCGGCGAGCCGGGGGTTTCTCAGTGTGGGGGGAAGTCGCCGGGACTAGGCGGAACGCTTCGCCCGGGTTTGATCGACGCTGGCCTTGAGGGCGTCCAACAGGTTGGTAACGGTTGCTGGCTCCGCTTCTGCCGGGGCAAGCTCGATCTCGTTGCCCTCGATCTTGGCCTCGATGGCGTCTTCCAACCGCTGCCGGTAGCTGTCCTCGAACTCCGAGGGGTCGAATTCGCCTGCCAGGTGGTCGATCAATAGGCGCGCCATCTTCAGCTCTTCGGCCGAGATGCGACTGTTGTCTTTGAGTTGTTCGAAGTCGGGGACTCTGATCTCGTCGGGCCAGTTCATGGTTTCCAGCACCAGCAGATCTTCCTTGACCCGAAGCGTGCAGAGACGTTCCTTCTCCCTGATCGTGACCTTCGCCACGGCCACCCGCTCCGACTCCGCGAGTGCTCGCAGGAAGAGCTTGTAAGCCTTGGCCCCTACCTTGCTCGGGGCGACGAAGTAAGACTTCTCGAAGTAGATCGGGTCGATCTCGTCGGCGTCGACAATTTTCACCACGTCGATTGTCCGCGCGCTCTCGGGCGCGACTTGCTCGAGTTCTTCGGGAGTGAAGACGACGTACTTGCCCTTCTCGTACTCGTAGCCCTTGACGATGTCGTCCCAGTCCACCTCCCGACCGGTCTTGCTCGATACCCGCTTGTACTGAATGCGGGACTTGTCTTTTGCCGAGAGCAGGTGGAACGCGATATCTCGATCTTCGGTCGCCGTGTAGAGACCGACCGGAATGGTGATGAGACCGAACGTAATCGCCCCACTCCAAATCGAGCGTTTGGTAGTGGTCGCCTTAGCCCGTTTGCGACCCTTCTTCGGCCGCTCTTGGGCGTGGCCGTTGGAAAGGGCTTTGAGCAACTCCGTCCGGCTCATCTGCGATCGGCCGGGCACGTCGGCCTTCTGGGCCTTCTCGTAAAGCTCCGATTTCGTCAGATCCTGCAGGGATTTCTTGGCCATACAAACTCCGATCGGGCTCAGAAATTACCCGTCGGGCTGGAGATCAAAACCAAGGAGTGGGCCCACGTGGACTTGAACCACGGACCTCGTCCTTATCAGGGACGCGCTCTAACCGAGCTGAGCTATGGGCCCTCGTGAAGCATGGGATTGTAGTTGGTGGGCTCACTTCCATTTCGGGCGCTATGCGGTCTGGCTTTTTCCGGCCGGGCGCGGTGAGGCGGCACAGGAGCCGGGGGCCAGCGGATAAACCCAGGTTGCGCGGCTTATCATTTGTTCCTACGGGGACGTAGCTCAGCCCGGCAGAGCGCCTGCTTTGCAAGCAGGAAGTCGTGGGTTCAAGTCCCATCGTCTCCACGAGCGGAATCCGAATGCAATTTCATGCGTTTTCCGCAGTACAGAACCTTAGGTTTCGATAAGGAGCGTGGTAGTGGTGGCGAATGCAGTGATCGTCGATGCGGTGCGGACACCAGTCGCCCGGCGCAACGGCAAATTCAAGGACATCCATCCCGTTGACCTGGCCTCGATTCCGCTCAAAGCCCTGATCGAGCGCAACAACCTCGACCCCTCGCTGGTTGAGGACGTGATCATGGGATGCGTCTCCCAGACGGGCGAGCAGAGCCTCAACATCGGCCGCAACGCCGCCCTCGCCGCCGGCTTTCCCGAAGAAGTGGTGGGGACCACGGTCGACCGCCAATGTGGGTCCTCCCAGCAGTCGGCCCACTTCGCCGCCCAAGGGGTGATCGCCGGCGCCTACGACGTCGTGATCGCGGCCGGAATCGAATCGATGACCCGGATTCCCATGGGAGTCACCGCCCAGCAGGGCCCGGGAATGCCCTTCGGACCGCTCATGCTCGAGCGCTACAGCCACGGTCTCATCCCCCAAGGGCTTTCCGCCGAGATGATCAACGAGAAGTGGGG
>JAICGW010000079.1 GCA_025922945.1 Acidimicrobiia bacterium | reverse complement strand
GCCGGAGTGGCAGTGGCAGTGAGCTCGGCCACTGCTCCCCCGGCCCGGCCGACCACCGCATCGACGGCGGCGTAGAAGAGCTCGATGCGGGGCTCGAAACCCCGCACGATCCACTTAGCCGGACTGGCCGCGGCTCGTTGCTGCTGCTCGGCCAAATTGCCGGTCCCACAAAGATTGAGGATCGAGTACTCCGGAGAGGAGGCAGCCAGGGCCGCCGCCACCCGATTGAGAACTCCGGCCCCCAGACTCCCGCCGATGACTCCGACCACCACTCCCTCGTCGTCGAGCTGGAAATGCCTGCGGGCTTCGTTCCGCAGTCGGGCGCGGTCGAAAAGCCGGAGAGGAGTCCGGATGGGGTTGCCGATCCATTCGGCGCCGGCCAATCCTTCGGTGACGGGAAAGGATCCGAAAATCCGCTTTGCCCAGCGGGAGGCGAATCGGTTGGCGAGCCCGGCGGCCGCGTTCTGCTCGGCGATGAAAAGCGGCACGCTCCGTCGCCGGGCGGCCATGGCCAATGGAACCGTGACGTAGCCGCCCATTCCCAGCGCGATGGTTACGCCCCGCTCTGCCATGGCTCTTCCGATCCGCGCCGACGCCCGCCAGATCTTTTGCGGCAACCGCAGATTTTCCAGCGACAGCTCCCGTCGCAGACCGGCGAGCTCGGACTCCAAGAAAGGGAATCCCGCCTCCGGATAGACCTCCTTCTCCAAACGGTCACCGCCCACAAAGAGCACCTGATCGCGATCGATGCCGAGCTCGACGAGGGCCTCGCCCACGGCCAATCCGGGAAATACGTGTCCGCCAGTACCAGCGGCGGCGATGAGATAGGACACAGTGCCCGGGTCTAGGGACTCGGGCTGGCACGGCCCTGCCGGGCGATGTTGATCAGGATCCCGACCGCGGCCAGCGAGGTAATGAGGGCGGTGGCCCCGTAGCTAACGAAGGGGAGGACGATCCCCGTGATGGGAAGGACCCCGAGGACCCCGCCAATGTTGGCCAAGGCCTGAAAAGAAAGCCAGCCACAGATGCCTGCCGCCAGCATCCGACCGAACCGGTCGGGAGCTCGGGCGGCAATCGACCACCCGCAAAGAGCGATAAAGAGACACAATGCGATGACTCCGAGGGCTCCCACGAGCCCGGTCTCCTCCCCGATGATGGCGAATATGAAGTCGGTATGGGCATTGGGGAGAATCGACCACCGCGAACGGCTCGCCCCGAGGCCGACCCCGAACAATCCCCCGGTGCCGAGGGCATAGAACCCCTGGATAACCTGATATCCGGTCCCGTTGGGGTCGGCCCAGGGGTTGAGGAACGAGGTGATGCGGTCGGCCCGATAGCTCTCGCTCACGGCCAGGATCAAGGCTGCCGCCAGCGAGGACGCTCCTAGAACCGCCACGTATCGGAGCGGTGCCCGCGACACGAGGATCACCGACATTGCCGCCGCCGCCATCACCAAGGTGGTTCCGAGGTCGGGTTGCAACATGATCAAAAGCGCCGTCGACCCCACGATCAGTCCGATAGGGGCAAAGAAGTGCCCGCGGTCGAGGAGCAGGCTGCCCTTCTTCTCGAAGATGGTGGCGAGGGCGATTATCACTGCCAGCTTTGAGATCTCGGAGGGCTGAAAGGTGACGAAGCCCAGGTCGAGCCAGCGCCGGGAACCGTTACGGGAAACTCCGGTGATGAAAACCGCCAGCAGCCCCGCCAGGCTGATGAAGAAAATCGGATAGGCGATGCGACGGTATGCCTGATACGGAATCCGAACCACGACGAGCAGGGCGACGAGCCCGATGCCAAGCCCGACAAGCTGACGCTTGAGGTAGAAGAATCGATCCGAGGCGTCGGCAATACCGCGGATCGATGACGCCGACATGAGCTCCCCGAGCCCGATCACAAGAAGCACCAGCACGACGGAGGCGAGAACGACAATCAGACGGCCGTTGACGGTGGCCGTCTCGTCACGTTTGCGGGCTGCGTTCCGCACCCGGGCGATCGAGGTCACTTTGGCGGTCATCGACTCATCTCCCTCTCTAGAACTGCCTTGACCGCGGCGGCGAAGGCCGCTCCCCGATCGGCGTAGCTCTCAAACATGTCGAAGCTGGCGCAGCCCGGAGCCAGCAATACGGTGTCGCCCGGACGAGCGGCGCCGAACGCCATCTCCACCGCTTCGACCATGCTGGCGGCGACCGTTGCCCGGCCTTCGGGGGCGGCCGCCAGGAGGGTGGGCGCCGCCTCCCCGATGGCAACCAGCATCCTCACGTTCTCTGCAGTGGCCAAGGGAGAGACGTCGAGTCCCTTCGCCAGTCCCCCCGCAATGAGCACCACGCTGGGAAAGGACCGGATGCTGGCTAGAGCGGCATGGGGATTGGTCGCCTTGGAGTCGTTGACGAACGCGATGCGATCGACTTCGCCGACCAGCTGTCGGCGGTTGGCGCCGGGGCGAAAGCGCCGGCAGATCTCGACCACCGCTTCCGGACGCGCTCCCCGGTCGAGGGCCGCCACCCCGGCGGCGGCGAGGTCGACGAGGATGATGGGGTCGGTGGAAGGGAGACTGGACAGCTCGACCTCGGTCCCGGGCAGGTGCAACCACTCTCCCTCGGGACCGCTACCTCCCTCCGGTCGCCGCCACCCCGAGACCGGGTGCTTCCGGCTTGGCGCTCCCGCCACGATCTCCCGTGCCCCCGCATCGTCGGAGTCGAAGACCAACAGGTCGCCTTGGTCCTGATTGGCAAAGATCCTGGCTTTGGCTGCGGCATAGGCGGCGAAGCTGGGATGCCAGTCGAGGTGGTCGGGGGCGAGGTTGGTGAGGACCGCCGTCTGGGGATGGAACTTCTCGGTCAGCTCGAGCTGAAAACTCGAGACCTCGGTCACCAGCAGGTCGTAGGGCTCATCGACCACGGAAGAAAGGGCGGTGCCGATGTTGCCCACCGCCGCCACCGCCAGACCGGAGGAGGCGAGCATGGCGGTGGCAGCTTCGGTGACGGTGGTCTTGCCGTTGGTCCCGGTGACCGCCATCACCGGGATGTCGAGGTGACGCCAGGCGAATTCGATCTCGCTCCACACCGGGACCCCGGCTTCGCGAGCATCGGTGATCGGCGCCGCCCGCAACGGGACCCCCGGACTCGCCACCACCAGTTCAATTCCGGCCAGAAGATCTGGATCCCAACGACCGCTGACCACGCCAATCCCCTCGCCGAGGAGACTGTTACCCGCACCGGGCCGCTGGTCATAGACGGTGACCGCGTGCCCCTTTCGCTTGGCCAGGCGAGCCGCGGCCGCGCCGGAGACGGCAGCGCCCAGTACGAGCATTCTCAACCGAGGACCCCGTCTGTCATCACGAGGAAGTCGGCGTAGAAGAGACCGAGGCCCAGTGCGACTCCCATTGCCGTGAGGATCCAGAACCTGATCACGATGGTGGTCTCGGGCCAACCTCCGAGGTCGAAGTGGAAGTGAATCGGCGCCATCCGGAACACTCGCCTGCCGAGGGATCGGAAGCTCGCAACCTGGATTATCACCGAGAGGGTTTCGGCGACATAGATCGCCCCGAGGACCACCAACAGGAGATGGGTGTTCGAGAGCAACGCCAGCGCCGCCAGCAGCCCTCCGATCGCTTGCGACCCGACGTCGCCCATGAAGATCTGGGCCGGAGGGGCGTTCCACCAGAGAAATCCGAGCAGGGCTCCGAACATGGCGGCGGCCACGATCGCCAGTTCGAGCGGATCGAGCGCCTGATACTCGGACGGGTTACGGAATTGCCAGAAGGCGATGATGGTGTAGGCCCCGGTCACCAGGGCAGCACTGCCCCCGGCCAGACCGTCCATCCCGTCGGCCAGGTTCACCCCGTTAGCGGCCCCGGTCAGCATGAACAGTGCCCACAGCACGAAGAAGATCCCGAGATTCAAACCCAGCGGACGGACAAAAGAGATCTCGGTGCTGATTCCCTCGCTGGGACCGCTTTGCATGGCCGCCAGGGCAAAGACGATGGCGATCAGAAGCTGGAGCCCAAACTTGTGCCGCTTGTTGAGTCCCTCGCTGTGCTTGCGCACGAACTTGATGAAGTCGTCGAGGAAGCCAACCGCGCCCATCCCCACCATGGCGAGGACGGCCAGGAGGCCCCCGGCGGCGAACGAGTTCACTTGAAACGTGAATCCGTCGGCGAAGCTCCACAGACGGAAGTGGGAGGCGAGGTAGCCGATGAGGGCGGCGCCGACAAAGACAAGGCCGCCCATCGTCGGAGTGCCGTGCTTGTGGGCGTGACCGGTGATCTCCTCCTGGATGAACTGGCCCACCGATCGCTCACGGAGCAGGCGGATGGCGATTGGAGTTCCAAAGATGGATACCGCCAGGCTGACGGCGGCGGCGATCAGGAGACTTATCACTCCCCGACCGCCCTTCTCCCGGCGCGGGCCGCCAGCCAGGACTGGGCGATCTTCTGATCGGAGAAAGGATGGAAGACGCCCTCGATCTCCTGGGTGGACTCGTGGCCTTTCCCCAAGATCAAAACGCTGTCGCCGGGACGGGCCGAGTCGAGGGCGGTGGCAATGGCCTCGCGCCGATCGATGACCGACATCGTCGCCGGGTGATCGGCCCCCGCCAACACCTCGGCCGCGATCGTCAGCGGATCTTCGCTGCGAGGGTTGTCGGTAGTCACTATCAGGAGATCGGCTCCAGAGGCTGCTTTCCCCATACGGGGGCGCTTGCCACGATCGCGATCGCCCCCGGCTCCGAAAACGACGATCACCCGCCCGTCGGAGAGGGTGCGGGCGGTCTCGATGACGGTTTCGATGCCTTCCGGGGTGTGGGCATAGTCGACAACCACCGTCACCGGCTCGTCTGCGATCACTTCGAACCGGCCGGAGACTGAACTCAGAGCGCCCAGCCCGTCGGCAATTTGGCCGGCATCGAATCCCAGCAGATGAGCGCAGCCAGCGGCGATGAGGGCATTGGCCAGGTTGAACTGCCCCGGTAGTCGCAACCGAGTGGAGGCCGTGCCCCCGGGTACCACGAGCTCAAATGTTGTGCCTCTCCGGTCGGCTACAACCTCGCGCGCGCACACATCGTGCTGCCAGCCGACCCTGAGTGCGTCGGAGTGCTCGTCGGCCAGCCGCGAGCCATAAGGATCTTCCACCCAGATCACCTTGCGCTCCGCCATCCTCATCAGGGCGGCCTTGGCGGCAAAGTACTCCTCCATTCCGCCGTGGAAATCGAGATGGTCCTGGGAGAGATTCGTGAAGGCGCCGACGGCAAATGTGGTCTCCTCCACCCTCCCCAGCGCCAGGGCATGGCTTGAGACCTCGCAGGCGATGATCTCGGCACCCCCATCGACCATCCGCCGGAAAAGACGCTGGAGATCAGTCGCCTCGGGAGTGGTGTGCGGGTTCTCGAGGTAGATGTCCCCCAAACGGGTGACAACAGTGCCCACCAGCCCGCAAACCCGACCGGCATGACGGGCGATCGACTCCAGGAGAAAGGTCACGGTGGTCTTGCCGTTGGTGCCAGTGACGCCGACCACCGAAGTCGCCCGGGAGGGGAAGCGGTGGACGGAAGCGGCCAGCTTCGCCATCACCGCCCGGGTGCTGGGGACTTCGATGGTTGGCAGATGTGACTCCACGCGCCGCGAAACGCATAACCCGGCGGCACCGTTTCCCGCCGCCGCGGCCACGAAATCATGCCCATCGAAGCTGGCCCCGGGAACGGCGATGAAAAGCCAGCCCGGTCCGACCCGACGACTATCCGCGGTCGCGTCCACCACTATCACGTCCGCTCCCCCGCGGAGACGACCCTCCACCAAGGTGGCCAGCGTGCCCATCGTGGCGGGAGCACTAGCCGGAGGCGGCATCTGGTGTGACTCCCAACCGATGTAGGGCCTGCTCCATCACGGTCGAGAAGGCCGGAGCCGCCGCCAGGCCCCCGGTGCGATACTCCCAGGCCGGACTGTCGACCACCACTGCCACTACCACCTTGGGATCGTCGATCGGTGCGAGCCCGACGAAGCTCGCCATGGTTATGTCCGTGTACCGGCCATCCTCGCCGAGCTTGTTGGCGGTCCCGGTCTTGCCCCCCACCAGGTAACCAGGTACCTGAGCCGAGATTCCGGTTCCGGCTTCGACCACTTCGGAGAGAAGGCTCCTCATTACCGCCGCCGTCTCGACACTCACTGCTCTATGGCTCGCCACCGGGGTGGTGGCGGTGCGGCCATCCAGGCCGTGGGTTGTGCTGAGGAGATGGGGCTGCAGCCAGACGCCGTCGTTGCCGATGGCGGCGTACGCGGCCGCCATCTGCACCGCAGTGACGGCCACCCCGTAACCGATGGCCGATGAGGCCGGGCAGGTCTGGCAACTCTCATCGAGGTTGATGAGGCCCTTTGCCTCTCCGGGATAGTCGAGGCCGGTGATTTGGCCCAGGCCGAAGGCTTTCAGGTAGAAGAACAGCTGTTCGCGCGTCATCATCTGGGCGATCTTGATGGTGCCCACATTCGACGATTGTCGAAAAACATCGGCTACCGCCATGTCGTGGGTCTCGTGGCGCTCGAAGTCCGAATAACAACCAAAGACCTCGTCGGTGTCGCTCTTGCAGGCCCCAGGCCGGAGCTCGATCTGATCGGCCACCGCCCCGATGACTGTGGTCGGCCCGACCACGCCATCCTCGATAGCCCCGGCGACGCTGATGAGCTTCATCGTCGATCCAGGCTCGTACATCCCCCGAACGGCGAAGTTCGAGAAACCGTTGCCGTCAGCGGAGGTGCGGCTGGCGGGGTCAAAGGCCGGGGCTCCGGCGATGGCAAGAACTGCTCCGGTCTCGACCTCCATCGCCACGATCCAGCAGCCGGTTCCTCCCGTCACTTGCAGCGTCTCTTCGCAGGCCGCCTCCGCCGAGTACTGGACCGGCAAGTCAACGGTCGACACCAGGTCCTCACCAGGCACGGCCGGAGTGGCGTGGGAGGGCGCCCACGGAATCGGGACCCCACCCGGGGCGGATTCGAAGCTGAAGACACCGGGGGTGCCGCGCAGGTCGGATTCGAACTCGTACTCGATTCCCTCGCTCCCGACCCCGTCGATATTGACGAAGCCGACGACATGCGAGGCCACCGAGCCGGTTGGGTATACCCGCTTCGGCTCTTCGTGACCGTGCACACCAGCCAGATTGAGCGACAGCACCTCTTCGGCTTGGTTCAACTCGACCTGTCGTTTGACGTAGACGAACTGCTCACCGGAGCCGATTGAATCGAGGAGGGCTTCGGAAGGCACCCCGAGCAGGCCCCCCACCTGTTGGGCGACGTACAACGGTTCGGTGATCTCGGCGGGACTCAGATAGATGCTGCGGGAGTCGACCGTCATCGCCATCGGGTCGCCGTTGCGATCGAAAATGTTGCCCCGCTGTGGAAGCAGCACTTCTTCAGTTCGGCGCTGTCCCACACCGGCTTCGGCGAGTTGGGTGGCATTGAGGACCTGGACCTGATACAGGCGGATGCCCATTCCGAGCCAAGCGACCGCCAGGCATAACCCCAAAAGTCCCAGACGGATTCGGCCCTCGCTCCAGCGCGCCTTCGCCACCCGGGCGGACACGGCTATCTCTCCGGCCGGAGTCGGTCACCTCCGAGAAGAACTCGGTGGGAAAAAGCTCCAGCGCAGAAGCCGCTCATGGTTGGTTCTCTTGGTCCGTTACCGCCAGCTGGCCGGCGGCGAATCGATTGAGATCCGACCAGCGCGGATCCGAAAGCGTCTGCTGATGGACACCTTCGACGATCAGGCGTTGGCTGGTCTGGGGGTACACCATGCCGAGGTCGCGGGCCAGCGGGGCGATGCGGGCCGGCGATTCCAGTCGGGCGATCTCGAGGCGGAGACGCTGGTTGAGCGATCGGGCCTCGGCCAGATTCCGCTCGAGGGAGGCCAAATCGATTGTCGACCTATCAAGGGAGGTGCGGACGAAGACCATGCCGAGAAACGCCAGCACCGCCACCAGCGAGAAAAAAAGCCATCCCGAAAGCCGGGGCTTGGAAGCCCTCCCGGCCACCACTCGCAGACCGGGCCGGGTCCTCGTCCGCAGAGCCGGGGCGGTCATGCCGCCACCCTCTCCACTGCCCGGAGCCGAGCCGAGCGAGCACGCGGGTTGGCGGCGATCTCCTCTTCCGAGGGCTTGCGAACGCCCCGGGTGAGAGATCGGTACGAGGGTGATGCTCCGCAAGTGCAAACCGGAAGTTCGGGCGGGCAGACGCATCCTTTGGTGGCGTCGGCAAAGAGGCCCTTGACCAGGCGGTCTTCCAAGGAGTGATAGGCGATCGTGATGCAGCGACCCTGGGGGGCCAGCAGATCGAGCGCCGTCCGCACGCCGGAGTCGATGGCTTCGAGCTCTTGGTTGACGGCCATCCGCAGGGCCTGAAAAGTTCGCCGGGCCGGATGGAGGCGTCGGCGCCCCCCCGGGACCGCCCTCTCGACGACGGCGGCAAGTTCGGTCGTGGTCGCAATCGGCCGGGCGTTGACTATCGCTCGGGCGATCCTCCGGGCGGCCGGTTCTTCCCCGAGCCGGTGCAGCAAGGTGGACAGCTCTGATTCTTCGAGATGATTGACGAGGTCGGCCGCGGTCACTGATCCGCTCCGATCCATCCGCATGTCGAGCGGTCCTTCGAGTCGATAGGAGAAACCACGTTCCGGCTCGTCGAAGTGATGCGATGACACTCCGAAGTCAAAGAGCACCCCCACGGGTGCGGAAACTCCGGCGTCGACCAGGATCTCGTCGAGGTGGGCAAAGTTTCCCTCTTGGACCATGAACCGGTCGGTCCCAAACTGCGCGTCGTCCACGGCCCTCCTCAGAACCTCTGCCTGGGCGATGGCCGCGGGGTCCCGGTCGATCCCGAGAAGCCGGTGGCCACCTCCGAGCACCTTCAACAATTCCCTCGCATGACCACCTCCGCCGAAAGTGGCGTCGACCACCACTCCCGCCGGAACCGGTCGCATGAGCTCGGAGACCGCCGCCGCCATGACCGGACGGTGGTACTCCCGCTCCGACTCCCGGTCCTGGGTCATGGCCAGCCCCCCGGGCGCTGGCACCAAAAGGAAGCGGGCGGAGTCAGGGGCCTTCCGATTGGTATCCGGGGGGCTGGCGATGATCCAGGGCTAGGAGCCTCTTGCCTCCTTTGCCAGCTCGGACTTGATGAGCACCGACGACCCGAGCGCGTTGTCGCGCCGGTTGAGGTCGAGGTTCCAGATCTCGGCGTGGAGACCGGCGCCGGCCACCACCACCTCGGAGGGAACTGTGATCCCGGCGTGTTGGCGGAGAGCCTCGGGCACGAGGATCCGGCCGGCCTTGTCGAAGGGCTGCTCGATCGCGCTCTGGAGGACGACCCGAGCGGCACTGCGCTCCCCGGTGCTCTTGGCGTCGGCGAGCATCGCCCGGGTGAAAGCCTCGAACTCATCGGGAAGATTCAAAGTGATCTGTCCGTCGGAACCCGGAGCCAGCATGCAGGAGTCGTGACCCTCGAACCCTTTGCGGATCCTGGCCGGCAGCACGACGCGACCTTTTTCGTCGATCGTGTGAATATGACGGCCCGTGAACATGCCAGTGCTTCCCTCATTGCTGCACTCTCCTCCAGTGCCGGCACATCATGCCCCACTTTCCCCCACTTGTCAACACTTTCCCCCACCAAGGATGACGAAGGAGTTCGATCGACCCACTCTGAAAGTTCTCGGGTCTCGCTCGAGCGTCCCATTAATCTCACGTCGGGATGGCGGCCTCCCTGATTCTCAATGCGACGTTCGAACCGCTGTCGGTAGTGCCAGCGCGGAGGGCTGTGGTGCTGGTTGCCCGCGGCCGGGCCTCGGTGGTGGCTGAGCGCGACGAGGTGTGGCACTCAGAGCGGATGGCGATCGCGGTGCCGTCGGTAGCCAAGCTCAATACGTTCGTCCGGGTTCCCTTCGAGCGAACGGTGCCCGTCTCGCGACGTGCCGTCTTCGGGCGCGATGGGCATTCCTGCCAGTACTGCGGGGGCCCGGCCGAGAGCCTCGACCACGTCACCCCCCGCTCGCGCGGGGGGCTTCACACCTGGGACAACGTCGTCGCCTGTTGCCGTCGCTGCAATCTTCGCAAGGGCGATCGACTCCCCGGCGAGGTCGGCCTCAATTTGATGCGGCGGCCCACTCCCCCCCACCGCTATAGCTGGATCTACGCCACGGCCGGGTTCGTGCTCGATCCCAGCTGGCAGCCTTACCTGCTGTCGGCCTAGTTCCCTGTTTCTCCCCCGCAGGGGGGAGAGCCGGCGAAGCCGGGAGGGGGAACAACCGAAAACGGGTTTGCCGCCCCCCTCCCCCTTCGGGTACTCCCCCAACACTCGCTTCGCTCGCTGGGGGGAGAAATAGGGCCGAGGGGGGCTAGGCGGAAGCGGCGGCCAGGGCCCGGTTGAGAGCCTGAGCCCAATCGCCTTCTACCACCGCCGAGCCCACCGAGACATTTTCGTCGGGTTGGGCGGTGAGGATGGTGAGAACCGAGAAGGAACCGATCTGGTCGAGACCGATCCACATGACTTCCGGGGCCGGCTGGCCGCGGAGTTGAGCCCGAGCCGCAGCCACCGCCCGGGCGGCATTGAGCGGGCTCGGATCGACGATGGCGCTGACGGTCTCGCCCTGACCTCTGACCTCGACTCGGAGTCGGTCACCCTCCTGGCTGAGCACCGCCACCAGGTCCGAGGGATCGTCCGCTTCCGCCCGGGTGCCGGTCACCTGGTCTGGTGCCCGCAAGCCATAGGTCACCAGCATGGCTCGAATCCGCTCCAGAACCATTGCCTCGTCGGCTCCTTCGGAAAGCGTTACCCGGATTCCCGACAATCCGGTATCGGCGAGTTCGAGCTGGATGGACGCCACCCCCTCGAGGTTCTCGAGTCGCTGGCGGAGACCCGCAATTGTCACTGGCTCCCCATATCGACCAGCCGGCGAATCCCTTGCCGCCAAACGGCGAAGGAGGCAATGTCCGAGACCGTGGGACGGCGGCGCCGGTTGCCGTAGGCGGTGTAGAGGCGCCAACGGGTGTACTCGGCCTCCGGCAGCGGCAAGAAGGGCCGCTGGGTCCACCACCGGCGAGGCCGCAAGGTGTATGCAGTGGTGATGATGCTGGGCAGAAGGGGGGTCTGGGCGTATACGGCGTTGCCGGCCTCGGCGACCGCGCGAGCCACCGCCATCTCCTCCGTGTCGAAGTCCGATCCCCCTGAGTTCCCGCCCTCAGGCGTCGCCTGTCCGCGGCCCACCGGAGCCTCCTTTAGATTCACCCCTGAATAGGGTGCAGCCTACCCGGGCACCTATACGCCTCCAGGGACTATTGCGACATGCACGGAAGGGATCAGACATGAGCCAAGGCGTGGTCGGACCCACTCTTGCGCGGCCGCAATCCGACGTCTCATCGATTCGAGATCACGCTCGGCGATGACTGCGCTCAGCCAATCCGAAGTCGATCGCTTCGCCGATCAATTCGCCAATGTTGCCGACAACATCGAGCGGGTGATCCAGGGAAAGCGGCTTCCGATTGAACAGGTGCTCGTCTGTCTCATCGCCGAGGGACACGTCCTGATCGAAGACGTCCCCGGGGTAGGAAAGACCCTGCTGGCGAAGTCGCTGGCGAGATCGATCGATTGTGAGTTCAACCGCATTCAGTTCACCCCCGACTTGCTGCCTTCCGACGT
>JAICGW010000078.1 GCA_025922945.1 Acidimicrobiia bacterium | reverse complement strand
TGGCGGAGCTGGCATGACCACACCCATTCAGACCATCGAGCGGAGGGTGCAATGGATGGACACCGATGCGGCCGGCATCTGGCATCACTCGACGCTCGTGCGTTGGGCCGAGGAGGCGGAAGCCGAATTGCATCGCCAGTTGGGGATCATTGGAGAGACCTTCGGCGCTACTCCCCGCGTCCATGTCGAGTTCGACTATTTCTTGCCGCTTCGTTTCGATGAGCTGGTTCGGCTAACTCTCACCGTGGCCGACCTGGGTCGGACCTCGGTCACCTATGAGTTCAATCTCGTGCGCGGGAGCGAGCGAGTGGCATCCGGCAAGATGATCGCCGTCTTCATCGATCGCGAGACGGGCGCCAAGCGGGAATGGCCCGAGTCGATTCGATCCGCGCTGGTCGGGAACTCTCACAACTAGATTCCCGACTAATGACAGCCCGTTCACCGGATCCTGTCTTGGAAGCTCGGGCCTACCAGGAGCTATTGCTCTCTCTGCTCGGCACGGACGACCCAGCCGTGGTGCAGTCACAGACTTCCGAGCGTCTCCATGCCACGATTGCCGAAGCCGGCGATCAGCTGCACGCCACCCCGGCCCCGGGGGAATGGTCAGTGTGGGGCTGTCTCGCCCACCTGGTCGATGCCGAATTGGCGGTTAGCGGCCGATACCGCTGGATCCTCACCGTTGATCGTCCGACCCTTCCCGGCTACGACCAGGACCTCTGGGTCGAGAAGACTCATTCACCCGACGAGTCGATTGATCAACTTCTCTCCATCTGGCAACCGCTTCGGCAAGCCAATCTCAGACTATGGGATGCAAGCAGCCTGGCAACGCGGGAGAGAGTGGGATTGCATCAAGAACGAGGCCCGGAAAGCTACGACCTGACCTTTCGGTTGATCGCCGGCCACGATCGATTCCACCTTGATCAGATGCAGAAGACTATCGCCGCCGTTCGGGGTAGGCCCGGGGCTTAAAAGATGCAGCCGACCAAGGTCAGCCTCGTGCGCATCGTCACCGATTTCTATGCACGGGTCCTGGCTTCTCCGGCGCTGGCTCCATTTTTCGATGGGGTGGCAATGGAGACGTTGATCAAGCACCAAACCGCCTTCATCAATGCCATCGGCGGTTCAGTTGCTGATTTCGGCGACGAGCACCTCGCCCGAGTCCATGCGCAGCTGGCCATCACCGCGTCTGATTTCGACGAGTTGGTTCATCTCTTGTCCGAGACGCTCGAGTGGCATTCTTTTCCGCCCGAGAACTCAAGGACAATCGTCGCCCAGTTCGAGCAACGACGCGACCTGATCGTGACTGGTTAAGAATTCGGGGAGGGGACTAGGTCAGCGGCGGCGCGCCCTCGTTCTCGACCACTCGTTTCAAGCCCTCGAGCATGGTCTTCCAGGTTTTCTCGTAGTCCGCTCGCGCCTTTTTGTCGTCATCAGTTATCTCGCCGTTTTGATTCGACTGGGTCAGTCTGACCGTCGTACCGCCGTCGGCCTCGTCGAGAAATAGTTCGATGACGTGATAGTTGTCCGGTTCGTCGGGGGTGCCAGCCAGCGGACTCCAATGCGAGTAACTCAGTTTCTTTCCGGGTTCGACGGTCAGGATCTTGCCCTTGTCTGAATAGGACTTGCCGTGCACCTCGCCCGACCACGTAATGGGGCTCCCTACTTTCCAATCGGTCTCGACCGCAGCGCCGAGGTAGTACTCCTCGACCTTGCTGAGATCGGTCAAGGCGTCCCAAACCCGCTCCGGCGACTCTTCGATAAATACCGCTACATCGGCCGTCGTCTCGCGCATTTCGGGCTCCTTTCGCGTAGCAAACCTATGAGTCGATTACCCGCGGCCCCTCGAAACCAACCATGACCGAGGCGTATTCGTCAATCCCTATGTCGGGCGCTCGCGAGCCGGCGGGCTCTGCGAGTCAAGGACGATCTCGACCATGGGAGCCTCGGCCACCAACGAGTCAAGGCCCGATTGGGTGCTGTACCAGCGGGCCTCGCCTGCTGTAAAGAAACGTCGGCGATAGGCAGGGTCGTGGATCTCGCGGGCTGTTCCCGCCAGCTCGCCCATACGGGTATGGACAATCACCGCCGGATTGGCCCGGATGTTGGCCAGCCAGTCACGTCGGCCTGGAGTGCCGGTGATGATGAAGCGACCTTCAAACCGAAACCACCAGATCTCGATCCTTCGGGGCCGTCCGCTTTGGCGACCGATCGTCGTGAGGTCGACTGTGCGCTGCGAAGCCAATCGTGCGTGGTCGATAGAGGCAGCGTAAAGGTTCGGGCCTAGGCTCGGATACATGCCGTCGGCTGCCAACAACGTCGCCGATTTCTTCCTCTTCTCCCAGCCTCGCGAACGGCGGGCGATCATCAGCGATCGGCATACCTGGAGCTACGGCCAGGTGGCTGACCTCAGCTCCTTATACATGGCTCGACTCCGCCAGATCGGGCTGCAACCCGGCTGGCGGGTGCCCATGGTCTTGGGAGACGGCCCCGACTACGCCGCAGTGCTTTTTGCCATCGTTGGCCTCGGGGGGGTGGCGGTGATGATCAATCCCGAGCTCCGCACCGACCATCTGGCCACCATCGTCGAACAGGCCGACGCTCCGGTGGCGATCGTTCGAGATCGAATGGTCCCGTTGGTGAAAGCGGCGATCCCATCTGGCACCACCACCATCATCGAAGTCGGTGAGACGTCGCCGCCGCCGGCCGCGCAAGCGGCGGTTCCGGCCGCCGCGGTGTCAGATCGAGATCCTGCCCTCTGGCTCTTCTCGGGGGGCACCACCGGCGCTCCCAAGATCGTTGTTCAGACCCATGGTTCCTTCATCAACACCACCAAGAGATACGCACAGGAAACTCTCGGTTATCGCCCCGATGACATCACCATCGCCGTGCCACGCCTGTTCTTCGGGTACGCCACCGGATCGGCGTTGTTCTTTCCGTTCTCGGTGGGTGCGGCGACCGTGCTCTTCGACGAACCGCCGATGCCCGCAGCGTTGTTGCAGAGGATCCGGCGGCACCGTCCGACGATCCTGATCACAACCCCTTCGGCGATCAACGCTCTTCTCCAGTACGAAGGAGCGACAGCAGCCGATTTCGTCAGCGTGCGGTTTGCCACCTCGGCGGGCGAAGCCCTGCCGGAGACGCTCTATCACCGCTGGAAAGAGCGATTTGGGGTGGAGCTTCTCGATGGCCTGGGCACGGCCGAGATGTGGCACATCTTCATTACCAACACCGTCGGAGACGTGCGCCCGGGGACGGTGGGACGGGCGGTTCGGGGTTTCGAGGTGGAATGTAGGGATGAGCAAGGAAACGAACTGGGTGCCGACGAGGTGGGGCTGCTCTGGGTGCGGGGGGATTCGGAGGCACTCGGGTACTTCGGGCAGCCCGAACTGACTGCCCGGATCTTCCGCGACGGTTGGGTGGTCACCGGTGACTTGATCTCGATCGACGCCGAGGGATACGTAACCCATCGGGGTCGGGCGGACGATGCCCTGAAAGTGAAAGGCAAGTGGCTGCAGCCCCAAGAGGTCGAGTCATGCTTGCTCGAGCACCCGGCGGTGCGGGAGGCGGCTGTCGTCGGGGTTCCCGATGAGGCGGGCCTCGTAAAGCCGGTTGCCTTCGTCGTACGCTCGGCCGCGGTTGCCGAATCCGATTTGAAACAGCATGTCCTCGATCGACTCGAGCCCTACAAGCACCCTCGTCAGATCATCTTTCTCGATGAATTCCCGGTTACCCATCTGGGCAAGGTCGACCGGGGCGCTCTCCGCCGCCAGCTGGAGGTTTAGATGAGATTCGGGGTCCAGCTGCCGGAAACCGAATACGAGGCGAGTTGGCCAGAACTCCGGGAGATGGCTCGTGTTGCCGAGGAGAGCGGGCTCGACTCGCTGTGGGTGGGCGATCACCTTCTCTACGAGGAGGACGGCGTGCGCAGCGGACCCTGGGAGGCGTGGGCTCTTCTCTCGGGCTTAGCCGCGGTTACCAGTCGTATTGCTCTGGGACCACTCGTGGCAGCCCTTCCATTTCACAATCCGGCCGTGCTGGCCAAGGCGGCCGCCACCATCGACGAGATCTCCGGTGGTCGTCTCACCTTTGGGGTTGGGGCCGGTTGGAACGAGGTGGAGTTCTCGGCTTTCGGACTTCCCTACGAGCGAAGGGTGGCTCGTTTCGCCGAGGCCTTCGGCATCATTCGTCGGCTCTTGGCGGGAGAACGGATCGACTTCGCCGGCGAGTTCTACCAACTGGAGGGCGCCGAGCTGTTTCCCCGGCCCCCGCGGCCCGGAGCTATGCCGTTCATGATCGGTTCCAACCGACCACGGATGCTGGGAATCGCACTACCTCACGTCGACTGGTGGAACTCGTGGTATTCGGCCTTCGACAACGATCCGCAACGGGTGGGAGATCTGGTCGCCCGCATCGAGGCTGCCTGCCACGATGCCGGTCGGGATCCCTCCACGCTGCAGAAATCGGTGGCGGTGTATATCCGCTTTGGGGACCATCCCCCTTCCCGACGGACGGGCGGGACTCCCTGGTGGGGTTCGACCGATGATCTTCTCAAACGCCTGCGGCTCATCGAGGCGGCCGGGATCGACGAGGTGATCGGCATCCTCGACCCCATCACGGCTTCTTCCATTGAGAAGTTCGGCGAAATCAGTGCCCGGTTTCGGGCGGCTGGGTAGGCTCCCGGGCCCGTTCTTCGAAGGAGAGGATTTGCGAAACTTTGCCCTCTGGCTCCACATCCTGGGCGCGGCGACATGGTTTGGGGCCAACGTCGCCCAAGCGGTGATCGGGACGAAATTGATGCGTGACAATGCCGCGGCCCCGGGCTGGCTGCGGGCCGTGGAGAAGTCATCGGGACCCATTTACGGAACCGCGGCGGTGGTCATCCTCGCTACCGGCATCTACCTGGTCCTCGGATCCGACGGGGCCTATTCGTTCGGCTCGGTCTTTGTTGGGATCGGGATCGCGATCCTCATCGTCTTGGGAGCCATGGGCGGTCTGGTTTTCGGACGCAAGACCAAGCAGATGATCGCTCTCTTCGACTCGGGGAAGGCGTCCGAGGTCCCTTCGATCTACCGCTCCCTCAGCTCCTTCGGAATTCTCGACACGGTGTTGCTGGCCGTCGCGGTGTTGGCGATGGTCTCGAAATGGGGCGCCTAGCTCGGTTCTGCGGGCTGGAGTTGAACAACGGTTGCCACCCTGGGTTCTCGAACGGGTGGTGGTTGGGAGCTCCACGGCAAAGCCGCCGCCCGGCGTAGTCCGATAGCCAGGAGGTGGAAGCCCAGCGTCAGCAGGGTCAACGCCGCCCCCGCCGCCAGCAATACGTGCCATAGGAGCGCCCCGGTGAAGTCGCGGGTGACGATCGCCCAGTAAACAAGTGTCCCCCAGTCGTTGTACGTGGCGGTGTACGAGAGCCAGGACAAGAAGCCTTGAGTCACCACCGCGCCGGCCGCGGCCAGGACTACGTAGGCGCACGCCAGCGGCAGCAATGCCGGGAGCAGGTGCCGAAAAATAACCTGGCGGGTGGAAGCACCGGCGATGCGGGCGGCGTCCACAAAACCCGCAGCCATGATCGGCATCGCCTGCGACCGCAACACCAACGCTCCACTCGAGATCCCCGTCAAGGCTCCGAACAGCAGCCCGAAGATGAACGGGGTCAGTCGATCAGCGCGGGGGTCGGCACCGAAGATCAAAAGCACGATCGGCACCGGGAGATAGAGGCCGGCGTCGACGAGGATTCCCAGCAGTCGGTCGGCGGTGCGAAAACCGGCCGAAAGCGACGCCACGGTGAGGGCGACGACCGCAGTCGTTACCGCGGCGGTGAGACCGGCCAGCAGAGCCGGCCAGGTGCCCGCCAACAACATCGAAAAGGTGTCTTTGCCGAATGCATCGGTCCCGAGGAAATGTGAGGAGGAGGGCGGCGATGGATGACTGAGGGCGACGTCATAGCCGGCACGGGGGTCGTAGATCCCGGGCAACCAAACCGTCTCCAGAAGCACCGGATGCGACAGCGCCAGGAGGCCGAAGAAAGCGAGGATTCCGAGTCCGATCTTGGCCTCGACGTGACCAACCACCGCTCGCAGCCAGCCCCGGAGCCAGACCGTTCGGCTATGCACGCACGACGACCTTCTCCAGCTTGATGCGGGGATCGAGCTTGACGACGATCAAATCCAAGACGATGCGGAGAAGCAGGGTGATGACCCCGACCACGACCAACCCGCCCATCGTCACCACCAGGTCACGTTCGCGCAGCGACCCGAAGAGCACCGAGGCAACGCCCGGGATTTGGATCCGGTAGCCGCCGAGGCGAGCGAAGCTCGCTTCGACGATCACCAGACCGCCCAGGGCAAAGGGGAGGTTGGCGGTGAGCCGGGAAAGGGCCGGCAGCAGCGCCACCCGACCGGCGTGGCGGTTGCGCACCTGCTGGTCGGTGAGGCCCTTGGCGCGGGCAGTGAGGACAAAATCGGAATCGGCCAACCCATCCATTGATGCCGCGATCACCAAGACGATGTCTCCGATCGAAAGTAAGAAGAGCACCAGCACCGGCAGTGTCAGAAAGGCGAGAAGGTCGCCGGCATAAGAAAGGATCCCGAGCTGGGACCACCACCAAACGGTCAATAGCGGGATTGCGAGGAAGCTCGTCCGGCGGGCGAGGACTTTCCACTTCAATGGCAGCATGCGAATGGCAGCGATGGCGAGGCCAACCAAGAGGAGAGCGGTCGCCATCATTTGCCAGAGGATCAATTGCTGTGGTGGTCCGCGACGCCAGAGATTGAAGTCGAGAGCGGTGAGATCGTTGAAAGAGCTGAATCCGAAGAGGTTGAGGGTGGTGTAGAAGGCGAGGAACACGAGCCACGGGGGAAACACCGAGGTGAGGGTGGCGGCCCCGAGAGTGGTGTGGGTAAGAGACTGCTTGCGCCAACCCGCCCAACGGCCTATCCGGCTGCCGATGAGAAAGGCGGCTCCCAAACCGAGGACGAACATCATCAAAGTCCAGGGGAGGGCCTCGAGGAGTTGGTCGACCACCGGTCGCCCGCGGGGGTTTTGCCCCAGGTCAAGCGAGAAGGTGCGTCCCAGCCAGATCAGATACTGATGCCAGACCGGGCGGTCGAGGGCGAGGGCTTCCCGGACCCGGGCCGCGTCACCGGCGCTGCCACCTACCGCGAAATTGTCGGCGAAGTCGCCGGGGACGAGGAGGCGGGTCCCAAAGAACACGGCCGTGAGGAAGACGATGATTCCCACGACCCCGGCCAGGATCCTGGCGAGGACGTATCGCCGGAGCATGAGGGCAATCTAGGACCGCCCGATCTCTTGTTTCCTCCCCCGGCGAACGAAGTGAGCCGTTTCTCCTCCCAGGAGCGAAGCGACGTTAGGGGAGTGGCCCGAAGGGCCGAGGGGGGCTCGGGGAGGTGCCGCCGAAGGCGACGGAGGGGGTCGAGGCCGAGGGGGGCTAGGGCTTGAGAAGACGCTCGAAGCGCCGGCGGGTGATGGTCATCCCCACCGCCCCCATCACCACCAAGAAGGCCAAATGACCGAAAACTGACGCATCGAAAATGCCGAGCGTCGAAGCGCGCATCAACTCGACCCCGTGGTAGAGCGGGGAAATCCAGACCAAACGCTGGATCGCCTCCGGGTAGGCGGTGATGGGGAAGAACGTTCCTGAGAACAGGAACAAGGGTTGAGTCACCAATTGCACTAGATCGAAGTCCTGCCAGCCCTTCATGAACGTCGTGCAAGCCATTCCGACGCCGGCGAAGGCGAATCCAATGAGGAGCGCGATTGGTACTGCCAGAATCGCCCACCAGGACTCGATCAGCCCAAAGATCATCATCACGATCACGAAGGCAGTGGCATAGAGACCGCCGCGAATCTGTGACCAGGCGATCTCGCCTAAGGCGACGTCCATCGCCCCCAGTGGGGTGGCCAACATCCCGTCGTAGATCTTTCCCCACTTGAGCCGGAAGAAGACGTTGAGCGTCGACTCATACACAGCGCCATTCATAGCCGACGACGCCAGCATGGCCGGGGCCACGAAAGCGGCGTAGCTGATGGCGCGCCCGTCGGCGAGGTTGATCTGATCGATCAGAGTCCCCACCCCAAAACCGATCGAGAAGAGATAGAACACCGGCTCGAAGAAACCCGAGAAAAGGATGATCCAGATCCGCTTGTAGAGAATGAAGTTGCGTTCCAGCAAGCGAATGGCGCGCGAGCCTTGGCGAGGCATCGGCGGAATCGGCCGGGTGGTGGTGACGGCGGTGCTCATGTGTGGAGACGCTTGGTGAAGTTGCGACCGGCCAGGAACAGTCCCACTACCGCCAGGGCTACCAACACGAGGGTGTGAACCCACCACGGGAAGTGGGGCGACTCCGGCACTCCGGCCGCTCCCCGAGCGAGCTCGACCCCATGCCAAAGGGGCGAGAGGAAGACGATCGGCTGCAGGAACGAGGGGAGCTGGTCGACGGGAAAGAAGGTGCCCGAAAAGAGGAACATCGGCATCAGCCCGAAGCGGAAAAATGAAGACAAGGCCCGGTCGTCGTCGAGGGTGGCGCACCAGGCGGCGATAGGAGTGGCGAAAGCGACGCCGGTCAGCACTGCCGGGCCAACCGCGGCCAACGCCGGTCCCACCTCCATGGCGTCGAGCAGGACCATGATTCCGGCATAGACCGCGAGGTTGAAGATGAGCCGAATTCCGAGGAATCCGATCAGGCCGTTGACCAGGTCGGGGGGTCGGATCGGAGTAGCGAGGGCGGCGTGGTAGTTCTTGGTCCACTTAATCCCGGCCACCACCGGGTAGGTCGACTCGCCGGCGGCGGTCATCATCGCCGTCGCCGCCAGCAGCGCCGGAGCGATGAAACCGAGATAGGCGCCGCGGCCGGTGCCGGCTCCCTGGTCGACCAGCCGGCCCAGCCCACCTCCCATCGCCAGCAGAGTGAAGAACGGCACCGCGAAGCTTGAGATCACTGATCCGCGCCAGGTATGCCGGTAGAAGCGGGCGTTGGCCTCGACTACACGCAGAGCGGGCGCGGCCATCTCAATCCACCAAAGACCGACCGGTGAGATGGAGAAAGACATCTTCGAGTGTGGAGCGACGGGCAAGAATCATCTCCGGCTCCAGTCCCCGGTTGTGCACTTCCTCGATGGCCTTCTCCGCTTCGTCGGCATAGACGAGGATGCGGTCGGGGAGCACTTCGATCCGCGACCCGATTCCCTCGATGCGCGACGCCACCAGCTCCTGTTCGCCGGCGGGGAAGCGGAGTTCGACCACCTCGCGAGTCGAGTGTTCCTGGATCAAGCTCCGCGGCGAACCCTCGCCAACGATTTTCCCCTTGTCCATGATCACCAGGCGATCGCAGAGTTGCTCGGCCTCGTCCATGTAATGAGTGGTGATGACCAACGTCGCCCCATCCCGCTTCAGCCGATAAAGCCGATCCCACAAGAGGTGGCGGGCCTGTGGGTCGAGGCCGGTCGTGGGCTCGTCGAGGATGAGAATCTCAGGCCGGTTGATAAGGCCGCGGGCGATGGTGAGCCGCCGCTTCATCCCTCCCGAGAGGGGGTCGACCTTGCTCTTCTTGCGATCGGCGAGCTGGGCAAAGGCCAGCAGCTCGTCAATCCGCTGGCGGATCTCGGCGCGGGGAAGATCGAAGTAGCGGCCATAGATGAAGAGGTTCTCTTCGACCGTGAGCTCGGTGTCGAGGTTGTCCTCCTGAGGGACCACTCCGAGCCGGGCCCGGATGGCCGGGCCGGCGGTCGCCGGGTCGAGACCAAAGACGCTCAAAGTACCCGAGGTGACGGGCGAGGTGGCAGCGATCATCTTCATCGTCGAGGTCTTGCCGGCGCCGTTGGGACCCAGAAAGCCGAAGGCCTCGCCGGGAGCGATCTGAAAATCGATCCCATCGACGGCCTGGAAGTCACCGAACTTCTTCGAGAGGTTGGTGGCGATGACGAGTGGTTCTGCCACCGGCCAAAGTTAGCGGCGACCGGTGACGCCACCTTTCGAATTGGCGGTGCCCAGAGTTAGCGTCACTGCCGATGAGTCGCTCACCACTGCCCCGGCGCGCTCGCATGGGCTGGTGGGGAAGAATCCTGTTGCTGGTCGCCCTCCTAGTGATCGGGCTCTTGGGTACCGCCTTGTACACCGAGTTCCGGATGGCCGATGCCGGGTCCCTTTCTGCCCTCGGGGAAGGGGAAGGGGTTTACCTGATCGTCGGGAGCGACAGCCGGGCCAATCTTCCTCCTGACCTCGGCAATTTCGGGGATTTCCCGGGAGCGCGAGCGGACGTGATCATGCTCGCTCAGGTCGCTGGCGATCGCCGCCAACTCCTGTCGATTCCCCGCGACCTCAAAGTCGAGGTTCCCGGGGAGGGAACCGAAAAGATCAACGCCGCCTATTCGTTCGGAGGCCCCAACCTGATCACAGAGACAGTCGCCCTGAGCACGGGGATCAGGGCCAATCACTACCTCGAGATCGACTTCGCCGGCTTCGCCGCCATCGTCGATGCACTCGGCGGGATCGAGCTCGATTTTCCATTCCCGGCCCGTGATCTCAACTCCGGTCTGTTGGTCGAGGTGGCGGGCACCCATACCGTCAACGGAGCCGCTGCTCTCGCCTATGCCCGGTCTCGTCAGTACGAGGAACTGCGCGATGGCGAGTGGGTGGGGGAGTCGGTGGCCGGAGACCTGGCTCGCACCGGACGCCAACGCCACGTCCTTCTCCAGATCATGCGCAAGGCTTCCTCGCCAACCGGCCTTCTGCGGAGCCCGCTCGTCATGCTGGCCGCCGCCTCCCACCTCAAATCGGACGCCGGCACCACAGTTTTCGACCTGGCCCAACTGGGATGGGGGATGGCGACGTCCTCGGAAACCGACTCGGCAACGCTGCCGGTCCAGGTCTCGAATGAGGGCGGAGTGTCCTACGTCGTCGCAGTCCCACCCTCCGACGAGGTTCTGACCGCCTTCCTAAACCGCCAGCCTCTCCCCTCATGACTCTCTGCGAACCCAGGGTTGGTGGGGCGGCTCTGCCTATCCACCAGCCCACAGCATTAGCGCCATGATCGAAGCGGTGGTCTTCGACGTCGGCGAAACCCTGATCGACGAGAGCCGGATTTGGGAGCGCTGGGCCACTCGCCTCGGCGTCACCCCCTTCACACTCCTCGGCGCGGTCGGAGCGATGGCGGCACTGGACCGTTCCCACCTCGATGCCCTCAAGCTGGTGAAGCCGGATTTCGATCTTGCTTCCGAGCGCGAACGCTGGGCGGCAGAGGAGCCCGATTCGCTGCGCGAGAACTTCGACCAGGACGATCTTTACCCCGACGTCCGCCCGGCTCTCGATGCCCTGCAAGCCATCGCCCTGTCAACCTGGATAGCCGGCAACCAGCCGGTGGCGGCGCGCCAGGCACTGATGGCCATGGACCTGCCGGTGCGATCGATCATCATTTCCTCCGATCTCGGGGCCGAGAAGCCTGACCCCCGCTTTTTCGCCGCGATCGCGTCGGCGGTGGGCGTCGAGGCCGCTCACATCCTTTATGTGGGAGATCGGCTCGACAATGACGTGCTTCCGGCCCGAGCCGCGGGAATGCGCACGGTGCTGATACGGCGGGGTCCCTGGGGTTATCTCCACGCCAGCCGACCGGAGGCGGAAAAGGCCGATGCCATCTGCGACTCCTTACTCGAAGTTCCCGCAGTGGCCGGGTCGATGTAGGCGCCTCCGCAAGAATGAGCTCCGTGTTGGGATCGGTTGCCGCGATCATCCTCGTGCTGGGCTCGGTGTTGCCCCCGGGTGGCAGCTTTCTCGACGACGACCACCTGCCGGGCGAAGGAGCGATCGAAGCGCTGGCTGGGGCCGGGCTGACCAAGGGATGCCGGACGGACTTCTTCTGTCCACGAAGCCCGGTCAC
>JAICGW010000077.1 GCA_025922945.1 Acidimicrobiia bacterium | reverse complement strand
GTGGCCCAGTTCGGCGCCGCCTGCCGAAACGTCGAGATCGCCATCGCCGCCGACGGTGCCAAGCCCACCGACGTCACCTCGATGCAGATCCTGGTCACCAACGTGGCCGATTACCGGGCTTCTCTTTCCGATGTCGGTGAGGCCTATCGATCGGTCTTCGGCCGCCATTTTCCGGCCATGACCCTTTTTGGAGTGAGCGAGCTTTTCGACCCGAAAGCCGTCGTAGAACTCGTTGTGGTTGGGTATAAGCCTCGGGACAATCAAGGAGATACTCCGTGACATATGACCCCATCCCAGGAGAGGTTGACTCCCAGAACACCCGTGACCGGGTGGTCGTGGACCGAAAGACCTGGAGCCCGGCCCAGATCGTGGCCGGTGGTATTGGCCTCTTCCTAACGGTCATGGGGGCGGTAGCCGCCCTCCGAGTGGGATTCGACTTCAACTCCACCGATCAGGTTCTAGGCCTCACCCACACGCTGCTGATGGCCCTGATCCACGTCGTGGTGGGAATCATCTTTTTGGGCGCGGCCGGTAACGCGCTCGGCAGCCGAGGGACGATGACCACTTTGGGCCTGGTCTTGGTTGCCTTTGGGTTGGTCTATGGAATCGAAGGCGAATCATTGGCGACGGCGCTCGGCGGTGACGAGCGGATCGGCTGGATCTATACCGTCGTTGGCGCGGTGAGCCTTCTGACCGCGTGGGTCTCGCCGACCATTCATGTCCGCCACGAGGCCTCTGACCGGACGGTCGACACCATCCACGAACGGACCAGCGATACTCTCTGAAATCTGAAAGCTGAAGGATGGAATTCGAGCGGATCTTTCTGGGCGAGCTGACCTGGACGACTGTCCTTGAGATCCTGCTGCGGACGGCGGTGCTGTTCCTCTATACGCTGATTCTGTTTCGGTTGGTCGGTAAACGCGGCCTCGGCCAGCTTTCTCCCTTTGAGCTATTGATAATCGTTGCTTTGGGTTCGGCCGTTGGCGACCCAATGTTTTATCCCGACGTGCCGGTCTTGAGCGGGATGCTCGTCATCACGGCTGTGGTGGGCTTGGAACGAGTGCTAGTCCGGGTGACGGAGGCGAATCGCTCCGTCGAGAAGCTCATTGAAAGCGTTCCGGTGTGTGTCGTGGCCGACGGCAAGCTCGTTCAGGAGAACCTCGACAAGGAAGATCTGTCGAAGGCCGAGATCGAAATGCTGCTCAGGCTCCAAGGAGTCGAACACCTCGGCGACGTCCGCCGGGCCTACTTAGAGCCCACCGGGAGAGTTTCGGTTTTCTGGTCTCAGACCAGGGAAGGTTCGGGCGAGTCGATACTTCCCGCCGACTAGGCGGTGTCTTGGTCGTCCGTGGCGGGAGTAGCCGGCTTGAACGTCCATTCACCGAAACTCCAGACAAAACGACCCTGGTTTTGGTCGAGCTTCGCCGCCACCTGATCGGCGTTTGCTTCGGCCACCTCCACCACCAGCACTTGAGCACCCTCAGTCAGGGCCTCATCCAAACCTTCAAGTACTCGAATCTCGTCGCCAAAGGTCATCGCCACGGTCTTTAGCGCCCCTTTGACTCCTTCTGCATTCTGTGGCAGTCGGGCCTTTCCTTCCTCGCCTTCGAGGACGGTCACCGACCCGCCTAGGCCGGTCGCGGCCGCCTGGGCTCGCGATGCCGCTCCACGGTCGTCGAAGACGGCCACGACCTTGTTCTTGAAGTCGATCGTTTCAGCAGCCATGCGTGGCCGATTACCCGTATGGGCGGGCTGACCAAACCCGAGCGGGGTTTTGCCGGCCAGAGATACGGGTATTCCGCGTGAGAACAGGAGGTTTTTGTGGGAAAGAGAATCAAGTTTGTGCAGGGAATGGCTCTAGGAGCGGCTGCGCAGTACTACTACGACCCCCGAGCGGGACGGACCCGGCGCGCCAAATTGCGCGATCAGGCCGGGGCCCAGCTTCGGAGGATTGGGCGGTTGCTAGGGCGCAAGGCCCGCTATCAGCTGGGCCGAGCCAAGGGTCTCCGTCACCGGCTTACCACCGGGACGATTGCCTAGCGACGTTTGACGCCCTTCAGCTGCGGGTATCTACTGAGTTAGTACCTAAGGAGGCACTCATAACTAGCAGGACTGACACGACGGTTGTCGAGACTGTTCCGCGTCGCTCCACCCGTGCGCGGTTTGGGGGGATAGACACCCCGGCCGCCATCGGCGGCTTGTTCGCTGCTATTGGGATGCTCTTGTTCATGGGAGGTCTGGCGGCGGCGGGAGCCGGCGAACTGCCATTTCAGCTCGACATGATCGACCAGGACGGCAATATCAGCGAGTTCGAGGCAATCGGCTTTGCGGTCGCTGCCGGCGTGATCTTCATCTCGTTCCTCTTTGGCGGATGGGTAGCCGGACGCATGGCTCGTTACGACGGTGCTCTCAACGGGGTCGCGGTGGCACTATGGATGCTCGTGTTGGTGGTGCTCTTTACCGCCCTCGGGGTCTATTTCGGCGACCAGTACAACGCTCTCAATTACCTCGAGCTCCCCAACTGGCTCACGCAGATCGATATGGATGAGCGGACAACCACCGGCATCATTGCCGCCATCGCCGGAGTGGTATTGAGCTTCTTGGCCGCCGCCCTCGGGGGCAAGCTCGGCGAGAAGTACCACGACCGGGTCGACTCCGACCTCGTTCGCGAGGAGCGAGCCACGGTCGTTTCTTAATTCATACGCAAGGAAAGGAGCAAGCCCGATGTATATCGGTCTCGGAACACTGCTACTGATAATCATCATCATTCTCCTGGTCACTTGACCGAGGGACGGGGGTGAAATACATGGACACGGAACTTTGGACCTACAGAACGGACATGCTGGGCCAGTCGGACAACATCTCTGGGTTCTCGGTAGAAGCGGCTGACGGTGGGATCGGCCAGATTGACGAGACGTCGCGAGAGGTCGGTGCGGGTTACATCGTGGTTGACACCGGGCCGTGGATCTTCGGCAAGAAAGTCATGATCCCGGCAGGAGCAATCACCGATGTCGACCTCGACGATCAGCGTGTTTATCTGAACCTCACCAAGGAGCAGGTGAAGAACTCACCGTTGCTGGATCCGGATATGCCGATGGACGAGGACTACCGGCGCCAACTCGGCACCTATTACGAGTCCATCTATCCGCCTCGGTAGCGGTTTACCTGCGTAGACGAAGAACGGGCCCCGGGTGGGGCCCGTTCTTCTTTTTTGCGAACCCAGGGTTCGCAGTCCGGCAAAAGGTGGCATAACAGCCCACAGAATCGGATGAGGCGCGCCGTCGACCACTCCTATACGATGAAATTGGTGACGGCAGAGACATATCGGCCCGGCCTCGAAGGCGTAGTCGCTGCCGAAACCAGTCTGTCGTTAGTCGACGGCCAAAACGGGCGCCTGATCATCGCCGGTTATGCGCTCGAAGACATCGCTGCGCACGCCAGCTTCGAAGAGGTGGCCTTTCTCCTTTGGCGAGGAGAGCTTCCCGATAAGGCGACGCTGGACGAGTTCAAGTCGACCATGGCGACTTACCGCGTCCTTCCATCGGCCACACATTCCTTGCTTGAGCAAGCCGCGCATCATCAGGTGGCGCCGATGGACGCGCTCCGAATGGCCGCCGCCACCTTCGACATTGACCTCGGCGACGTCGATGATTTCACCAGGGCCAAGGCCGTCGCTGCCCGAGTCCCGCCCACCGTCGCCACCTACTGGCGATATTTGACCGGACAGGAGCCCATCCCTCCCAGCCCCACGCTCGGTCGCAGTGCCAACTATCTCTACATGTTGACCGGTGCCGAGCCGGGTCCGGCGACGGTGCGCGCGCTCGAGACCTACTTCAACACCGTCGCCGACCACGGCGTCAACGCCTCCACCTTCGCCGCCCGGGTGATCATTGCCACCCAGTCGGACATGGTCTCGGCCGTCACCGGCGCGATTGGAGCATTGAAAGGCCCTCTCCATGGTGGGGCTCCCGGGCCCGCCCTCGACATGGTCTTCGAGATTGGCACCGCCGATCGGGCAGAGGAAGTGATCAGGGCCAAGCTCGATAACGAAGAACGCCTGATGGGTTTCGGTCACCGGGTGTACAAGGTGAGGGATCCCCGCGCCGACGTCCTGGCCGATGCCGCCGAGCGGATGTTCGCCAGCGAGGGTGACATGGGTCTCTACGACCTGGCGAAGTCGGTCGAAGCCACCGCCCTGAAGCTCCTGGAGGAGTACAAGCCCGGTCGCAATCTCAAAACCAACGTCGAATTCTTTACCGCTCTCCTCCTCCACGGCATCGGGCTCGAGATTCCGCTCTTCACTCCCACCTTCGCCGCGGGACGAGTGGCGGGATGGATTGCTCACTGCCTCGAGCAACAACGCACCGGTCGGTTGATCCGACCTGATTCAACGTATATAGGCCCGACCGGCCTCACCTGGGAGCCGGTCGAGACAAGGAAAGGGTGAATATGAACGAGCTGACCAAGGTCATCCTTGACGAGTCCGAGATTCCCGAGGCCTGGTACAACATCCAGCCCGACCTTCCCGAACCGGCCCCGCCGGTGCTGCACCCGGGGACCCATCAGCCCATCGGCCCCGACGACCTCGCCCCGCTCTTTCCAATGGCCTTGATCGGGCAAGAGGTCAGCCAGGATCGATACGTGGACATCCCCGGTGCAGTCCTCGACGTCTACCGGATGTGGAGGCCCACCCCGCTTTATCGCGCCCGCCGCCTGGAGAAGGCTCTCGACACCCCGGCCCGCATCTACTTCAAGTACGAGGGTGTCAGTCCGGTGGGCTCGCACAAGCCCAACACGGCCGTCCCTCAGGCGTACTACAACGCCCAGGAGGGAACCAAGAAACTGACCACCGAAACTGGAGCCGGCCAGTGGGGAAGCGCACTCGCCTTTGCGTGTGCGCAGTTCGATCTCGAATGTGAGGTGTGGCAGGTGGCGATCTCCTTTCAGCAGAAGCCCTACCGGCGAACGCTGATGGAGATCTTCGGGGCGACCGTTCATTCGAGCCCCTCCGACCTCACCAATGCCGGTCGCACGATTCGCGCCCAGGATCCTGAGTCCCCCGGGAGCCTTGGCATCGCCATCTCCGAGGCGGTGGAGGCGGCCGCCTCCGATCCCTCCACCAAATACTCACTGGGCAGCGTGCTCAATCATGTATTGATGCACCAGACCGTGATCGGCGAAGAATCGTTGAAACAGCTGGCGATGATCGAGGAGAAGCCCGATTTGTTGGTCGGATGCACGGGCGGTGGCTCCAACTTCGGCGGCCTCTCCTTCCCGTTCATTCGCGAGAAGCTGGCCGGGAAGATGTCCCCCACCATTCGCTGCGTTGAGCCCACCGCTTCGCCCTCGCTGACCAAAGGGGTTTATGCCTACGACTTCGGCGACACCATCGGGATGACGCCGTTGGTGAAGATGCACACACTGGGCCACGATTTCGTCCCCAGCCCCATTCATGCGGGGGGCCTGCGTTATCACGGCATGGCCCCGCTCGTCTCCCATCTCAAGGAGCTGGGCTTGTTGGAGGCCGAGGCCATCGGCCAGGTGGAATGCTTCGAGCGGGCGGTGCAATTCGCCCGCGCCGAAGGAATCGTTCCGGCTCCCGAGCCTACGCACGCCATCGCCTCGACGGTGCGAGCGGCGTTACAGGCGAAGGCGAGCGGGGAAGAGACAGTGATCCTCACTGCTCTCTGCGGGCACGGCCACTTTGACATGGGTGCGTACCGGGCCTTCCTCGACGGCGGCCTCGAGGACTTCGATTACCCCGAAGAAGCCGTCCGTCAGGCGATGGAGAAGATTCCGGCCGTCACGTAGCCCGTTCCAAAGCGGCTCAACTCCCGGTTATGGACAGCTGGTGGCCTCGATTTCGTCGAGCCCCGCCAGCGCCGTACCCAGGTCGCTGACATGAGCACCCTCTCCGAGCACAAGGCGGGCGACGTTTCCGAGTCCAAGTCGGGGTTCGTCGAAGGACGAGCTGTGCTCGCCCAAACCGCCCTGCTGCGCTCGTTGTGAGCTGACCACACCCCAGCAGTTGGGGTTGGTGGGCTGTGCTGCGAGCGCCGGAAGCGCCAGCGCGGTAATGAGCCCGAAAACGAGAATGGCGACGAAAAGACGTCCCCTCATGATTCCTCCCGAGTCTCCCGGCCACGTTTGTGACCGCCGATAAGGTTACAACCGGCCAGGCCGAGGCGCTTTGGAAATGCCGGAAGTTAGATCTGCGACTCGATGGTCTGAAGCTCGCTGACCAGTCGATAAACGTCCTCTGGTTCGTGGTAGATGCCGAAGCCAATGCGGAACCGGTCTCCCCGATAATCGGTGATGACTCTTCGGTTGTGGAGGCGTCGATAGAGATCGTTTGCATCACGACGGCGAAAGGTGAGGAAGCTTCCCCGTTCGAACTCGGACGGAGGGAGCAGCTCACCCAGGGCAGGGCCTCGGTCGAGGAAATCTTCTTGCAGGGCGGCGACGTGGCCCTGGATCACCTGCGGAGTGATGCCGTTGGCTTCGAACATCTCCAACGCCGCCTCCAGGCGATACAGGCCGGAGCCGTCCTGGGTGGCCCCCCAGAATCGATCACCGTTCGCCCCGTAAGAAACCTCGTCGACGCGATCGGTGAGGGCCCCGAATCCGGCGTACCACCCGGTGTCGATCGGTCGTTCGCCTTTCCCCGGCGGGCAATGCATAAACGCCGCTCCCTCGCCCGCCATGGCGTACTTGTAGCCCCCGGCGACAAAGAAAGCGCGATGGGCGAGAGGGGCGAGATCTTGCGGTCTGGCCATGAAGCCGTGGTATCCGTCGATGATCACCGTCGGTGAATTCGGAAGGCTGTCAATCAGGGCGGCGAGGTCGGGGACGACAAACCCAGAGTCGAAGAAGACCTGACTGAGGTAGACGAGGTCGGCCCGGCCGCTGCGGTCGAGGAATCGTTCGGGGAAGCTCGCGAAGGGCTCCGCCCCGATCCTGGTGACTTTTGCCCAGCCGGCCTCCTCCCATCGACGCACCTGGCGATCGAAGGAGTGGAACTCGGCAGTCGTGGTGACGATCTCGACCGGAGTCGGGAGCGTGGAAAACACCCGATTGACCAACTCGTGGGTGTTGGGGGCAAAGGCGATGGTGGCGCCGTCGCCCAGGTTCAACAACCGTCCCAACCTCCCCCGCAGGCGGGGAATGAAATCGGCGAAGAAACCTTCCCATTTGTCGTCCATGCCTTGAGCCGAGTCCTCCCACCAGCGCTGGTGGGCGTCGTAAGTGACGTCGGGCCACGGATGATGGCTATGGGCGGCGAAGTGCAGCCGCTCCGGATGAGAGTCGAGGAATCGGCCGAAGAGGTGGCGGTAGGTCACGCCTCGTCTTCGAAGCGAAACCGCATCCGCCCTTCGACCTCAGGGGGAAGTTCGGGGAGGGCGGAGCGGGGAATCATGAATGTGGCCAGCTGAACAAGGTCCGAGAAGACCCGGCTCTTCTCCGCCGACCGGGTGAGGAAGGCGGCCCCGGCCGAGCCCCCTGTGCCGACCCGGCGACCGATCATTCGCACGGTCATCAGGGCGTGGCGGTAACGCCAGGCGGTGAATCCTTGATCGATGTCGACCAGGAGGGTGACCAACCGGAATGGCTCCTGCAATGCCGGCTCGTGCCGGTAGAGGTTGATGAAGAGGGCGGCCTGAAACGCCGTGAACGAGAGCCGCCGCTCGCCGGTAGCGAGCAGTCGCTCATGTCGCTCGGGATCGAAGATCGCCTCGAAGAGGTCGAAGGTGTGGTCGAAGGATCGGAGTTGCTCCTCCCGCTCGCCGGCCGTGAGGTTGGGGTTCTTCTCGATCACCCTCCGGTCGTGATCCAAGACCGCATGGACGGCCTCGCGGTACTGGTCCCAAAAAACGAAATCGCCCTGCTCGAGGAAGGGAGTGCGGGCGAGCCAGCGATCGACCAACTCAAACAGATTGGGTTGCTTCTCGGCCGCCTCGACCCGGCTCCGATCCTCCTCGCTGAAGGCGGTGGTGTAGGGCGAGCCGGCGAGTCGGACCCGGTCCCCGGGTCGAACGCCGAGACGGTTCTCGATCAAGCGGAACTGAGCGCTCTGAAAGCCCGAGGCGGGGATGAGATAGTCGCGGAACTCGAGGAAGTCGAGCGGGGTCATCGTTTCGAGCACGTCGATTTGGGCGATGAGCAACTTCTGGATTTCGGTGATGCGATCGAGGTGGCGGACGATCTGAAGCATCTCGCTCTCGTCGATGGTCGGTTGCGAGAACAGATCGGAGATCTCGTCGATCTCCCAGAGGATCTGCTTGAACCAGAGCTCGTAGGCCTGGTGGACGATGATGAAGAGCATCTCGTCGTGGACCGTCTCCCCCTGCTTAGCTGACTCCAAGTCCTGGGACGAGAGGAGGCGGTCGAGCTGGAGGTAGTCGGCGTAGTAGAGCGGCTCCACGTCACCCATTCTGGCGTAAATCTCGTCACGTCTACGTGACGAGATTTACGCCAGAACGAGGGGGTAGACCCCAGACCTGCCGCGCGCTATGACCGGTGAGTGGTATGTCGCGCTGATGGACTCCTAGTCGAGCTTGCCAAGCGACGCTTTGGGGTTGCCACCTGGGAGGAGGCTTACTGCTGCGGACTCAGCTACCGGCAAACACTCCGCCGGCTTGAGCTGGGCGTGATCTATGAGGCGGCCCCAGGTGCCCTGGTCATTGGCGCTGCTCCCAAGACGTGGGAACAGGAGGTCGCGATCGCCGTCCTCTCCTCGGGAGCGGGGGCCGCGGCGTCTCATATGACTGCTGCGGCGCTCTGGGGGATGCTAAATACGTCGGGCGGGCGAGTGGACGTCGTGGTTCCCAGGTGGGACCGTAACCACAGAGCATTCAACGTCCACGAGTCATTGGATCTGATCGCTGATGACATCACGGTGCATCGCGGAATACCGATAACGGTCCCGTCTCGTACCGTGGTTGATGTCGGTGCGGTTTTCCGCACGGCTGTACCGGAGATCTATCACCGAGGCAATCGGCTGGGTTTGGTGGATGCCGAGAGTGTGGGCGCGATCGTGCGGCGGGTGGCGAGGAAGGGTCGCCGGGGAGTAGGACCCGCCAAATCCCTCTTGCGCAGCCTGCAGATGTTTCCGGACAAGACCGAGAGTTGGGCCGAGGACATTTACCTGAAGATCTCGCGCGAGTTCGGGCTCCCTGAACCTGTCCAACAGCTAGAAATCCGTACCGACGATGGATGGTTCGTTTGTCGATGCGACTTCGCCTACGTCACGAATCGGCTCGCGATCTTTATCGATGGATTCGAATATCACGGCAATCAAAGAGCCTTCCAGGTGGACCGAATGCAAGGAAACCAGCTGAGTCAGATCGGCTGGAGCTATCTGCGCTTCACGTACTGGGACCTTGTCAATCGACCAAGGTACGTCGTTCAGCAGGTCGCATCCTTTCTTGCGTAAATCTCGTCACGTTTACGTGACGAGATTTACGCAAGAAGGGTTAGGTGCGGAGTTTGAAGCGTTGGATCTTGCCCGTGGTCGTGCGCGGAAAGTCCTCGACGAACTCGACCAGGTGCGGGTACTGATAGCGCAGCAGGGCCGCCTTGCACCATTCCTGGAGCTCGGTGGCGAGCAGGTCATCCCCACTCTGGGCCTCGACCAGGATCACCGAGGCCTTGATGCGGGAGGCATTGTCGACCAGCACCGACACCACGGCCGCCTCCCGCACGGCGGGGTGCTCGATCAAGCGATTCTCGATCTCGATCGGGCTCACCCAGAGGCCACCGACCTTCATCATGTCGTCGACCCGACCCTCATAGACGTAGTTGCCGGTGGGGTTGCGGTGATAGCGATCGCCGGAGGCGAACCAGCCTTTGACCAACTTTTCGCGCGTCCGCTCGGCTTGGTGCCAATAGCCGGCGAAGGCGCTCGGACCCCGCACCCACATCTCGCCTGCCTCCCCGTCGGCGACCGGTTCCCCTTCCTCGTCGCGCAACATCAACTCGTATCCCTCCACCGGCGAGCCCGACGAACCGGGTTCCACCGACCCCGCGCGATTCGAGCAGTAGATGTGGAGCATCTCGGTCGATCCGAGCCCATCGAGAATCTCGACTCCGGTCTTTTCGAAGAAGCGATGCCAGATCTCTGGGGGGAGAGGCTCGGCGGCCGACACCCCCAAGCGCACCGGTGACCAATCGGTGTTTTCGAATTCGGGGTGCGCCAACATTGCGTTGTAAAGCGCCGGCACCGAGAAGAAGATGTCGGGGCGGTGGGTGCTGACCCGCTCGAAGAGACGATCGGGAGTGGGCCGCCCGGTCAGATACACCGAGGTGGCCCCGACCGAGAGCGGGAAGGTGAGGTTGTTTCCGAGCCCGTAGGCGTGATAGAGCTTGGTGCTGGAGAAGACGGTCTCACCGGCCTTGAGTCCCAGCACCGGCTCGGCATAGAGCGACGACGTTGCCTCCATGTCCCCATGCCGGTGAATCACCCCTTTCGGGGCTCCGGTCGATCCCGAGCTGTAAAGCCAGAACGCGGCGTCGTCGGCATGGACCGGGACCGGATCGACCTCCTCCGCTTCTCCCCGCCAGAGATCTGGACTGATCCGGCGCACGTGGCGACGCATCTCGAGCTCTGGTGAGACTTTGTCGAGAAAGGCGTCGTCGACGATCGCAGCCACGGCGTAGGAGTCGCCGAGGAAGTAGCCGAAATCCTCCGGGCGGGCCTGGAAATTGACCGGGATCGGCACCGCCCCGATCCGCATCGCTCCCAGGAAAGCAGCAGGAAAGGCCGGGGTGTCGTCGAGGACCAACAGGACTCGTTCCTCGCGCCGAACCCCGAGCTCTGCCAGCTCGGCCGCCATGCGACAAACGGCTCGATGGAGCTCCGCGAACGTCAAGCGCTCGTTGTCGTTGGTGATGATCGCCGTAGCCTCGCCTCGACCAGCTTCGAGGTTGGCATCGACGATGACGCTGGCGTTTCTCATCCCCCAGCCACTGTAACGATCGGGTTTAGGCTGGCTCAATGGGCGCCGCTCGGACCGAGGAACGGGCGACTATCGCCGGTCGCAGTCTCGCGTATCGCTGGATCGGTCCCGACAGCGCGCGAGCTCCGCTGGTTTTCCTGCACGAAGGCCTTGGCAGCATCGAGCTCTGGCGAGGGTTTCCGGAGAGTCTGTGCGCCGCCGCCCGGCGGCGGGGACTGATGTATTCGCGCTACGGCAATGGCTGGTCGGAGGCGCTCGAAGACCCGCGCCGGCCGGGCTACATGCACGATGAGGCGAGAGTCGTGCTGCCCGAGCTGCTCGGAACGTTCGTGCATCGGACACCCATCCTGGTCGGGCACTCCGACGGCGCCTCCATCGCCCTGATATTCGCCGGCGCGGGGTCCTCGGTGGGAGGTCTGGTCTTGATCGCGCCCCACGTCTTTGTCGAGGACCGTTCTCTGGTCGGCATCAACGCCGCTCTCGAGGAGTTCCGTTCCACCGATCTCGCCACTCGTATGGCCAAGTACCACCGCGACCCCGAGGCGACCTTTCGGGGGTGGAACGACATCTGGCTCCACCCTTCCTTTCGGGACTGGAACATCGAGGAGTTTCTCCCGACCATTGAATGCCCGGTGCTTCTCGTCCAGGGAGAAAGTGACGAGTTCGGAACAACTGCCCAGCTCGACGCAATCGAATCGCGGGTGAGCGGCCCAACCAAGCGGCTGCTGATCAAGGAGGCCGGACACTCGCCCCATCTTTCCGACCCGGGCCCCGTAACGGAGGCCGCCGTCGCTTTCTTGGCGGAGCTGGCATGACCACACCCATTCAGACCATCGAGCGGAGGGTGCAATGGATGGACACCGATGCGGCCGGCATCTGGCATCACTCGACGCTCGTGCGTTGGGCCGAGGAGGCGGAAGCCGAATTGCATCGCCAGTT
>JAICGW010000076.1 GCA_025922945.1 Acidimicrobiia bacterium | reverse complement strand
ATCTCCTCCGCAGCCATGCAGCCGGGGTTGGCGATGCCCTACCTGACGAGATCGTCCGGGCGATGCTGCTCCTTAGAGCCCGGACCTTGAGCCAGGGGCACTCGGGGGTGCGGCCGGTCGTGGTCGAGCGCCTTCTTGATCTACTGAGGGCAGACCTCCTTCCGGTGGTTCCTCGGCTCGGATCGGTGGGGGCGTCGGGTGATCTGGCGCCCTTTGCCCATCTCGCTTTGCCGTTGATCGGCGAAGGCCGCCTGAAATGGGAAAACCGCGTGCTCGCGGCGAGCGAGGGGCTGGCCGCAGCAGGGATCAAGCCGCTTCGGCTCGAGGCCAAGGAAGGCCTTTCTCTTCTCAACGGGACCGAGGGAATGCTGGCCATGGCCTGTCTCGGCATCGATCGGGCAGCCCGGCTGGCCCGGGCTGCCGACGCCGCGTGCGCAATGGCGGTCGAAGCACTTGTCGGCTCTGTTCGTCCCTTTCGGTCTGGTATTCACGAGTTGCGACCACACCCGGGCCAGGTTCGGTCGGCTCGTCGGATCGGGAAGTTGCTCGAAGGCTCGGAGATTGGCGCCAGCCATACCGACGATTTCGTCCACGCCGTGCAGGATGCTTACTCGCTTCGTTGTGCACCCCAGGTTCATGGGGCGGTGGTGGACACCATCGAGCATGCTCGCCGCGTGGCGACGATCGAACTGGGCTCGGTGGTCGACAACCCGATCGTCTTTCCCGAGACGGCCGAGGTTGTCTCCGGTGGCAACTTTCACGGAGCGCCTTTGGCGTTCATCCTCGATTTCCTGGGCATCGCTGTCACCGAATTGGGGTCGATCTCAGAGCGGCGCATCGATCGCATGCTCGATCCACAGCACTCCTCGGGGTTGCCTCCATTCCTTTCGCCCTCGGCGGGTCTTCATTCCGGATACATGCTGGCGCAGTACACCGCGGCCGCCCTGGTAGCCGAGAGTCGCGTGCTTTCTCATCCCGCCTCGGTCGATTCGATACCGACCTCGGGTTCGCAGGAAGATCACGTGTCCATGGGTTGGGGGGCGGGGCGCAAGCTTTTGGAGATTCTCGACAACATCGCTCTGGTTATCGCCGCCGAGCTGGTGGTGGCTGCTCAGGGCATCGAATTTCGCCAGCCTCTCCGTCCAGCCCCGGGAGTGGCGGCGATCTGGCAGGGGATTCGGGCTTTCGTGACGGCGCTGACGGCCGATCGGCCGATCAGTGGTGAGATCGAGGAGGTGGCTGATTTCGTCGAGAGCGGGCGGCTCGACGAGATCTGCGGTTGGAAAAACCTGTAGGGAAGACGGCGATTCTCCGATATGAGTGTCGGAGGAATTCACTTCATGCGATTTAGCGGTTCACTGCAGACACAAGGCGACTCTGAAGGCTGGCTCAAGACCACCCTGAACATGGTGGGGGGACGGGTTGAGATCGTGGCGGGCGGGGAAACCCTGGGCACTTGGTCGGTCTCGCAAGTAAAGGCCGAGCGCATCGAGGGGAACCGTTTCGATCTCCTCCTCGGTGACGACCGCGCCATCTTCCTGGCCGACGATGCCCTCGCTTTCTCGTACGAGGCTCTTCCCCAGCTGGCCAAGAACCCGATCGTCGAGGTAGCCCAGGGATTCCGCCAGAAACTCCTGGGTAGCGCCCGCAAGGCCGCCAAGGTGGCGGAGCCGGTGGCGCCAGAGCCAGCTCCACCGTCGGCCCCGTCGCTGGCCGACAACATTGTCTGGCAGGACCCTCCGCCCGAGGCACCTGCCAATGTCAGGCGCCTGCGCGAGCTCATCGAGGCGGCCCGCGCCAATCGGACAGAAAACGAGGACCTGCCCTCCGAGGAGCCAATGGAGAAAGTCCCTGAGGTAACGGTTCTCTCCATCGATCCCCCGATGCGGCTGATCGACTCGGGCGCCGACGCGGATCCCGAGCCGCTCTGGGCGGGGAGCGAACTGGGGCGGCGGATCACTCCGTCCGATGACGACTTCTTCACCTCGTCGCTCGAGCCGGAGGTCGACCCGCCCGCCTTCCAGCCGACACCGATTGAGCCCGAACCGGTTAGGCCGGAACCGGCGGAGCCCGAACCGGCTGAGGTCGAGGCGTTGCCTGCCAAGGAACCATTTCTCGTCTTGGCCGATACCAGCGGTTCTGACGAGCTGGTCAACGAGCTCGAACAGCTATTGAAGTGGGTCTCGACCAACGATCTCGACGAGGCCCGCTCCCAAGCGGCCGCCGACTTGGTCCGCTCGATCCGCGCCCTTCTCGACTCCTAACCATCCCTGCGTACTAATGGCCGCATAAACGGGACCATTTTTAAGCAAGAATGGATCGGTGATACCGCCGACCTTCCACGGCCCCGAGCTCCACGCTAAAGGCTGGTTGCAGGAAGCGGCATTGCGCTGCCTCCAGAACAACCTCGATCCCGAGGTAGCCGAGGATCCCGAGCGCCTGATCGTCTACGGAGGAACAGGTAAGGCTGCCCGCAACCCACAAGCCTTAGCGGCGATCATCGATTCTCTCCTCGCCCTCGAATCCGACGAGACCCTGCTCGTCCAATCCGGGAAGCCGGTCGGAATTCTCACTACTCATCCGCTCGCTCCCCGGGTCCTGATCGCCAACTCGCTATTGGTCCCCGAATGGGCCACGTGGGAGAAGTTCTGGGAGCTCGAAGCGGCGGGCCTGATGATGTACGGGCAAATGACGGCGGGCTCCTGGATCTACATCGGAACCCAGGGAATATTGCAAGGCACTTATCAAACTTTCGTCGCCCTGGCCGAGCAGCGTTTCGGAGGGACGCTCTCTGGGACCGTCACGCTTACGGCTGGGCTCGGCGGCATGGGGGGTGCACAACCGCTGGCGATAACCATGAACGGGGGCGTGGCGCTCGTAGTCGAAGTCGATCCCTCTCGCATCCAACGTCGGCTGGAGATCGGATACGTCGATCAGGCTGCCGTCGATCTCGACGAGGCGCTGGCGCTTGCCGAATCGGCACGGAGGGAAAGACGAGCACTTTCGATCGGCTTACAGGGCAATGCGGCCGACGTCTTTGCCGAGGTTCGTCGTCGCCAATTTTCCGTCGACATAGTGACCGACCAAACCTCGGCCCACGACCCGCTCAATGGGTACGTGCCCAATCACTTCACACTGGAGGCGGCAACGGAGCTGCGACAAGCGGATCCCAAGCGGTACATCGCCGAGAGCCGGCGGGCAATGGCGGAGCACTGTCACACCATGGTCGATTTCCAGAAGGCGGGATCGGAAGTTTTCGATTACGGCAACAATCTGCGCGGCGAAGCCTTGCTGGGCGGCTATGCCGACGCCTTTTCCTACCCGGGCTTTGTCCCTGCCTACATCCGACCTCTGTTTTGCGAGGGACTCGGTCCTTTTCGCTGGGTGGCATTGTCGGGCGATCGTTCCGACATCGCCGCTACCGATCGCGAGGTCGCCGCCTTGTTCCCCGACAACGCTCCCTTGCAGCGCTGGCTCCGGATGGCAGAGCGGATTCCGTTCCAGGGCCTACCGGCGCGGATCTGTTGGCTGGGCTACGGCGAACGTGACAAGGCGGGCCTGGCGTTCAACGAACTGGTGGCGGAGGGAAAGGTCAAGGCTCCCATCGTGATTGGACGCGACCATCTCGATTCGGGATCGGTCGCCTCGCCGTATCGGGAGACCGAGGCAATGGCCGACGGTTCTGACGCGGTGGCCGACTGGCCGATTCTCAATGCCCTCGTTAACGCCTCGTCCGGGGCGGCTTGGGTGGCGGTCCATCACGGCGGTGGAGTGGGCATCGGCAAATCGATCCATGCGGGAGCCCAGGTGGTTGCTGATGGCACTCCCGATGGTGCCTTTCGCCTGGAGCGAGTGCTGACGAACGACCCGGCCATGGGGGTCCTTCGACACGCCGACGCCGGCTATGAGAAAGCCCGTTCGGTGGCATCCGAACGCGGCGTTCGCATCCCCCTCTAAACGGCGGGCGTCCCCACCCGATCGGTCAGGTCTTCTCCCGAGAGTCGGAACACGAAACAGATCACCTCGCGGTCACCCCCGTTCCATGACCCCTCGGTGGGATATAGATATCCGAAGTCGAGGTCCGAGTCCTGGTAGGCAATGCCGGTGTAGCTCTCGAAGTAGCGATAGCAAAAGGGCTCGGCCCAATCGGCCAGACGGGCCGCCCCCGGGTAAAAGGCCTGATCGGGATGATCGGCTACCCGATAGGCCTCGGCGTAGTGGGGACGTTCGCAGCTCACGAATTCGTACTCACCCTCGACATCGTTGAAACAGTCGCCGACGGCGAATTGGATGTTGTTGACCGGGACCTGCTCGAGGGTCTCGATCAAGGTCGGGTACACCATCCCAAAACCAACGGCACTGGCCAGGGTGAGCGCCCCGGTGCCAATGCTCCAGGCGAGCGTGGTCCGGCGGGAGAGCGGTCTCGGTCCGGTTGGCCAACCCGCCAGGGCACGGCGGGCCCAAAGCCCGGTATTGACCATGCTGACGATTCGCATCGCCAGCACGGCCGCCACCACCGCCGCGACCGACGACAAGAGCGAGAGGATCCGCGTCGCTGCCAACGAAATGTCGGCGTTGAGGATGGTTGCTCCGCCGAGGGCGTTGGAAAACAGGAAAGCTCCCCACCAGCCTCGGCGTACGACGGGGCGATCATTGCCGGCCTTAGCAAGCTCGGCGATCCCGCGGTAAGGAATTACCAGACCGAGTATTGGGACCAAGTAAAACCACACCACGGCTGGTGAATAGCGAGTCTTGGTGAGGGCTCGCAGGTTGGCGTGAGCCTGGTGTTGCCAGATCATCCAGGCAATCACCACGATGAGAAAGACACCTACATACGCCAGGCTGAGTCCTGCCTCCCACCCATCGGTGAAGGACGGATCGCTGCCGACAAGCTCGGCGCGGCGGGCGTCGATGCGGGCGAGCGTGACGATCGCGGTCAGTCCGGAGATTATTTCCACCGCGGCGATGCCCGCCAGGGCCGCGGTAGCGAACTGGCCTGCACCTACGGGAGATCCGGGTGGAATCCGATTGCGCGGGGGCGCCGCCTCGGCTTCGGTCTGTTGGGCGTTCTCCCCGCTCATGATGAGAAGTTAACCATCGGTACCCTCCGCCCATGGCTCGTGCTCTGCGCTGCTCGTTCTGCGGAAGGAGTCAGGATCAAGCGGGCAGATTGGTGGCAGGACCCGACCGGGTGGCGATCTGTCAGGGGTGTATTGAGCTTGCCCGCGAGGTGGCGTTGCCTTCGGCCCGCCCAGCGACTGGGGACCTGGTGCTCACAGGGATTTCGGAGTTGGTCACCAACGATCCCCGCTCCGGCAGTCGGTTGGGGGTGATCGAGGACGCGGCACTGGCGATACGCCACGGTCAAGTTGTCTGGGTGGGGGCCGGAGGCGATCTCCCCGTTCGATATGGCGAGCTGCCAGAGATGAATTGCCAGGGAAAGGCGGTGATTCCCGGCTTTGTCGATCCCCACACTCATCTCGTCTTCGGCGGCGATCGAAGCGACGAGTTTGCGTTGAGATTGCAAGGGGCTACTTATCTCGAAGTGCAGGCCGCCGGAGGAGGAATCACCTCGACGGTGGCGGCCACGAGAGCAGAGTCCCCAACGGACCTGCTGGCATCGGCCATCGAGCGGGCGGGGCAAATGCTCGAGCAGGGGACCACCACGATCGAGATCAAGAGCGGATACGGCCTCGATCTCGCTACGGAGGTTGCCTCCTTAGAGGTGGGGCGCCAGGTCGGCGAGGCGCTGCCGGTGGACGTGGTCACAACCTTCCTCGGGGCGCACGTGGTGCCTCCAGAGTTCAGCGACGATCGCTCCGCTTACATCGCCCTGCTCGAAACCATGATGCCGGTGGTCGCGGCCAGTGCCACCTATTGCGACGTCTTCTGCGACGAAGGCGCCTTCTCCGTTCCCGAAGCCCGGCGGGTGCTCGAGACCGGAAAGCGTTACGGACTGCGTCCCCGTCTCCATGCCAATCAGCTCGGCAACACCGGGGGCGTCGAGCTGGCCATCGAACTCGAAGCCGTCAGTGCCGATCATCTCGAGCACATCGACGAGCAGCAGGCGCAGGCTCTGGCCGACTCGAAAGTGGTGGCCGTGCTTTGCCCAACGGCTTCTTGGTCGATACGAGCCCGACAGGCACCCGGCAAGCTCCTGTGGGACCTGGGAGCGACGGTGGCTTTGGCAACCGACTGCAACCCGGGAACCTCATATGTGGTTTCGATGCAGCTCGTGATGGCGGTTGCATGCCTCGACATGGGGTTGACGCTCGACCAGGCCCTCTGGTCGGCGACCAGAGGAGGAGCTCTGGCTTTGGAGGAGATGAATAAGGGTCGGCTACGTCCGGGCGACTTCGGCGATGTCCTCGTCCTCGAGTCAGATTCCTACCGGCACCTCGCCTACCGGCCTGATCGAAATCTGGTGAAAACCGTTGTGAAACAAGGAGATATTGTCGTTGGCAGCCTGGCCCCAGAATCCGATCTTGCCTAAGGTGGCACTCCGAGACGCAGCCCGCGTAAAGTCGCAAACCCCCAAGGAGGGCAAGTGAACAAGACGGAAATGGCACAGAAGCTCGCCAAGAAAATCGATATGACTCAGGCCGCAGCTGCCGAGATCATCGATGCCATCTTCGATACCGATCCTGGCCAGGGAATCATCGCCGTCGAGCTCGACGCGGGAGAAAAGGTGACGATCTCGGGTTTTGGAACGTTCTCCACCAAGAGCCGCTCCGCTCGCAAGGGCCGCAACCCCGCCACCGGGGCAGAGATCTCGATCCCCGCTCGCAAGTACGTCCACTTTGCTCCCGCTAAGGGCCTCAAAGACCGCGTTTCCACATAGCTTCTCCCTTTGTCGTCGATCAGACGCGGCCGAGTCGCGTCTGATGCGCGTTGAGTGAGATGGAGACACTCTTCCACCGGTCGGAGCCGGTGATCATCGCCCACCGCGGTTCACGGCTCCTGTGGCCTGAGAACACCATGATCGGCTTCGAGAAAGCCGCCGGCTACGGCGCGAAATTCATCGAAACCGACCTCCGGGTGAGCGCCGACGGGATACTTCATTGCTTCCACGACGCGTACTTAGACCGGACTACCGACGGGTCAGGCCCAATCGGGTCGCTCAGTGCCCGAGATCTGCAACTTCTCGATGCCGGCTACCACCACCGCATTGGCAACGCGTATCCCTTTCGAGGTCAGGGAGTCGGCGTTCCCACCTTCGCCTCGGTCCTGGAGGCGTTTCCCGACTTCGGGTTCGTGGTCGACATCAAGAACGATGGCGTCGTTGAGCCGCTCGCTCGGATGATCAAGGACCGCCACCTCGCCAATCGCTTGGTCGTGGGCTCGTTCTCCACCGATCGGCTGCTCCGGGTCCGAGAAATCTGCGGAGAGGAGCTTGCAACCTCGACCGGTCCCGCAGAAACCGTGAAGGCAATCGTGGCTGGCCGGGTGGGGGGAGTCGGCCCCTTTGGTTCGACGACGGTGGCGCTCCAGGTTCCGGTCACTTGGTACGGGGTTCCGGTGGTAACCAATCAACTGATTGAGGTCGCCCATCGCTTCGGCAAGCTCGTCCATGTCTGGACGATCAACGAGGTTCAGGAGATGAAACGACTCCTTGACCTGGGAGTCGACGGAGTTATCACCGATCGGGTCGATCTAGTGCCCATCATGTGAGCGACGGAAAATTTGGCGATCGGCCGGCCTCGAACTCATCGATGGCCTCGGTGTGCCTTAGGGTCAGCTCGATGTCGTCGAGCCCGTTTTCGAGGCGCCACCGCGTGTAGGGATCCAGCGGGAAATCGGCCACAAACCCGTCGGCGGTGACTTCTTGCTTGGGCAGGTTCACCTCGACCACCGCTTCCGGCTCGGCCTCAGCCAACTCCATCAGCCAGGCAACTTCCTTCTCACTCAAAACCACCGGCAGCAAACCGATCTTGGTGCAGTTGCTGAAAAAGATGTCGGCGAACGACGGCGCCACGATCGCCTCGAAGCCCCAATCCTGCAGCCCCCATGGCGCGTGCTCCCGGGAGGAACCGCTTCCAAAATTGGGACCGGTGACGAGAATGTTTGCGCCTTGATACTTAGAGAGGTTGAGGACGAAATTGGGGTCGGCCTCCCGCCACTCGGCGAAGACGAATTCGCCGTAGCCGGTACGTTCGACCCGCTTCAGATACTTCTTTGGCATGATCTGGTCGGTGTCGACGTTCGCCCGTGGGAGCGGTGCCAGGCGACCGCGGATAACAGAGATCGGCTTCATTTCTCGAACGCGAAGCGGGTGGGGGAGGTGGCAAAGCTCTCCATGGAGGACATGTCGAGGGCGATGATCACATCCGGGGCAATCCTCCAAAAGCTCCCGTCGCCCTCGGGTCGGTATTCGTACTTGGCCCCGTAGTTGGCCACCAGGGCGGCGAAATGATCGCCGGCTTGCCCCTTGGTCACGACTCCCCGTCCGCTGATGTGCATGCCCTCCGAGTCGACCCCAAAGCTCACCCGCGGGTCCCCAGCCAGGTTGCGCGCCCAACGGGTGGTGTCCCCGCCTTCGAAATAACCGGTTTCGCCAACCCATCCGCCCCAGATCGGGTGGATCTGCGAGCTCCCGTCGGGGCGGGTAGTCCCGATCCAATACAGAGTCGCCGCCGCCAGGGCGTCGCGGACCTTCTCCCAGGAGAGCATCCCCTTCTTCTGGGTCGAGAAGCCATATGCCTTCGGTGCGGTCGGGCGGCTGGTGACCGGAGCGCTCATTGCCAGTCCCTGACGTCAACCAGATGACCGGCAATGGCCGCCGCGGCTGCCATCGCCGGAGAAACCAGATGCGTACGACCACCGGGCCCTTGCCTGCCCTCGAAATTGCGATTCGAGGTTGAGGCACAGCGCTCCCCGGGGGCGAGGATGTCGGGGTTCATCCCCAAGCACATCGAACATCCGGCGTCGCGCCATTCAAAGCCGGCTTCTTTAAAGATCAGGTCGAGCCCTTCGGCCTCCGCCTGGAGCTTCACCAAGCCTGAGCCTGGCACCACCATGGCGCTGACCCCCGGCGAAACTTTTCGGCCTTCGACGATTCGGGAGGCGGCCCGCAGGTCCTCGATTCGGCCATTGGTGCAGGATCCGAGGAAGACTCGGTCGATGCGGACGTCGGTGATCGGGATCCCGCCGGGCAGATCCATGTACGCCAGGGCTCGTTCGATTGAGTCGCGCTCGGTGGGGTCGGCCGCTTCTTCCGGTGTGGGGATACGGCCGGTGATTGGAATCGTTTGACCGGGATTGGTTCCCCAAGACACGTATGGGACGAAGTCGGCGGCGGCGAAGTTGTGTTCTGTGTCAAAGATGGCGTCCGGATCGCTGGGCAGTCGCCGCCACATCTTGAGGGTCGGTTCCCAATCGCGGGGAGCGAACGGCCGGCCTTCCAAGTATGAATAAGTGGTTTCATCCGGAGCGATCATCCCCGCCCGTGCACCGGCCTCGATCGACATGTTGCAGATGGTCATTCGCCCCTCCATCGAGAGGCCCTCGATGGTCGAGCCCATGTATTCGATGACGTGGCCGGTGGCACCCCCGGTCCCGATCGTGGCGATGACTCCCAGGATCACGTCTTTGGGAGTTACACCGTTGGGAAGTTCGCCATCGACTCTGATGGCCATGGCCTTCGGTTTGTCTTGGGGAAGGGTCTGCGTGGCGAGAACGTGTTCGACTTCGGACGTTCCGATGCCGAAGGCGAGGGCGCCGAATGCCCCATGGGTCGACGTGTGGGAGTCCCCGCAAACGATCACCATCCCCGGCTGAGTTATTCCTTGCTCAGGCCCGATGATGTGGACGATCCCCGAGCGGGGGTCGTCGAGGCCGAAGAGCGTGACCCCGAACTCGTCGCAGTTGCGAATGAGGGCGTCGATCTGAATCTTCGACATCGGGTCGGTGATTCCGAGTTCGCGGTTGGCGGTGGGGACACCGTGGTCGATGGTGGCGAGGGTCAGGTCGGGCCGTCGCACTTTTCGGCCCTGCATACGTAAAGAATCGAACGCCTGGGGTGACGTCACCTCGTGGACGAGGTGCATGTCGACGTAGAGAAGGTCGGGCTCTCCGGCCACGCTGCGCACCAGGTGGGAGTCCCATACCTTTTCGAAAAGCGTCTTGCCGCTCACTCGGTAAGGATACCGAGGGCGCTGGCGAGGCTGACCTAGGGAAAGTAGACCTGATTGGCGGCGATGATCTCACCGCCGCTTACCACCAAGGTCATGGGGGTTTCCCCGACGACGATGCCGTAGTAGCCCTCGCCGTCCTGAAGGGCTGTGATGAGTTCGTCGCGGTCGACAGTCACTTCCTCGATCGCCCCGCCGGCATCGAAACCAAGGAGCACAAACGAGCCGGCCGCGCTGAGGACTGCAGATTGGGAGTCTTCCTCGGGATTAGAGATGAAGTAGTCGTTGGGCAGATCCTCGTCTTCGGAGATCACTCCCGCCGCTACCGCCGCATCATGGGCCTCGTCGCCAGTGAGAATCTCGGCGGGGTCGAAGGTGAGCTCTTCACCCTCTGCTGAGAGCACAAAGGCGAAAAACTCGTCGGTGCTCGCAGGGACGCTGGCGCCTGGCGTGGCTGTAGGGGTGGGATCCACTCCACAGGCGATCGATGCCAGCAGCATGGCGACAAGCGCACGCTTCATTCAGCGTTCAGTCTCGCGCAAAGCGCTTTCGAAGTCGTTCGTTGCTGCTTCATCAAAGCCCACCAACAACACCTGATCGAAAGCCGTGGCATCGGCGGTAAGCCAGTCTCGGATCGCCCGGACGATGACCCGGCAAGCCTCCTGGCGAGGGTATCCGAAAACGCCGGCGGAGATGGCAGGCATGGCTATCGAGCGGCAACCATGAGCTTTAGCGGCTGAGAGCGCTGCTCGCACCGCTTGGGCGAGGAGCGCCGGGTTGTCCTGTCCTTCCCGATAGCGGGGGCCGACAACGTGGATCAGCTTGTTAGCTGGCAGCGACCCCGCGCTCGTCACTGCTGCTTGGCCTGGTGCGAGCGGGCCGCGGTCCTTCACCCAAGCATCGGACTCGTGCTGGATGACATCGCCACCGGCTCGAACGATGGCGGCCGCTACCCCGCCGCCATGTTGCAGATGCTCGTTGGCAGCGTTGACGATCGCATCGACCCGTTGCTGGGTGAGGTCGCCTTGGACTACCTCGATCACCCGTGAATCGTATCGGTCAAGAGTTAGCCTCATCGAGGGATGTTGACCCTCAAAACCCTTCTTTGTTTGGCACTGGTCGCGCTCTCGCTGCCGGCGCTTGCGTCGACCGAGGGGGTTGAGCTCGGTGGCGACTTCGGCACGGCCCGGGCCTCTGCCCGCCAGATAGATGCTTCGACAATCGAACTGACGCTCGAGTTGGAGGGTGATGGGGGGGCGACGGTGGTCGGCTATCTGATCGAACCGGGCGATGGACAGAGGACCTATCCGATGGTCGAGAGGGCGGATGGCATCTACCGAGTCAACGTCGAGGTCCGGCGAGTCAATTACGTCGTGGTCTTCGAGTTGATCAAGCCCGAGATCACTCACCAGAGTCAGCCGTTGCTGTTGACGGATCTAGGGGTGAGGCCGTCGGTGTTGGGGATGCCGAGCGGGAACGAGTCGGCGGACGAGGGGAACGGCGACACCCGTCAATGGGGATGGGCAGGGTTGGGCCTGGGAGCCTTGGCGTTGCTGGGTCTGGCCATTTGGGCGTGGCCCCAGCGGAAGACGCGCGAGCTCGAAAATGTCACCGATCAGCGCGAAATCTCACCTTGACGGGGGCCTGTAAAGAGGCATAGCTCCAGGTGTAAATTCGGATCTGGTGAGTCGGACGCGGTGGTGGACTGCGGTGGGGATTGTGGGAGTTCTGGCGCTTGCAGCCGGATGGATGATCTGGCGAGATCGGTCCACCCCGGGTCCGACCACCACT
>JAICGW010000075.1 GCA_025922945.1 Acidimicrobiia bacterium | reverse complement strand
CTTCGAGGACATGCGAGGAGCCCTCAGGTTGGCTCGTCTCCGTGCCGCCGACGCCGGCGCCCTGACACCGGTGGACGTTCTACAGATGGCCACGAGAGAAGGCGGGCGCGCCCTAGGACGGGACGACCTCGGTCACCTGGGCGAAGGCGCCAAGGCCGACATGGTGCTGCTCGACGTCGACCCCTTGGTGCCTATTACCGAAGATCGAGATCTGCTCACTCATGTTGTGTACTCGGGTCATCCCGGGCTCATCAAGGGGGTGTGGGTCGGAGGCCGCCAGGTCGTCGACCCGACCGGGATTCGGACTGTCGATCTTCCCGCCGTCCGCGCCGAAGTGACCGAACGAGCCCGCGGACTCGCTCTTCCATGACCGGGCCGCAAAGACTCATCGCCGACCTGGATTTACAGCCTCTGCCTGAGGAAGGCGGCATGTTCTCCCAGTACTTCGCCGATCAATTCTCGACTGCGATCTACTTTCTGGTGCAGAGGCATGACTTCTCTGCCCTGCATCGTTTGACCGGCGTCGAGACCTACCACTTTCACGGCGGCGCAGCATTGCGCTTTCTCCTTCTCCATCCCGACGGGCACGCCGAACGGCACCTGCTTGGCCTCGATACGGCCGCCGGAGAACGCCCCGCCCTGGTAGTCCCGGCCAATGTTTGGCAGGGGTCAGAAACGACCGGGGAGTGGTCGCTGGTGGGGGCAACGATGGCCCCGGGATTCCGACCGGAAATGTTCGAGCTTGGCGCCCGCGCCGCTCTGATGGACCAGTTTCCGCACGCCTCGGGAGAGATCGAGCGCCTCACCCGAGTTGTCTGACAACCGTGGGATGGTTTGTCGTAAGATCGAACGGTGCCGTCACCGCGATTGACCGACCAGGTGGCCTCCCAACTGAGTGATCGGCTTCGGCGAGGCGAGTGGAAGCCAGGCGAGCGCCTCCCTACCGAACATCAACTCAGCGCTGAATTCGGAGTCTCCCGGCCCACGGTGCGGAGCGCCCTCAGCCGGCTCGAGAGCCTGGGGCTTACCATCACCCGTCACGGACTCGGCACGTTCGCCACTCCCGCCCACGCCGAGATCAGAGCAGATCTGCGTCGCCTCGAATCTCTCTCGGCAACCATTCGCGCCTCGGGTCTTGACGCCCAGATGATCTACCGCTCCCGTCGGGCTCGGGCCGCCACCTCGGAGGAGCGAGAGCGGCTCGAATTGCCCGAGCGCTCGCAAGTGGTTGCGACCAACCGCTCCCTGACCGCATCCGGCGAGTTGGTGGCCTTTTCATATGACGTCATAGATCGTCGAGTGCTCCCCACCGATTTCGAGGTCTCGTCCCTGACCGGCTCGCTCTTCGAAGCTCTCGCCCGGCATGGGATCGAGGTCGCGACAGCGGTCACCGAGATCCACGCCGCGGCCGGAGGAAATGTCGGCTGGGGGAAAAGACCTCGCAATGCCGCGTACGTTCTCTTGTCGCAGGTGCATTACCAGGACAACGCCCGACCGGTGATGTTCAACCGCACATATTTCATCGAGGGAAAATTCACGTTCTCCCTCGTCAGGGCCCGATGATCGATCTCAGCCGTCGGGTGATCGTCATCACCGGCGCGGGAGGAGGAATTGGCGAGGGTATTGCCCGGAGCTTCGCCACCGCCGGGGCCACCTTGGTTCTTTCCACTCGCTCCAATCCCGTCGGCGAAATGGCGGGGAAACGGACGCTGGTTCAAGTCGACCTCAACGAGGCCCGCGCCCCGGCTTTGATCGTCGAGGCGGCGCTCGGGAGCTTTGGGCGCATCGATGGGCTGGTCAACAACGCCGGAATCCAGCCATTGGCATCGACTTTGGAAGTATCCGATGAGGACTTTCGCCAAATGCTCGAGACCAACGTCACCGCGGTCCATCGTCTGACTCAGGCGGTCGCCCACCAGATGATTGAACAGGGCGCCGGTGGCTCCATCATTCACATCGCCTCCATCGAGGGCATTCAGCCCGCTCCCCTGCACGGGCATTACGCCACTGCGAAGGCCGCGCTTCGCATGCATGCCCGAGCGGCGGCGCAGGAATTCGGTCGCCACCAAATCAGGGTCAATACCGTCTCGCCAGGACTGATCGATCGCCCCGGTCTCGAGCGTGACTGGCCCGAGGGCGTACAGCGCTGGCTGTCGTCCGTCCCTCTGGGGCGACTGGGCACAGCCGAAGATGTTGGCGATGCCTGCGTCTTTCTTTGCTCGGATCTGGCACGTTTCATCACCGGCGCCGACTTAGTGGTCGACGGCGGCGTGCTCACCAGGCCCACCTGGTAATGGAAGGTCGTCGCTACATCGTCACCGGAGCCGCCGGAGGCATCGGCTCCGCCATCACTCAAGTCTTGGTCGAGCAAGGGGCACGAGTGGCGATGGTCGATCTCGATGGTGAACGGGTGGGCAAGGCGGCGACAAACTTCGATCCCACCAAAGTGCTTCCGCTCTCCTGCGATGTGACGAATGAAGCAGACGTGGCCGCGGCAGTCGAGACAGTGGTCGATACGTGGGACGGAATCGACGGATTGGTCAACAACGCCGGGGCCGTGGTCCTGGATACCGCCTGGGACGCAGGGGCCGCTGATTGGCGTCGTCAACTCGACGTCAACGTCACCGGCACCTTTCTCTGTTCGCGCCAGGTCGGAAGCCACCTCAAAGAGCGAGGTGGAGCAATCGTCAACGTCGCCTCCAATTGCGGCAAGGTCGGATACAAGAACATGGCGGCCTACAACGCCGCCAAGGCGGCAGTCATCAGCCTCACCCGATCGCTGGCGATGGAGTGGGCGGAGCACGGCATCAACGTCAATGCCGTTTGCCCCGGTGGAGTGGACACGCCGATGCTGGCCGGGGTGGCGGAGTGGCTCGAGCCCCGAGTTGGCGTTCCTGCCGCCGACTTGCTCGCGGGGATGGGGCCGGCCCAACTGGGTCGCAAAGTTCAACCAATCGAAGTAGCGCGGGTCATTGCCTTCCTCCTCTCCGACGAGGCGCTGATCATCCGAGGCCAAGCGATCAACGTCGACGGCGGGGATACTCCCTACTGATGGAAAGCCGCTGGAACGAAGCCGAGGCTGGGTCTTCTCCTCTGGAGCAATGCGTCTACGGTTCGCGTCTCCTCGGCTCCGAGCCCACGCTGGTGCTTCACGGCGGCGGCAATACTTCGATCAAGGGTCCCTATCTCGATATCACCGGGGTCGAGATCGATGCTCTCTTCGTGAAGGGATCGGGCTGGGATCTGGCCACGATCGCCGCGGCCGGATTCACCCCTCTGCGGCTGAGCCGGCTCAGCGAACTGCTCGATCTCGATGCCATCTCCGATCAGGAGATGATGCGCGAGCTATCTGCGGCTCGGCTGGATCCGGCCGCCCCACAGCCATCGGTTGAGAGCCTGCTCCACGCCTTCTTGCCGTTCCCGGCCGTCCAGCACTCGCATGCCGACGTAATCGTCGCTTTGACCAATGTGACCGAGGGTGATGCCATTGTCCGCGACGCCCTCGGCGACGCCGTCGTCGTTGTCCCCTATGTCATGCCGGGGTTTGATCTCGCCCGTCTGGTGAGAAAGGTGTGGCCGGCCGAGACCGCCGCCACCGGGATGGTCCTCATGAATCATGGTCTTTTCACCTTCGGGGCCACGACCCGGGAGGCATACGAAAGACACCTCGACCTGATCACCAAGGCAGAGCAATACCTGGGACCTGCACCACCGTCTTCCTGGCGCGAACTTCCCGCCCCCAATCCGGTCGATCTGGCGGACCTCCGTCAAAAGCTCTCAGAAGCTGCCGGATTCCCCATGGTGATGCGCCGCTACACCGATCCGGACGTCGCCCGGTTCGTGGCCCGGCCCGACCTGGGCTCCCTGGCCGGTCGCGGTCCGCTCACTCCCGACCACGTCATCCGCACCAAGCGGGTGCCGATGATCGGGAGAGACCTCGATCGATACGTCAGGGACTACACCGAGTACTTCGAGGCCAACCAGCGAAGAACGGGACGCGACCTGCAAATGCTCGATCCAGCGCCGCGGATAATGCTTGATCCGGAGTGGGGCATGCTGGCTGCCGGACGGTCGCTAGCCGACGCCGAGATCGCCGCCGACATCTATCACCACACCATCCCGGTATTAGAGCGAGCCGAGGATCAGCTGGGTGGCTATCGGGCGCTCTCACCCGCGGACCTCTTCGATTGCGAGTACTGGGACCTCGAGCAGGCCAAGCTCAAACGATCCGGTCCTCTCCCTGAGTTCGCCGGGATGGTTGCCCTGGTCACGGGAAGTGCTTCCGGGATCGGTCGCGCCACTGCCCTGGAGCTCCTCGCCCGGGGGGCCGCTGTGGTCGGTTGCGACATCGCCGAACCCACCATCGACGAGCCCCATTGTCTCGGACTCCAACTCGACGTCACCGAGGACCGAGAGCAGAAGGAGGCCATTGCCCGAGCAATAGAGCATTTCGGGGGGATCGATATTGCCGTCGTCGGCGCCGGCGTCTTTGGCGAATCTCAGAACGTGGCCGATCTCGATCTCGACTCCTGGGATCGGGTGATGTCGGTAAACGTTCGGGCGGTGGGGGCGTTGCTGCGCGACCTCGAGCCTTTCTTGCGCCGATCGCCGGTGAGGGGAAGAGTGGCGGTGGTTGCCTCCCGCAACGCAACTGCCCCGGGCAAGGGGGCGGCCGCTTACTCGGCATCGAAGGCAGCTCTCACCCAGCTCGCCCGGGTGGCGGCGCTCGAATGGGCCGAGGCCGGAATTAGGGTCAACATCGTCCATCCTGACGGCGTCTTCGATACCGGCATTTGGACCGAAGACCTGATTAGGTCACGGGCCGCCGCCTACGGGCTCGAGGTTGAGGACTACAAGCGGCGCAACCTCCTCAAGACCGAGGTCAGCGCCGCCACCGTGGCCACCATCGTCGCTGATCTCTGCTCGGACCGTTATCGAGCAACCACTGGGGCCCAGATCCCGATCGACGGGGGAAATGAGAGGGTGATCTAGTGTCGATGACGTTCGCCGAGGCCAGGGCTCAATTCCCGGTTCTCGAACGATTCGCCTACTTGCAGGCCGGGAGTACTGGCCCTCTCGCCCGCCAGACGATTGCTGCCATGCGAGCGGAAGACGAACGCAGCCTCAACGAAGGCAGGTCGGGGCAGGGCTACTTCGACCGCGTGCTCGGATTGCGGGTCGAGGTGCGAGACGAACTCGCCCACCTCGTGGGTGTCGAAGCGGAGCAGGTCGCCCTCACCGCCTCGACGACCGACGGCTGCAACCTGGTTCTGGCGGGACTCGAACTTGGTCCCGAGGACGAGATCGTCACTACCACCGACGAACACTTCGGCCTGTTGGGACCCCTTCATACTTCGGGGGCACGGGTCATCGTCACCTCACCAGATCCGAAAACGATCATCGCCGCCGTCAACAAGAGAACCCGTCTGCTCGCCCTCTCTCACGTTCTCTGGACCACCGGGCAGATGCTCCCCGTCCACGAACTTCGTGAACAGACCCGGGTTCCGATCCTGGTCGACGGCGCCCAGTCGGTCGGTGCCATCCCCGTCGATGCGCGGGGTCTCGACTTCATGACCATCTCGGGACAGAAATGGCTGTGCGGGCCCGAGTCCACCGGAGCGCTAATCGTGGCCGACCCCACACGGCTCCGTGTCGCCCGCCCCAGCTACTTCTCCCAGGAGACGCACGAACCCGATGGTGCATTCGAGCCGTGGCCGGGCGCCCGTCGCTTCGATCCCGGCTGGCTCCCCACCGCCTCGTTGTCGGGATTGCTGACGGCGGTCCGGAGTCGACCGGAATGGTGCTTCACCCGCAGCCGGGAGATGGCAGAGAACTGTCGCCAGATGCTCCGCGCCGCCGCAGTAGAGGTTGTTTCACCTCAGGAGCGGGCAACCATCGTCTCCTGGCGAAGCGCAGAGCCAGCGAAAGTCGTCGCCCACCTGGAGGAAGAAGGGGTGATGGTCCGCGAGATTCCGAAGACGGGGCTGGTGCGGGCCTCGATCGGATGGTGGACCAACGAGGACGATCTCGAGCGGCTCATCAACGGTCTCAAGTCGTGACCAAAACCCGGGTTCCCGAGGATTCCCGTCTGCCCGTTCTGGGATTTCGAGCTGGTGACCTTCCCCGCCGGGTGCTGGTGGTGGGAGATCCCGACCGAGCAAAGAAGGCGGCAGGACACCTCCAGGACGTGAAGGAATTGGGTCGCACCCGCGAATACGTTTCGTTCTCCGGTCGTCATCACGACGTTGAGGTCGGCGTCGTGTCTCACGGGGTTGGTAGCGCCGGCGCCGCCGTCTGTTTCGAGGAGCTCTTTCGGGCCGGGGCCGAGCGGGTCATCCGTGCGGGCACCGCGGGAGGGATGCAGGCCGACGTCCTCGATGGACATCTAGTGGTGGCGACGGCCGCCGTTCGCGCCGACGGTTTCACCCAACAAGTCGTTCCGTCGGAGTACCCGGCTGTGGCCGATCATCGAGTGGTCGACGGCCTGCTCGGAGCGGCCGAATCCGCCGGCGTCGATGTTCACCTAGGAGTGGTGCTGACCGTAGCGTCTTTCTATCCCCATCAGGTACTGGGGAGCAGCCTCCCTATGTGGCAGCAGGCCGGAGTGGTCGCTGTGGAAATGGAAGTCGCCGCCCTGTACATCCTCGCCTCGCTCCATGAAGCGAGTGCCGGAGCAATTCTGGCCATCGATGGCAATCCTCTGATCGAGAAGGATGAGTCAATGGAGGGCTACAACCCCAACCGTCCGGTGGTCCATGAAGCGGTGGAGGCGACGATCACCATCGGTCTCGATGCCCTCGTCCGCTGAACCGATCACCGACCGACAACTCAACCGGGCGACGCTCGAGCGCCAGTTCTTGTTGCGTAGAGAGTCGATGCCGTTGGTCGATGCGGTCGAGAAGCTCGTCGGGCTCCAGGCACAGAATCCTCTCGATCCCTACCTAGCCCTTTGGTCGCGAACCGAGGGCTTCGATCCCCATGCCCTGGGCGGGCTCATCTCCGATCGATCGTTGGTCAGGATGACGGTGATGCGAGGAACCATTCATCTGCTCACCGCCGACGACGCCCTTTGGCTTCGGCCTCTCACCCAGCCGGTGCTTTCAGCTGAGCTCGCCCGTCATCGCGACTTTTCCCCCGCACTGGCCGGCATCGATCTCGAGCCGATCCTGACTTTCGCCCGGCCGCTCCTTTCGGCCAGTCCGTTGAGCGGCCCGCAGTTGCGAGCGGCACTGGCGGAACGCTTCCCCCACCTCGATCCTGCCGCAATGGCCTATGCCTGTCGGTGCCTGCTTCCCCTGGTGCAGGCGCCCCCGCGCGGGGTATGGGGTGAGACCCGGCAGGTGGAGGTGACCACGCTTGATTCCTGGGTGGGAAAGCCGCTTGATCCAGCACCTTCGCGGACGGAGATGTGGTTGCGTTATCTGGCGGCCTTCGGACCGGCTTCGGTCGCCGACATCGCCAACTGGTCGCGGCTCGGTGGCTGGCGCCAGGTGGTGGAGCAGACCCGCCCACACCTGGTCACTTTTCGCAACGAGCGCGGGACCGAATTGTTCGACTTGCCGCATGCGCCGCGACCGGCTCCCGACACCCCAGCGCCGGTTCGCTTCCTGCCCGAATACGACAATCTCCTTCTCGGTCACGCCGACCGCTCGCGATTCAGCGGGGGAGCGAGTTTCGTGGGGGCTACACGTGGCATCAAAGGGACCGTTCTGATAGATGGAACGGTGCAAGCGATATGGCGTTTCGAAGGAGGCAAGAACGCTCGAACTCTGGTCGTCGAACACTGGCCGCTAGCCAAAGCAGATCTGTTGGCGGTCGCAGAGGAGGCAAACAATGTCGGCTTGTTCTGGCACGCGGACTCGGCTACGTCTATCGAATTGAGGGAGATCCAATGAACATCGAGTCGATCGCTCGCCGATGGGCCGAGACCTGGTCAACGGGCTGGCCGGAAAAGGAGATCGAAGCGATGGTCGCCTTCTACGCCCCGAATGCGACCTACCTATCGGTCCCCTTCCGCGAACCCGACCGTGGGATCGAGGGAGTGCGTGGGTATTTGAGGAGAGAGTTCGAGGTCGAGTCGGGCATCGAATGCTGGTTCGCGACCCCGATCGTCGACAGAGACCGCGCGGCGATCGAGTGGTGGGCGAGTTGGGTCGAGGGCGGCGAGGACCTCACGCTCGCTGGTTCGACATTCCTGACCTTCAACGATGAGGGTTTGATCACCGATCATCGGGATTATTGGAACCAGACCAACGAGCGCCGCCCGCCTTATGAAGGGTGGGACCCCGACACTCGGGAGAGGCGGGGGTGACCCTTTCTCCGGTCCCGTTTCTCCCCCCAGCGAGCGAAGCGAGCGTTGGGGGGAGTGGCCCGCAGGGCCGAGGGGGGTGCCGAATCCTTGGCGAACACAAATTCGTTTCTCCCCCTCCCGCCTTGCCGGGCCGGTCGGATCGGTCGAATCTGGTTTCTAGCTCGGCGCTATCTCAGCTGAGGGCGGGCGGCTCGTACTTGGGTTGATAAAGCATCATCTGCCGAGCGCCGGGAACCTTGAGCTGGACGGTCATCCCGTACTCCTCATCGACGACGTCGCCGACGAACTCGGCACCGCGGGCGGATAGATCCGCCATCGTCTTCTCGAGATCGTCGCAAATCAGCGAGACCTCGAAGAGCTGCTCGGTCGAGCCACCTTTCCCCTCCCACTCCCACGAGCTGGGGTGAACCCCGAGCTCGCTCGGACCAGTCTTGAAGATGAGCCAACCACCGCCGGTATCTACGGACGGGAACTCGAGCACGTCTCGAAAGAAGGCGCGAGCTGCTGCCGGATCATCGGCATAGATGAGCGTGTGTGCGGCAGTAATCATCCGGCAACGGTAGACCGGAACGCTGCGACCAGTTCGATGTGATAGGTCTGCGGGAATAGATCTACCGGCTGCACCCAAACGAGCTCGTAACCGGCCGCCACGAGCCAGGCGGCGTCGCGGGAAAAGGTGGCGGGATCACACGAGACGTAGGCGATGGAGCGCGGCCGACCAGCCACGAGAGTATTCACACCGGCCCGGCCCAATCCCGCCCGAGGGGGATCTACTACCGCCAGATCCCACGACTTCGGCAGCAGGGGGCGTGAACGCTCGAAACGTTTGCCGATAACACTCACCCGAGCATTGGCATTGAGATCACCGAGTGCAACCGGATCCGATTCCACCGCTAGGACTTTCCGGCACAGAGCTCCCACAGTGGCTGAGAAAAGCCCTCCACCGGCGTAGCCGTCGACCAGCACGTCATCCGATGACGGTTGTATGGCCTCGCCAACCAGCGCCACCAGTGCCTCGGCGCCGTCAGTGTTGGTTTGAAAGAAGGCCCGGCTGGTGATGCGAAATCGCACCCCGCCCACGACCTCGTGGAACCGGCCCCGCTCGTCGTCAAAGAGGACGACGCTCTCGCCGGTGTTCATGCCAGCTCTTAGCGTCACCCGCTCTGCCTCGGGACGCACCTCCAGGACATCGAAGAGCGCTCGAACCGGTGGCGCCAAGAGCAAACACACCGAGATCGGGACCAGCTCATGGCTTTCGAACCGGTGCAAGGCGGGCCGGCCCTCGATCAATCGAAAATCCATGCGATTGCGATAGCCGTACTCGGGCCCAGGGGCGAGCGTTGGTCGCACTAGAACCTCCGGCAGGCGACCGACAAAGCGCAGCTGATCGGCGACGATTTCCTGCTTCCAGCGAAGTTGAGCGGGATATGACGCCGTCTGCCATTGACATCCTCCACAGGGGCCAAAGTGGGGACAGGGAGCCGGGATCCGATCGGGACCGGCCTCGACGATCCGAGTGGCGGTGGCAAAGGAATGTTTGGCCGCCACTCGAGTGATCTCCGCCTCGACCTCTTCGCCTGGGTAAGCCCCTGAGACGAACACCACCCAGCCTTCATGGCGCGCCACGGCCCGGCCGCCGTGGGCCATCGATTCGGTCGTGACGCCGAGCCGACTACCCGGCTGCAATGCGGCGCCGGTACCAGTCAAAACTCTTCTTGGGCGTTCGCATCAGCGTCTCAAAGTCCACATGGATCAGTCCGAAGCGCTGACTGAACCCGGCCGTCCACTCGAGGTTGTCGAGCAAGCTCCATACGAAGTATCCATTGGCCGGAACCCCGCGCTCGATGGCATCGGCGACGGCGTCGAGATGAGCGGCAAGGTAATCGATGCGGCGTTGGTCGTAGGGAGACTCGGAGTAGGAAGCACCGTTCTCGGTGACAACTAGGGAGGCCGGGTGATAGTCGTTGTTGAGTCGGACCAGGAACTCGGTGAGTGCCGAGGGCACGATCTTCCAACCCATCTCCGTGTAGCCCGCGGGAGGATCGGGACCAGGGTCAACGCCGGTCCGCTCGGTCTCCTCCTTGCCCGCCTCTACCTCGATCGCGGTGTAGTAGTTGACACCGAGAAAATCGAGCGGAGCCGCGATCACCTCGAGGTCGCCCGGGTGCACGAGGCTGTCATCCCATCGCCCGCGTTCACGATAGGTATGCACCATGTCCTCGGGATATCCGCGCCCGGCGACAGGATCGAAGTACCAGCGGTTACGAAAGCCATCGAAGTGGTGCCACGCGGCCTCGTCAGCCGGAGATTGCGTCGCCGGTGTGGAAGGGCGACAGTCGATTGCAATCCCCACGTTGGCATCGGCTGACAGTTCCCGAATTATCGGAACCGCCTGACCGTGGGCCAAGAGGAGATGGTGGCCCGCCGCCAGGCCTTCCCTCCAGTCGGAACGACCGGGGGCGAAGACGCCCTCGATATAACCGAGGGTGGCAGCCACCCAGGGCTCGTTGATCGTGATCCAATTCTTCACTCGATCCCCCAGCGCCGAAGCGACCACCTCGGCATAACGGCGAAAGGCGTCGACCGTGGATCGCTCTGGCCAGCCGCCCTGGTCCTCCAGCGCCTGCGGCAGATCCCAGTGAAAGAGCGTCACCCAGGGTTTGACCCCGACCTGAAGCAACCCATCGATAAGGCGCCGGTAGAAGTCGAGACCCTTTTGATTTACCTCACCGACACCATCGGGCAAGACCCGCGTCCAGGCAATCGAGAGTCGATACGCGGTCAAACCCAGTTCGCCCATAAGTCGAACGTCTTCCTCCCATCGGTGATAGTGGTCACAGGCGATATCACCGGAATTCCGCAGACGGCCCTGATCGGAAAAGGTGTCCCAAATGGACTGGCCTTTGCCGTCAGTTCGGCCTCCCTCGATCTGAAAAGCTGAGGTCGCCGCCCCCCAGGTGAAGCCAGAAGGAAATGTCACTGGTTGGGACTGCTCAACGGGCGGTCAGCACCCAGCAGGCGTGAGCCGGGAACGAAACGGTAATGGTGTCCCCGACATTCGGCAGCTCGAGCAGGCGCTCGTTGAAGAGATCGGCGGTGATCATGTCCCCTGCTCCATTGGAATGGGCACGGTCGAGGCGGACGCGAACAATGGCGCCGAGAAAGTTGACCGACTCGACGACGCCCGATACTCGATTCTCTTCCCCCGCTCCGAGGTCAAGCTCTTCGGGCCGGACCATCACATTCACCGCCGCCCCCGCCTGCTCCTCGATCGGAGTCGTGGTGCGGATGGTGACATCCCCGCATTGGACCGTGCCGGCGGCGGGATCGAGAACCTTGCCGGGAAGCTGGTTGAGCTTGCCGACAAAGGAGGCTACGAACTGGGTCTCGGGATAGTTGTAAATCTGGAAAGGGGGTCCCACCTGCTCCATTGCTCCCCGGCTCATGACGACCACCCGATCGGAAAGGGCCATGGCCTCCTCCTGATCGTGGGTGACGTAGATGGTCGTGATGTTGAGCTGGCGCTGGATGCGGCGGATCTCATTGCGGAGCTCGTCGCGGATCTTGGCATCAAGAGCGGAGAGCGGCTCGTCGAGCAACAGCACCTGCGGGCTGATGGCGAGCGCCCGGGCCAGGGCGACCCGTTGTTGCTGGCCACCGGAGAGCTCGTGGGGATAGTTGTTGCCCTTGTCAGGCATGTGGATCAACTCCAGCAGCTCGGCTACCCGAGCACTGATCTCGTGGCGAGGGCTCTTCTTCAGCTTCGGCCCGAAACCGACGTTCTGCGCCACGGTCATGTTCGGAAAAAGCGCGTACTGCTGAAAGACCATCCCCACGTCGCGCTCATTGGGACGGGCGTTGGTGAT
>JAICGW010000074.1 GCA_025922945.1 Acidimicrobiia bacterium | reverse complement strand
TCCGAGAAGTCGGCCAGGCCCTGATGCAGGTGCTGCGCCAGAGCGCCGCCGCCCCCGGCGAGGTCTATGTCGGCGGGACCCGGCAGATGGCCGAGGCCTGGCCCAGTCTCGGTGCCGTCCATCGCGTTCTGGAGGTCCTGGAACGAGAGGCCGAGTTGTTGAGCCTTCTCGTCAATGCATCCGGGGTCTCGATCCGCATTGGAGGGGAGTTGCCGCTGGCGGAGGGAATGGATCTGGCTGTGGTCTCGACGACCTATGAGGCGGGAGGCGCCGAAGGATCGGTGGGGGTGATCGGGCCCATGCGAATGGACTACCGGACCGCCATATCCGCCGTCGAGAAGGTCGGACAGGGCCTCGAGGATCGCATCGGGACCTGAGGCTCGTCTGGATTCAAGAGCTCGAACCGTAACCTATGCGCCAGATGGCCCGTGACTACTACGCCGACCTCGGAGTTGACCGCGCCGCCTCCACCGAGGACATAAAGCGCGCCTTCCGGCGATTGGCCCGGGATTCCCACCCGGATGCCAATCCGGGCGATCCAGACGCCGAGGCTCGCTTCCGTCGCGTAGCGGAGGCCTACGAAGTCTTGAGCGATCCGGGACGCCGCAATGCCTACGACCGAGGCGAGACGATCGATCTCACCGATCTATTTGCCGGCATGGGTGGGCTCGACGATCTCATCAGATCGGTCTTCGGAGACGGTGGGTTCTTTGGGTCGGCGCCGCGGACGATGAGGGGTCGTGACGTTCTGGTGGCTGTGGACGTCGATCTGTCGGTGGCCGCATTCGGGGGTGATACCGAGGTGCGCTTCCAGGCTCACGTCACCTGCGACGTCTGCGGCGGCCAGGGCTCAGCACCTGGGACCTCTGCGGTCACCTGTCCCACCTGCGGTGGCTCGGGAAGCGTTCGTGTGGCCCGCCGAGGTCTGCTCGGAACCATGATGAGTGTCGCCGCCTGCTCGACCTGCAGCGGTCAGGGAACGGTGGTCACCGATCCCTGCAAGAACTGCCACGGACTCGGCGCCGTCGCCGGCGAACATAGCGTGCGGGTTGAGATTCCAGCCGGTGTCCCTTCCGGGACCAGACTCCGTCTCACGGGCCGGGGCGAGTCCGCCGGTCGTCGCGGGGGTCCGGGCGATCTCCACGTCGAAGTTCGTATTAGGTCTCATCCCGATTTCGAGCGGGAGGGCGATGACCTCTTGTACTTGCTCCGGGTGGGGATTGCCGAAGCCGCCCTAGGGGTCAAAGTCGATGTGCCGCTTCTCGAAGGAGGATCTGAAAAATTGGAAGTACCTCCCGGGACCCAGCCCGGAACGGTATTCCGACTCCCCGGACTGGGTACCGCGCACCTGGGACGGCGGGGTCGCGGCGATCTCCGCGTCTATACCGAAGTCGAGGTCCCGACCAATCTTTCGGTCGAAGAGGAAGAATCGCTCCGAGCTTTTGCCCAGTTGCGAGGAGAATCGCCGCAAAAGGCGAGCCGTCGCCGCCGCCGATAGGTGCCCCACGTCCCACACCTGTTCCTGGAACCTCCCTGGCCGGAACGAGGAATCGACCTTTCTCGGCCCCAGATCACTCATCTCTTCAAAGCACTTCGCCTCACGCCGGGATCGGAGGTCAGCTACTCCGACGGACGGGGGCTGATCGGCTCGGGTGAACTGACGCCGACTCGGGTGGTCCGGGGCACGGAGCAGTCGGTGAGCCCGCCGATCGACCTCGAGGTGGTGGTGGCCCCACCGCATGAGCGGGATCGAGTTCGTTTCCTGGTCGAGAAGGCGGCCGAACTCGAGGTGCGGAGGATCAGGTGGCTCCGGTCTCGCTTCGGGAATGCCCGGCCCAACCAAGTTAGCCGGGCAAGGGACTGGGCGATCGCCGCTCTCGAGCAAAGCCGAAGCGGCTGGCTCACGGTCGTGGACTCAAATTGGGTTGACGTTGCCGACCTAGAGGGAGGACGGGCGACGCTGGTGGCCGACAGGGAAGGTGACCGTTTCATCCCCGCGCCCCCACTGAGAGTGGTAGTAGGACCTGAGGGAGGCTGGGCGAAGGACGAAGTGCCGGGCGAGTGGCCCCGGCTCTCACTCGGACGCACGGTGCTTCGAACGGAAACCGCGGTGGTGGCGGCCATCCTGGCGGTGAGTAGTCACTCAACGAATTTTGCGGGTGACTAGTTCAAGCCGCCACTCTCCGTGGTAGCGTCCCCGGCCAGGAGGCTGAGTCATTGGAAAGGTTCGACAAATTATTGGGTGAGCGGCTGCGAGCGGCTCGTCGCCATCGCGGGTGGTCGCTGCAGGAAGTCGAGAAGCGCTCGGATTCGGAGTTCCGCTCGTCGGTGCTCGGTGCCTATGAGCGGGGAGAACGGGCGATCTCGGTTCAGAGGCTCCATCGCCTGGCATCGCTGTATCGGGTCGATGTGGCTCATTTGATCCCTTCCTCCGAGGACAGCGAGACAGAGGACCACACCGTCAGTATCGATCTCGATGCGATCGGTGGCGTCGATCAGGATGTGTCGGACGTCATCGACCGATTCCTGGTGGCCATCCAGATGCGGCGTCGGGGTGGCTCAGGGGATATGACGGTGCGGCAAGCCGACCTGGAGTTGCTGGCGGCATTGGTTCGCTCCGACCGCAACACACTTCGCCAGGTGCTCGCCCAGCTCGAATAGACAGTGGACTCTGCTTGCTTGTTCTGTCGTCTGGTGGCGGGGGAGATTCCTGCCGACAAGGTGATGGAAACGGAGCACTCGATTGCGTTCCGCGACATTCAGCCGGTGGCTCCGACTCACATTCTCATCGCCCCTAAGACCCACGTTGTCTCGCTGGACCATCTCGATACCGACGATGAGCAAGCCAAAGAGCTCTGGGCCGACCTGGCCAGGGTGGCGCGACAACTGGGCCGAGAATTTCCCGCGGGCTGGCGCTTGGTCACCAACATTGGTGATCAAGGAGGACAGTCGGTTCACCACCTCCATCTCCATTTCTTGGCTGGTCGTCAATTCACTTGGCCACCCGGTTGATAGTTGTGCGCATCTACGCCATGGAATGCGTTCGTTGCGCGAAAACCAAACCTGACCAGCCGTATAATCCACGCTTGCTATCGGTAGCCCTTCTGCCGTGACCCCCGACCTCGTCGAAGAACGTCTGCGCGTCCCTTCCAATCACCTGATGCTCGATTTGCTCGGGCAGGCGGACGCCAACTTCAAGGCGCTGGAAGCCGCCTTTCCCACGGTGGTGATGGTGGCGCGCGGTAACGAGGTCTCGCTCTCCGGTCCCGCCCCCGAGGTGGAAGAAGCCCGCACTGTTCTCGATGAGTTGTTGATTCTCGTTCAGGAGGGTGAGCGCCTCGACGTCCAGCGCCTTGAGCAGATCGTGGGCATGGTCCGGGCATCGGTGCCGAGTCCGGCCGGCATCCTCTCCGACGGCGTCGCCGTCGGACGCGGAAAGCTGGTTCGACCCAAGACCCATGGCCAGCATCGCTACATCAACGCGGTTCGGGAGAACACCGTTACCTTCGGCATCGGACCCGCTGGTACGGGAAAGACCTACCTGGCGATGGCCGTGGCGGTGGAAGCGCTGTCGGCGGGAGCGGTCCGTCGCATCATCCTCACCCGACCGGCGGTGGAGGCGGGCGAGCGGCTCGGGTTCCTGCCCGGTGACCTCTTTGCCAAGATCGATCCGTATCTGCGCCCGCTCTACGACGCCCTCTGGGACATGCTCGGCCCCGAGGAGACAGCTCGGCTCACCGAGAAGGGGACGATTGAGATCGCGCCCCTGGCCTACATGCGGGGCCGAACCCTCAATGACGCCTGCGTGATCTTGGATGAGGCCCAGAACACCTCGCCCGAGCAGATGAAGATGTTCTTGACCCGCCTCGGATTCAACTCGAAGATGGTCGTCACCGGAGACGTGACGCAGACTGATCTCCCTGCTCAAAAGACCTCGGGCCTCGAAACCGTCCGCCGGATCTTGAAGGGGATTCCCGGGGTAGCTTTCGTCGAGCTGACCTCGCGGGACGTGGTTCGACACCGGATCGTGGCCGCCATCGTCGACGCTTACTCCCGTTTTGACGGTGAGGGTCGATGAACCGCACCAACTTCGTCCGCTTCTCGATCCTGATCGCCACCGCTGTGGGGGCATGGGGCCTGCTCTCGCTCGGGGATTCCGACCGATCGAGCCTGGCGCCCGGTCAGGTGGCAACTCGAAACTACGTCGCCGAGGTGACGGCCGAGGTGGTTGATGAAGAGGCAACCGAGAGAGCACGGGTGGAAGCCGTGAGCGAAGTGCCTGACCAGCTCTCACGGGACGTGGGGTCGGAAGAAGCCGGGGTGGCAGCGATCGAAGAAATCATGGCCGCTGCCGCCGCCGGGGTGATCGATCACGAGGCTCCGGTCCCGCGGCTCAACCAACCAGACCAGATCGCCACGACGACAGCAGCTGCCTCAACCACCGGCGCGACCGCCACCACCATCTATGCGGTTTCCGGGCAAGTGTTTCTCGACTCCGATTTCGACTCGGTGTTCTCGGCCGAGTCCGTCGATCGGGGACTGGGAGCGATCAGCATCCTGGTTTACGACGAGAACGGCACCCAGATCGGTATGGCAGAGAGCCAGAGCAACGGCACCTGGCAGGCACAAGTCTCGGTGTTGCCGATGTTTGTTGCCGTTGACGGTAGCGACCCCGAATTTCCCGATGCACTAACTCTGTCAAGCAGCAACGATCTACAGAGTATCGAGTGCGAGGACGGCAACTGTCTCTCGGTTCCGGTGGGCTATCGCCCCGCCGTCCGCACCGCCGATGTTCAGGTCGAAGAACTCCGGCAACTCGACGCCAATCTCAACCTGGAGACGGTCGAGACCCTGGTGGCCTATGCCACTGGCGACGTGGTCCGCACCGCCGTCGGGGAGCAAAGCTGGCTGGCCGCCATCAACGAGAGCGCCCAGCGGGAATTGAACGAAGTCTTCGGGGAACGGGTCACCAGTGAGAACCTGGGGGAGATTCGCAATGAGATCATCGACAATCCCCCCTTGGTCCTGATCGGTGCCACCGCTGACGCCCGTGCCCAGGCCGCCGCCGCCGACATCGTCTCTAGCGCGGTTAGGGCCAATTACGTTTTCAATCCGGACGCAACCGAGCGCGAGAAGCAGGAGGCGCGCGCCGGGGTCGCAAACATCACTGAAACCATCCTCGCCAACGAGACCATTGCCTCGGAGGGCGATCGACTCGATCAGTTCATGATCGATGCCATCCTCGCCACCAGGGCTGCCTCTTTGGCGGAAACGGGCCAATCGGCAGGACTCTTGGCGGTGCTGGCGGCGATGGTGGCTTCGATTGGGTTCTACCTGGCCCGGTTCCGTCAGGAGTTTTGGAACCGGCCGCGGATGGCGGCATTGCTGGGGCTGCTGGTGGTCCTCGGCGCTGGGGGAGTCCGGCTGACGATTGAGGCTCAGGCCGGTCTCAACGAAGTGGCCGGCTGGTATTTGCTACCCACGGTGATCTTTGGATTGATGACGACGGTGCTCTTCGACTCCCGAGTTGCCGCCGTGATGGCTCTAGCCATGTCGGTGCTGGTTGCGGCCGGCACCCGCGATCCGGGCCTGGCCGCCTACGCGGCAATGTCGACGATGGTTCCGGTCGGCTTCGTGTCATCCCTCTCCACTCAGGGCGCCTATCGCCGAGCGGTGCTGGCTTCGGCGGGCACTGTGGCCCTAATCGCCGCCACCGTTGCCTGGTTCTTCCACACCACCGCCGATCAAAGTGCCTGGGAGACGGTGGCAGGAGCCGGAGCTTTGGCCGCCGGAATTTCGGTGCTGACGGCCCTCCTCGGGCTGGCAGCGCTCCAGCTCTTCGAAAACGCCTTCGACATCACCACCAATCTCCGCTTGCTCGAATTGACCGATCGCAATCATGCCGCCCTCGTCCGTCTGCAGGAAAAGGCATTCGGAACCTTCAATCACTCGCTGATGGTGGGAACCCTCGCCGATGCCGCCGCAAGGGCGGTGGGGGCAAACGCTCTCCTGGCCCGCGCCGCCGCCTACTACCACGACCTCGGAAAGACCACCAACCCGGCCTACTTCATCGAGAACCAATTCGGCGCGTCCAATCCTCACGACGACCTCGAGCCGCGGCAGTCGGTGGCGATGATCCGCCAGCATGTCACCGATGGCGTGGATCTGGCCCGGAAGTTCAAGATTCCCACCGAAGTGGCGGAGGCGATCGTCACCCACCACGGAGACGGCATCATGCGCTTCTTCTACGAGAAGGCGCGTCGGGCGGAAGGTGACGAGTCAGTGGATCCCGCCGACTTCCGCCACGTCGGGCATAAGCCCCGATCCTCGGAGATGGCAATTGTGATGCTGGCGGATTCCCTCGAAGCGGCATGTCGCGCCGTCTTTCAAGAGGAAGAGCCGACACCGGAAGCGATCGAGAAGGTCGTCAATCGAGTGGTGGATGAAAAAGTCAACGATGGCCAGCTGACCGAATGCTCGCTCACCCTCGCACAACTGACACGGACGCGTCGGGCGTTCCTCGAAGCGCTGATCGGCCATTACCACCAGCGGATCCAGTATCCGAACTTCCCCGGCTCCTGAGGCTGCATGCGGATCGAGGTCGACGACCAACGCGGACAATCTGACGTCGATCCAGACTCGCTGCGGCGCTGGGCTGAACAGGCGCTCCTCGCCGAGGGCTATCCGACCAACTCGGAGCTTTCGATAACCGTCGTTACCGATGAGGAGATGGCGCGTTTGCATGCCGACGCTTTGGGCACCAAGGCTCCCACAGACGTGCTGAGCTTTCCTCTCGACGAGATGCAGCCCGGCCTACCTCCGCCGTTCATGATCGACGGTCCTCCTCGCCTCCTGGGAGACATCGTCATCGCTCCCGCCTACATCCGCCGGCAGGCTCAGGAGCTGGACGTTTCGTTTCAGGAAGAGTTGGCGCTAATGATCACCCACGGAGTCCTCCATCTGCTCGGGTACGACCATCAGACCGACCCGGAGGCCGAGGCCATGGAGCATCGCGAGCGGATCATTCTCAAAGCACAGGGGCTCAACCGACGGTGACCGTTGCCATCGTTTTCTCTCTCGTGCTGCTGGCCCTGGCAGCCATCCTCCGCGCCGGGCTCACGTCGGCCATTCGCACCAATCGCGCCGACGCCTTGCGGGCTGCCGCCGACGGCAGGAGGGGGGCAGCTGCCATCGCCCACCTTCTCGAAGAGCGCGATTTGCTGCACCCTTCGATCAATGCCGTGCAGTCGTTCCTTCTTCTGGCCGCTTTGGCTCCAATGGTCTGGATCCTCACCGAGGGGGTTGAGGGCGTGGCTCTCATTTGGCGTTTGGGGATCCCAGTGATCCTCTATTGGATCATCGGTGATTTTCTCGCCCGGGGGTTTGGGCGGGCGCGGGCGGGTTCGCTGGCTTACTCTCTGGCGCCGATTTTGATCCCCATGGTTCGCTTCGGTACGGCCGCCAACGAGTTCATCGCTGACGATGAAACCGAGGCTGAGGAGATCCCAGCGGAGAACGGCACGGTCGAGGAGGAAGAGGAGCGGGAGCTGATCGACTCAGTGCTCGAGTTCACCGACACGATCGTCCGTGAGGTCATGGTCCCCAGACAGGACATGATCACCATCGAAGCCGATGCCGACGTCGGGGGACTGGTCGCTCTTACGAACGAACACGGTCACTCGCGCTATCCGGTTACCGGGCCCGACGGTGACGTGATCGGCATGGTTCTGACGAAGGATGTGCTGGGTGCCCACGCCACAGGGCAGGAGGTTGGTCAACTAACCGGATTCGTGCGGGAGATCTCTTTCGTTCCCGAGAACAAGCGAGCTTCTGACCTTCTGCGAGAGATGCAATCGCAGAAGACTCATCTGGCGATGGTGGTTGATGAATATGGCGATATCACCGGCGTGGTTTCGATCGAAGACCTCCTCGAGGAACTGGTCGGAGAGATCGTCGACGAACATGATCCTGAGGAGGAACTCCTCGAACCGGTCGAGGACGGCGTATATCGGGCCGACGGCCGCCTCGAGGTGCGGGCTCTGGGGGATGCATTCTCGGTCGATCTCCCCGACGAAGAATGGGACACCGTGGCGGGTTTGGTCCTGGGCCTGGCGGGACGGGTGCCGGAAGAAGGTGAGCGCTTCGAGATCTGTGGCCTGCAGCTGGAAGTCGATCGTCTCCAGGGGCGGCGGGTCTCCTCGGTCTTGGCCCGACGCGCCTGATGGATTTCTCCGGATGATGCGCTCTGGGGTGGTGACGTTGGTCGGCCGCCCCAATGTCGGCAAATCGACCCTCATCAACCGGCTCGTCGGTCGCAAGATCTCGATTACTTCCACTCGGCCGCAGACGACTCGATCACTGATCAGGGGGGTCGTGAACGATGTGGCAGGAAATTGGCAGATGGTCCTGGTTGACACCCCGGGACTCCACAAGCCCAAGGCCGAACTGGGCCACCGGTTGAATCGCCTGGTCTACGGAAGCCTGTCCGACGCCGATGCCATCTGTTTTCTCATCGACGCCACCCAACCGATCGGTCCCGGCGACCGACTCATAGCCGAACGGGTAGGGGGGGCGGGAAAGCCCGTTGTTATGGCTGTGACCAAGATCGATGCCGCCGGTCCCGAAAAGACCGGACGACAACTGGAGGTCGCTGGTGTCTGGGATTTCGACGCCTACGTCCCAGTGAGTGCATTCTCCGGACGCGGAATTGATGACTTGATCGATGAACTCTCTTCTCGCCTCGGCGCCGGGCCGGCCTTGTTTCCGGCCGACATGGACACCGACCAAACCGAAGAGTTTCTGATCGGCGAGCTAATTCGCGAAAAGTTTCTGGATCGGTTGCGGGAGGAATTGCCTTACTCAATGCACGTTCGGCTCCGAGAATTAGAGGAGGCGGAGGACCTGCTTCGGATCGAAGCCGATGTCCTGGTCGAGCGGGAGTCACAGAAGGGAATCGTGATCGGCAAAGGCGGATCGATGTTGGAGGAGGCAGGATCGGCTGCCCGGCGCGAACTCGAATCACTTCTGGGAGTCCGAGTCCACCTGGCTCTCAAGGTGAAGGTCGAACGAGACTGGCAACGGCGGCCAGCCGCCCTCGATCGGCTTGGTTACAGGATCGAGGGTCGGTGAATTCCGCCATTGCTGCCAAGGTCGAGCGATTGCCCCAGTTGATCGAGAACGATCGCCTGGCCGAGATATGTCTGCTGCTTGGATCGTTCGTCGACTCGGGCCTCGACGCGGTCCACTATCTCGGCCGCCTGGACCAGATGGCTGCCGCGGTCGCCGGCAACACTCATCTGGCGTTGCGGCGGGTGATATCGATTCAGGAGGGAATCGGGGGGAACACCGAGGACTACGAGCACATCGACAACAACTTTCTCCACCGGGTCCTCGAAACTCGACGCGGCGTGCCGATTGTGGTCACCGCGATCTGGATCGAGGTGGGCAAGCGGGCGGGAATCAAGGTCGAGGGGGTGGGTCTCCCGGGCCACTTCCTGGCTTATGCCGCCGGTCAGCTCGTAGATCCATTTCATTTCGGCGAGGCGATCGGACGCGACGAGGCCGCCCGCTTGGTGGCCGAGTCGATCGGGGGGCCACCTCGCCTGGAGCCGACCTGGCTCAACCCGGTCGACACCCGCGGCATCGTCCGCCGGATGCTGGCCAACCTCGAGGCCCGCTACCCCTCCGGCGATCCCAATCAGGAGTGGGTAAAAGCCTCTCAATCCGTTCTGGCGTAGAAACCCCCGGGAAAAAGGGCGCCAGGTTACGCAAGAAGGGAAATGGAGCGTGCGAGGTCGAGGTCTTTTTGCGTGATCCCTCCCTCGGAATGTGTGCTCAGCACGAGCCGCACCTTGTTCCAGCGGATATCGATGTCGGGATGATGATTGGCTTGTTCTGCCTTGTTGGCCACCTGATTGACAAACCTCATCGACTCAGCAAAATCTTTGAATTCGAGGTTGGCGACCAGCGACTCGCCTTCTCGCTTCCATTGCCGATTCTTCCCGACGAAATCTACGATCGCGGAGTCATTTGCCAGACCCACTGGTCTCTCCTTCACTCTCGACGTGACGCCTAGTCAACTCGAAGCCGACATCTATCAAGCTTGGGATTTCTCGGATCCTGACGCGAGCAAGGCCGTTTTCCTGGAGCGAGCGGAGGCGGCGCGGTCGGTGTCAACTCGTCAGATATGGCTCACACAGGCGGCGCGGGCGGACGGCCTCCGAAGCGCCTTCTCCTTGGCCAGGTCGTTGCTCGTCGATCTCGAAGCGACTCTTGAACAGATTCCGCAAGGACCGGACCGTCACCACTTGGCGGCGCGGTTAGCAATTGAATGGGGTCGGGTCTTGAACTCGGAAGGCGATCCTGCCTCCGCCCGTCCATTCTTCGAGCGTGCCCGGGAGGAGGCAACGGCGGCCGGTGCCGAAGGATTGGCCATCGATGCGCTCCATATGATCGCCATCGTCGAAGGCAGGCTCGGTGGGCCCAGCCAATCGCGGGAATGGAACGAGAAAGCCCTCATTCAGGCCCGCCAATCCGAAGACCCCGACGCCCGGCGGTGGCAAGCATCGCTACTCAACAACCTCGGCTGGGACCATCTTGATGCGGGCGATGCGATCGGGGCACTGGCTCTGTTTGAGGAGGCCCTGGTCGAACGGCGGCAGAGCGGTGACGCCAAATTGATACAAATAGCCGAGGAGGCTGTGGCCGAGGCGAGGAACTTGCTCGGGCAAGAGCCCACCTCTGGTTAGCGTTGGCCGGCAATGGCCATTCGCTCGGACCAGGGAATCGTTCTCCGTTCCTATCCCTTTGGCGAGGCTGATCGAGTGGTCGTGTTGCTCAGCCCCAATCGCGGGAAGATCAGAACGGTCGCCAAGGGGGTGCGCAGGACCAAGAGTCGCTTCGGGGGGCGCTTGGAGCCGTTCACCCATGTCGACCTGGTGGTCTACGAGGGTCGTCAACTCGACACGATCACCCAGGCGACGGTGATCGAGACCTTTGCCCGGGTGCGTCTCGACCTGGAGCGAGTCATGGCGGCCGGGACCATGGTCGAGGCAGTCGACGCCGTCGCCCAGGAGAACGAGAACTCGCACCGGTTGTTCCTACTCCTCCTCCGCGGTCTTAAGGCCCTTGATCACGGGGGCGGCGGTCGAGATCTGGTCAGCGCCTTCCTTCTCAAATTGGCCGGAGTGGTCGGGGTGGCGCCGGCTCTCAGCCGTTGCGCGGCCTGTGGTCGGGAGGAGGGCCTCGATCGGTTCAGCTTCGCTAGTGGGGGGGCAGTATGCGTTAACTGCCGTCCCGAGGGTGCGGTCCGGCTTCGATCCGGCCTCACCAGCTATCTGGCCAGTCTCGCCGCGGCGGACCTTTCCTTTCTTCCGCCCTCCGACCCGGCCTTGAGCGGCGAGGCGATGGGGGTAGCCCGCCGGTTCGTCGAATATCACCTGGATCGTCGTCTGGGCTCGCTTGCCGTCCTCGATGGCTGAGGACCTCGATCCCAACTCCATCCCTCGCCACGTCGGCTTGATCCTCGACGGAAACGGGCGGTGGGCGAAAGCCAGGGACCTGCCCCGCACCGCCGGCCACGCCGCGGGAGAGGCCGCTCTTTTCGACACCGTCGAGGGTGCCCTCGAGCTCGGCATCTCCTGGCTCAGCGCCTACACCTTCTCCACGGAGAATTGGACCCGTGATGCCGAGGAGGTCGAGTTCCTGATGTGGTTCAACCAGGACTTGCTGCTGCGGCGCCGTGATGCCCTCCACCAGCAGGGAGTGCGCATGCTGTTCGCCGGGGATCTAGCCGATCCGCGCATCCCCGAGCACAACCGCATTCAGATGGCGGACGCCACCGAGCTGACCAAGCACAACACCGAGCTCTCGCTGGTCTTCGCCTTCAATTACGGCTCCCGCCGTGAGATCGCCGAAGCCGCGGCTGCTATCGCCCGCAAGGCGATGGCGGGTCAAATCGACCCCGAGACTATCGACGAGGAAACCGTCGCCGCCCATATGTACGTGCCGGAGATGCCGCCGCTTGACCTCGTTGTTCGCTCCTCGGGCGAGCACCGGTTATCGAACTTCTTCCTCTGGCAGGCCGCCTATGCCGAATTCGTCTTTCCCGGGGTCTTGTGGCCCGACTTCGATCGGGCTCACCTACGACAGGCGGTGATTGAGTTTCAGCAGCGGGAGCGGCGCTTCGGGGGAGCCGAGGGGTTCTCGGGCTAGGCGAT
>JAICGW010000073.1 GCA_025922945.1 Acidimicrobiia bacterium | reverse complement strand
TCCGTCGCCTCCCCCCATCTCCTCCAGACTGAAGACGAGTTGCTCCCCCGGAGCGAGTGAACCCGCTTCCACCCCTTCGGTGGTTCCGGATTGGTCGATGCGGTCGATCCGGAAGGCGGAGTCCGCGGCCGCCAAGCTGCGGAGGACCAATTCCCCGTCGATGCCAAAGCCGGGCAGTGCGACATGCCACTGTCGGGCACCGGGAATGGCCTCCGAGATGGCGGTATCGGGCCCGGTTCGGGTCATGCCCGCGACCACCAGGCCGCTTTCCGGGGCCAGAGTGAAGCCCAGTTGTTCGCGGCCCGCCATCGTCTGATCCAGGACCAGTTCCAGCGTCGACATGGCTGGAACTCGTACGGCTTCGAGCGCCGAAGGCGTGTCCGGCCCGAACTCGCTGGAGCCGGTCAACGTCACGGAGGCCTCCGCCGCGAATGGGTTGGTGATCACGAGCGATGAGCCTTCGCCCGCGTTAGTCGCCAGGCCGAGCAAAGCGACCGGCGCCGGAATCGCTGGGGGGCAACCCGCCAGCGCCGGAACCGCTCCGGCCCGCTCGTACGTGCCAGCGGCCAACTGCCCAATCGCCCCCGCGGCCGACTCCACGAGAATCGGATTTACGCCCACTTCGGCGAGAGTTCCGACATCGAGGGCGAAGCCTTCGCCCGCTCCCGCGGCAAAAGAGGTGGTGCCCTCCTCCAAACCCACGCCGCCGAGTCGACCGTTGAGATCGGTGTCCGTGACGATGCCCAGCCGTCCCTCGAACCCGCCTCCGGCCATCGCCACCGGGCACACCACGTAGGGATCCTCGACCAGGGCCGGAACCGATGGTGGCTCTTCTGGAGCAGCGGGCGGCCAGAAAAAACCACCGGCGAGCGCGATCAAAGCCAAGGCAATTAGCGAGATCCTGATCAGCCAGTCGCTCACGAGACCACGGCCATTTCTTCGATTCTCTCGGGGGTGATCGCCGGTTGCGGCGTTCGACCTCGTCCCCACACCGCCGCCAGTACGAGAATCGAACCGAGGGCTAAAGAAGCCCAGCCGCCGACGCGCGCGAACGGATTCCCGGCGACGTCTGCCCGGACGTCGTCGGCTGGCACCAGGTTTTGATAAACCACCAGCTCAGTCGCCACAGGCCGCTCGGCGAGGTCAACCTGGCGATCGAGTGCCTCGGCCGGAAAGGTCGAACCGGGAACGACGACCAGCCACTCGATGCCCAACTTGCTGAGAACCGCTCCCGGCCGGAGGTCGGTCCCGCTGATCAGGTTCTCGGTGATTGCAGTCTCGAGGGCCTGATCGAGAGACCCAGGCCGACCGAGATACGCCTGGGTGAGCGTGGCCAGTCCGCCGTCGACGGTTCGGTAGTCGAAGCCGTAAAGGGAGCGCGCTTCGCCGGGCAAGGACTCGGGGGGACCGATCAGTAGGGCCCGACCCGGTTCTCCCGCGGTGCTCAAGGTTTCAATGAAGTCGAGGCGACCGGACCACTCATCGGCGGGCAGACCCAGGCGTCCCTGAGCGAGCACGAACAACGCTGGAACCAAAAGCAACGTCGCCAGCAAAGGGCCGCCGGCCTTGAACCTCCCGACCTGGAGCTCAACCAAAATCGACCCCAGGAGACCACACCCCAGGGCTGCTCCGAGCAGGCCCACCGCGGCCCCCGCCGGCAATATCAGGGGGACCTGGCTCAGGAGATATCCGCCCCCGATCAGGAGGGAGGCCAGCCATATTCCTGGCATTCGCTGACGGTTGCCCCATAGAGCGCTCGCCGCCACCCCGGCGCCGACCACGAGCAACCAGACCAACTCGGCCGTTATCTCCGGACTCCTGCCGGCCAGCAGTAGATCGGAAAGGTCTGCGCCCAGCACATAGGGAAGGATCAGCCCGGCTCCAAGGGCGGTCACCGCCAGCCCCGCCACCAGAGCCTTTGGGCGCCGTGCCGCCACCGCCCAAACGAGGGCCACGAAGGGGACCACTATCAGAAGCGGGGGGTATGCCACCGCCACCATTCCCGCCGCCAAGCCTCCGAGGGCATAGCGGCCCACCCGCCGTCGCCAATCGGTGGCCGGTGCCGCCAGGATCGGATCGAGCGCCCAGGGCAGAGGACCGGCAGCAAGCAACGCCGGCCAGTTGCCGGTACTGGCGACGGCGACAACTGTTGCTCCGCCCAAGTACGCCCAGCCGGCGATGGCACTGCCGAAGGTCCCGGCTCCCGCCCGCCTGGCCAGGCGCGCCATTCCGGTCAAAGCCAGAGCCGCCGCGGCCAGAGTGAGGAGGGCGCCCGCGGCCAGCGGTCGTCGCCCGAGAATGGTGTGCACCAGCGAGGCGAGACCGACAATCGGCGGAGGGACCAAGCCGGACCCGAAACCGGCCGGATTCAGCCCTCCACCGTACGCGGCCACCAAGCCCGAGACACTCGGGGGTAGTGCAAAGCCCACCTGGGGCGGGCCGGCAAACCAGATTCCCCGGGTGGCAATCAGAACCGCGATGGACGAGGCGATGCCAAGAGCAATCGATGGTCGTCGCCAAGCAGAGCGCGCCCGGTCTGCGAACGAGCCCGATTCTTCTTCGTCGAGAGCGCGGTTGAACCTGTCGCCCAGTTCGGAGGTGGTGCGGCGCAACCGGGATGATCCCGCAACCTGAAATCGAAACAGCTCCTCGTCCCCGACTGATCGAACCCGCTTGAGCCGGCGCCGGGCACTCACGACAGATGGAATCTGGCCAATCACCCAGAGCCAGGAGGCCACCGCTCCCAGCAGGGGTCCGATCCGGCCCAGCACCAGTTGACCGATTCCGTCAACCAAACCAACGAGCCCCCCGACGGGCACGACCCAGGCCAGGGTCACCGGTCGATAGGCAACGAGCATCGCCTTGTGTCGGCCACCCTGCTCTTGCCACAACGGCGCAGCCGCCGCGCAGGGCGACGCGTGGAACACTTCGGATGAGGGGACGACGATCACCTTGCCGCCGGCGACGCGCGCTCTCTGACAGAAGTCGAGACCCGCCGCCTGCAGCGGCAGGCGACGGTCGAAGCCCCGTAGTCCGCGGAGCAGGTCGCGACGCACCAGCAGGGAGACCGCGGAGACAAAAGCCACCTCGCGCACGATGTCGTATTGCTCGAGGTCAAGTTCGCCCGGGTCGAGTCCGGTATAGGGATCCCCGAACACGTCCGTGGCGCCACCGACCGATTCGAGGCGATCGTCACTGGTCAGGATCTTCGAGCCGGCCACCGAGGCGTCATTGCGAATCGTTTCCCGCATCAGAGCGGCCAGAGCGTCGGGGCGGGGCCGAGCGTCGCCGTGTACCCACCAAACGAACGCGACGCCCTCGTCGAGCTGATCGACGACCTCCTCGGGGCGGGCCACTGCAGCGGCCGCGTCTGCCGCCACCGAGCCACCGACCACGAGCACTTGGGCCGGGACATAGACTTGTTTGCCAATCGCGGCAAGGGTTTCCTCGAGCGCCATGGTCGGTGAGGCGAGCACCGCTACGGCCACCGCGGGCGATGCCGGGGGCTTATTGGAGGAGGGAGCGGCCGGAGAGACCGGCGGGCTGCTCATGGAGGCAGCCATTGTGGGCCGCGACGATTGTTACTGCAATCTTGGGAGAGGCGACAGTGAGGCTGACACTTCTATCCGGCGGAGTCGGAGGGGCCAAACTCGCACGCGGTCTGGCGGCGGTCAACGGGGTCGAATTGACCGTGATCGTCAATGTCGGTGACGACGACCGCATTTATGGCCTGTCCGTATCGCCCGACATCGACACGGTCATCTACACCATGGCGGGTCGCGAGGGTCCCCAGGGCTGGGGTCTGGCGGAAGACCCGTTCGTCGCCATGAAAGCCCTCGATGCTCTTCCCATCGATGCCAGCTTTCGAATCGGTGACGGCGACTTGGCAACCAATCTTTTCCGGACCGATCGACTCCTGGCGGGATGGTCACTCACCTGGGTTACCACGGCTCTGGCATCGGCCTTCGGCGTTGCCGCCACGATCCTCCCAGCCACCGACGACCCGCTTCGAACCGAAGTCCGCATCCCCGAGGCGGGATGGCTTTCGTTTCAGGAGTACTTCGTAGGGAGGAGCCACGCTGACGAGGTAATCGACATTCGGTTCCGCGGCGCTGGATTCTGCCGCCCCGCCCCGGGGGTGATGGAGGCTCTGGCTAATTGCGACGCCATCATCATCGGCCCGTCGAACCCCATCCTCTCGATCTGGCCGATCCTGGCCGTTCCGGGCGTCGCCGACACCATTGCTTCCCATCAGTCGGTCGTGGGGATAAGCCCACTCATAGGTGGGACGGCGTTGAAAGGGCCGGCTCACAAGGTATTGCAGTCTCTGGGCGTGGGATCCAACACGGCCGGAATCATCTCCTCCTACGACGGTCTGCTCACCGACCTCCTCATCGATCAATCAGATGTCGACGACGTCGTGGGTGGTGGCCAACCTCGAATCCATCTCACGGACACACGCATGCCCGATCTCGAAGGATCGGTCAAGCTCGCCCAGACGGTCGTCAATCTCGCTTCATCGGCTCGCCGCACTTGACAATCACGATTCGCCCCGTCACCGGGCTCCCGGAGATACGCGCCGGCGACGATCTGGCCTCAATGCTCGCCGTGGCTTTGGGACCGCTGGCTCCAAAGAACGGTGACGTGCTGGTCGTCACCCAGAAGATCGTTTCGAAGGCGGAGGGTGCGTTCCGGCCGGCGGCAGATGAGGCTGCTTATCGGCAGATCGTCGAAGAGGAGGCGAAGGCGATTCTCCGCCGGCGCGGCCCGCTCGCGATCACCTTGACCAAGCACGGTTTCATATGTGCCAATTCCGGGGTCGACCGGTCCAATGTGGAAGGCGAGCAGGTGGTGCTTCTCCCGGCCGACCCCGACCGATCCGCCCACCGGATTCGAATCCGCGTCGAGCGCGGGCTCGGCGTCTCGCTCGCGGTCATCATTACCGATACGTTCGGCCGGGCGTGGCGGCGAGGTCTGGTCGACGTGGCGATCGGCGTGTCGGGGATGCTTCCGATCCTCGACCTCCGCGGGTCGGTGGATATGCACGGAAGAGTCCTCGAGGTCACCGAGGTGGCAATCGCCGACGAGATCGCCGCGGCCGCCGAACTCGTGACCGGCAAGGCCTCGGGAGTCCCCGCCGCGCTGGTCAGCGGTTACTCATATCCGGCGGGCGAGGGTCGCGCCACGGATTTGATCCGCCCCCCGGCCGAGGACATGTTCCGCTAGCGATCGGCGCCACCAAACCCGACTGGCTGTTTCCTCCCCCGGCGAGCGCAGCGAGCTTGGGAGAGGTGTCGCCGCAGGCGACGGAGGGGGCTAGGCCTTGGGGCGGCCCAGTCCCAAGTAGTCGAGACCGGCCTTGCGAACGAGACGGGGGTCGAGCAGGTTACGAGCGTCGACCACTCGGTAGCCCCGCATCCGGCGAGCCACCTCGGTCAGGTCGACTCGACTGAACTCGGGCCACTCGGTCGCCACCAGGAGCACGTCTGCGCCTTCCACCGCCTCGAGCGCCGAATCGACGTGGCGCAGGTCCGGGTCCCGACCCTCAGGGTCATAGGCGACCACGTCGGCGCCGTCGCTCACCAGCAATCTGGCGATGCGAGAGGCCGGCGATTCCCTGACATCATCCGTGCCGGCCTTGAAAGCCACTCCCCACACCGCCACCTTGCGCCCACGGAGCCCTCCCCCGGCGGCCAGCTTCACCTTGTCGGCCACCCTCCGCCGCTGCTCGTCGTCGGCATCGATGACCGCCTTGAGCAATCGGAAGTCATAGCCCGCATCCTCAGCCACCCCAATCAATGCCAGGGTGTCCTTGGGAAAGCACGACCCGCCGTATCCGGGACCGGGCTTGAGGAAATGGGGGCCGATGCGATGGTCGAGCCCAACACCATCGAGGACGTCGACAATGTCGGCTCCCACCGCCTCGCAGAGATTTGCCAGGGTGTTGGCAAAGGTGAGCCGGGCGGCGAGATAGCTATTGGAGGCATACTTCACCATCTCGGCAGACGTGGGATCGGTGGCGATCATCTCCGTCGCCAGGCTGTCGTATAGCGAAGCCACCGCCTTCACATCGGCCTCGTCGTGAGCGCCGATCACAATCCGATCGGGGTGCAAGAAGTCATGGACCGCGCTTCCCTCCCTTAAGAACTCGGGATGGGAGATGACGGCGGCATCGCTGCCCAGATTTGCCAAGCGCTTGTTCAGCTCGACCGCGGTTCCCGGAGGAACCGTCGACTTGATCACGAAACGCGCTTTGGGATCGAGGGCCAGTGCCAATTCGTCGATGACCCCTCTCACATAGGAGAGGTCGGCTCGGCCGTCTACCCCGGCCGGGGTCGGAAGACAAAGGAGGACCAACTCGGCACCCTTGACGGCCTCGGGATTGGAAGCGTGGTAAGTCAGACGGCCGGCGTCGCGTCCCCATTTGACCAATTCAACGAGCCCGTTCTCGTAAATCGGCACCTCGCCACTCTCGAGGGCGAGAAGGCGAGATGCATCAGCTTCCGCCAATGCCACCTGATGGCCAAGGCTGGCGAGCCCGGCGGCGGTCACCAACCCGACATAACCAGCACCGATTACGGCAACTTGCACTCCCAATCTCCCTTCTGCCCGCGGCTCAACGTGAGCACTCCCCGTCGAGCAAGCTACCCCGTGCGCAGAGATCTGTCAGCATCTAATCCGACGATGACGATGGCGTCGATGTCGTCGGCTAGCGCACCCGTGGAGACCTCACCAAAACCGATGGCGTCGACCAGGGCACGGGCTTGTTCGAGGGCCTCGGGACGGACGATGATCGTCGTCGCCTCGTAGTCCGAGCGATCAGCATCGTCGACCGAGGCAACTTCGAATCCTTGCTGCTCGAGCAGCTGCGACATCCTTCCCGCCGAGCCCTCGACCCCGTTGCCGTTGAGAACCTCGAGCCGGCGCAGCGAGGCGATGTTGGTGGTGAGAGGCTGCCCATTAGCGAAGGCGACGATGACGTCGTCCGCCTCGGGATGCTCCATCTTCACCACCGACTTCTCCCCGAACATGTCGATGAAGCCCGGAAGGGTGGCAGTCTCGATCTTCGAGCCGGAAATCCCCCGCATCCGGAATGCCAACTCAACGAGCGAACTCTTGGCCAGTTCTGAGTCGACCGTCAGATGCTGAGCAAAGGACGCGACGATGGAGCCCGCCTCGGGCAGGCTGGACGGCTTCTTGAGCCCAGCAAGAATTGCCAGGATCAACTCCTGCTGTCGGTGGGTGCGCCCGAAGTCGTCGGCGTTGACCGCAGTCCAGACGCCATCGTGGAGTTCCTCGTAATGACGGGAGCGAGCGAAGGCCAAGGCCTGTTTGCCGTCGAGGAGCTGGTGCCCCGCCTCCACCGCCAAACCGCTGTTGAGGTCTCGGGCTGGGTAGGCGAAATCCATACGAACGCCGCCGATTTCGTCCACCAACGCCTGGAATCCGACAAAGTCCACTTCGACGTAGTGATGGACCGGGAGTCCGGTCACTTCGCGAACGGTGCGAACCATGAGCGGCGCGCCGCCATAGGCGTAGGCAGAATTGATCCGATCGGAACCGTGCCCGGGAATATCCACCAAAAGGTCACGGGGGAGCGAAAGAATTTGGGCGGTCCCGGTGCCGGGGTACAGCTTGACCAGCATGATCACATCACCCCGAGCGCCTTCGGAGGGCCCAAAGTTCTGCAGGCTCTCGAGACCTTCCCGGGAGTCGGAGCCGATGACGAGGAAGGTGATGGGCTCGCTCGCTTCCACCGGCCTCACATTCAGCTCGGGGACAACGGCGGTGTTTTGTTCGGCGTTGTCGCGGAAGGCTGCCTGAGCGCTATTCAGAGTCCAGAGGATGAACCCAACCACCAGGTTGGCTGCTACCAGCACGCCAATCACGAGGCCCTTCCACCATCGGCCGGAGCTCTTGGAGGGACGCGCGGGATCGGACGTAACTAAAGAGTCATTCATAGGGGGCCCCGAAGAAACGCATCATATCGGTGGTTGGTTCCACCCGTCGTGGGCCGATTGCCCGCCATCGCTAGCCTCCTTTGCGACCAAATCCCCAGCGATCGGAGCAAGGTGGCCGTCCTCCCCCACGAGGGGACCTTTTCCATAATGTATGGATCTCAAACCATCCCGGTCGGGGCGGCGTATCGACCCGGGTATATCTCGCGTCCCGACGAGGCGGGCCGTTTTCCCGTCGTCGTACTCGTGCCCGGATTAGAGGGTCTGGGGAGTGCGGAGAAGGCGCTTTGTCGGAAGCTGGCTCGCAACGGTTTGGCGGTGGTGGCGGTCGAAATCTTTCCGGCCAATGACCCCGGCGAGGCGCTGGGCGCCTACCAGGAGACAAGCGACCGTCAGGTTCTGCTCACGCTCCAGGAGACCGTCGAATATGTCCAAAGCGACGACATCTTCTGGGCCCTATCCGAAAAGGTGGGCCTGCTCGGCTTCGACGTCGGCGGTCGCCCAGCCATAGTCGCTGCCGCCCGCCATCCCTGGGTGGGTTCGATTGCCGTGGTTTCAACTCCGCTTACCGGCGACGAAGGGCGTGAACACCAGGTGGCCGACTTCCTGGGCAGCCTTCCGGTTGCGGTACTCGGTCTCTACGGCCAGGACGACCCCCTGATTGCCAACGAAACGGTCGACGAAGCCCAGGCTCGTAACGAGCACGGCTCCTGGCTCCTCTACGAGGGTGCCGCTCACTCCTTCTGGAACGACGAAACCGAGGACTTCAACCCCAGTGCCGCTGCGGATCTCGAGACTCGCCTCCTCGACTTCTTTCGGGCGACCCTGCCAACGGCCATCATCGAGGATCTCGGCTAGCGGGGAGTCCCCTCCTCCCCGGCAGTACTCCCCCCTTCGGAGGGAGAAAGGCGAACGTGTCGTATTTCACCGGCGTTCAAACGAACGATCCCTCCACCCTCCACCTCGACGATTAGAGACCCATCCTGGGATTCGATATTTCGGGCAATGCCGGACTTACCACTGCTCCACGTAATCGCCCGGGCCAAGGTCACGCACCGAGCCCGATACTCGTCGGCACCCCAGTCCTCTCCCGCCAGCCGACCGAAGAGCTCCTCGGCGAACGCCGCCCCCAACCCGATCCCGGCCCCTTCGCCAGGATCGGCTGTCCAGAGCGCCCCGCGTTCAGAGGGAGCGTCGGGCCACCACAGGTTGACGCCGCAGCCGACGGCCACTACCCGCCCGGCGACCTCAACCAGGATCCCCCCGACCTTGCGATCGCCGACCAGCAAGTCATTGGGCCATTTCAGGTCGACTTCGGGGCCGAGGATGGAGGCGGCGGCCAAACCGGCCACGAGGGAAGCCACCGACAAGTGCGGCGACCAATCCGAGGCGAACGCGACTGTGACCGCCATTGCCCGGGGTGCCGTGACCCAGTCGCTCCCTCCCCTACCTCGTCCCGCGGTCTGGTGGCCGGCGATCACCACCACCGGCCGTTCTCGAAAGATGGACTTGGCCACATCCTGGGTCGAGGTGACCTCGTCGAAGACATGCACTGAATAGGGTGTAGGCAACCCAGACGTCATCTGTGGCCAGCGATCAAGTTCGCAAGAATACGGAGGAGCTCACTTGGGCACCGAAGCGCGCATAGAACAGCTGCGTAAGTTGCGGGCTGAGGCTCGCAACGCCGGTAGCCGCCGTGCCATCGATCGCCAGCACGAGCAGGGGAAGTTGACGGCCCGCGAGAGGATCGACCACCTTCTCGACAAGGGCAGCTTCCAGGAAATCGACATGCTGGTCCGCCACCAGTCCCTCGGCTTCGGGATCGAGCAAAAACGTCCTCCGGGCGATGCGGTGGTTACCGGTTACGGGACCATCGATGGACGGACGGTCTTCGTCTTCGCCGAGGATTTCACCGTTTTCGGGGGAAGCCTGGGCCGCGCCGTGGCTGACAAGATCTGCAAGTTGATGGATCTGGCCATGGAGGTGGGAGCCCCGATTGTCGGTTTGAAGGATTCCGGTGGAGCCCGCATCCAGGAGGGGGTGAGCTCTCTTGACGGTTATGGCCGCATCTTCGAGCGGAACGTACGAGCGTCGGGGGTAATCCCCCAAATCTCGGTCATCATGGGCCCGTGCGCGGGGGGCGCCGTCTATTCGCCGGCCATGACCGACTTTGTCCTCCAGGTGGATAAGGCGTCGCACATGTTCATCACCGGGCCCGATGTCATCAAGGCCGTCACCAGCGAAGAAGTGAGCATGGAGGATCTGGGGGGTGCCTACACCCACGCCACGATCTCCGGAGTCACCCACTTCGTCTTTCCCGACGGCGTCGCCGCCCTCGACGCGGTCCGCTACATGCTCTCCTTCCTGCCGCAGAACAATCTCGAGCTTCCGCCTTACTTCGCCCCCACCGACAGCCGCGATCGAATTGAGGATTCCCTCGACGCCATCATCCCCGACTCCTCCAACCAGCCCTACGACATGGTGACGTTGATCGAGGCGGTGGTAGATGACACCGAGTTCTTCCAGGTTCACGAGCACTGGGCGCGCAACCTCGTCGTCGGTTTCGGTCGGCTCGACGGCCACGCCGTCGGGATCGTCGCCAATCAGCCCGCCCACCTCGCCGGCACCCTCGACATCGAGGCGTCGGAAAAGGGTGCCCGCTTCGTTCGGTTCTGCGACTCCTTCAACATCCCTCTGGTCGTTTTCGTCGACGTGCCCGGGTTCCTTCCCGGCGTTGCCCAGGAGCACGGCGGCATCATCCGTCACGGGGCCAAGCTCCTATATGCCTTCTGCGAGACCACGGTGCCCCGGGTCAGCGTCATCACTCGTAAGGCCTATGGGGGGGCCTATCTGGTGATGAACGCCCGCGGGATCCGAGCCGACCTGGTCTTCGCCTGGCCCTCGGCCGAGATCGCGGTTATGGGTGCCCAGGGAGCGGTCAACGTCATATTTCGGCGCGAGTTGCAGGAGGCGCCAGATCCCCAGCAGAGAAGAAGTGAGCTCATCTCCGACTATGAGGAACGGTTCAATAATCCCTACCGGGCGGCCGAGCTGGGCCTAGTCGATGAAGTCATCGAGCCCCGGGAAACCCGCGCCAAGCTCATTCGTGGACTCGACATGCTGAGGACCAAGCGCGAGCACCTTCCCCAGAAGAAGCACGGGAACATACCCCTTTGAGGGCGCGCCCATGAATCGTTTGCTGATCGCCAACCGGGGCGAGATCGCAGTCCGGGTCATCCGTACGGCCAAGGACTTGGGGCTCCACACAATCGCGGTCTATTCAGAGCTCGACCGCGACACCCTGCATGTCGAGCTGGCGGATGAGGCCTGGAATATCGGCCCCGCCCCCGCCGCTAACTCCTATCTCGATCAAGCGAGCATCCTCCGCGTAGCGGCCGCCTCACGCGCGGATGCGGTCCACCCCGGCTACGGCTTCCTCGCCGAGAACGCCTCTTTTGCGGCAGCTGTTGCCGCGGCCGGTCTCACCTGGGTCGGCCCGCCACCGGAGGCGATCAGCGCCATGGGCGACAAGATCACCTCTCGCCGCCACGCTGAGCAAGCCGGAGTGGCAATGGTCCCGGGCACCACCGACCCCGCCCAATCGCTGGAAGAAGTGACCGCGATCGCCGAAAAGTTCGGCTTCCCGATCGCAATCAAGGCAGCCCACGGTGGCGGCGGCAAGGGATTGCGGGTGGTCGAATCCGCCGAGGAGATCAAGGAGGGATATGAGGGTGCCCGCCGGGAGGCCGATGCCTATTTCGGCAATCCCGAGGTCTACGTCGAGAAGTACCTGCCGCATCCGCGACACGTCGAGGCTCAGATACTTTTCGACCAGACAGGGCGCGGAGTGTTCCTCGGCGAGCGGGACTGCACTGTCCAACGCCGCCACCAGAAGCTGATCGAGGAAACCCCCTCCCCCGGCATCACCCCCTCGCAACGAGCCTCGCTTGGCGAGGCGGCGCTAGCGGCAGGTCGTGCCTGCGGTTACTCCAACGCCGGGACGGTCGAATTTCTCTTCGAGCCCGAGTCGGGCGAGTTCTACTTCCTCGAGATGAATACCCGACTCCAGGTGGAACACACAATCACCGAGATGGTCACCGGACTCGATCTCGTCGAATGGCAACTGCGGATTGCCGATGGGGAAGAGCTCGACTTCGAAGGCGTGGAGCCACGCGGTCACGCCATCGAGTTCCGTATCAACGCCGAGGATCCGTTGCGAGGTTTTCTTCCCAGCCCCGGCCAGATCGTCGACTATCGAGAGCCGGCCGGACCCGGGATCCGAGTCGATGGATGGGTGCAGGCCACGTCAAGAGTCAGTCCCTATTACGACAATTTGATGGCCAAGCTCATCGTCTGGGGAGATGACCGCGATCAAGCCATCCGCCGAGCCCGCCGGGCTTTGACCGAGTACGAGGTGACCGGAGTCGCCACCACCATCCCCGCCCATCTCCTCGTTCTCGACCATCCGGATTTCGTCGACGGTCGCCACTACACCCGCTGGCTCGAAGAGCACGTCAAATTCCCCGACGCTCCACCCGCCGCCGAGCCGACCCTTCCCGAGGAAGAGGAGCTGGAACGGACCGACATGACCGTCGAGATCGGCGGGCGGCGATTTTCGGTGACGTATTGGGCGCCGGATACGTTGCCCGCCTCTGGCCCGGC
>JAICGW010000072.1 GCA_025922945.1 Acidimicrobiia bacterium | reverse complement strand
TTGGTTCCTCGACCGGATCTGCACCCATCTGCTCTCCTTCGAGGGAGACTCGCAGGTGCGTTTCTTCGAAGGCAACTGGACCGAATACGAGGAATGGGTCAAAGCCAACCTGGGTGAAGAAGCCCTCCAGCCCCACCGGGTTAAGTACAAGCCGATCAGGCTATAAAGGGCACCTACCTCCCCTTCGCTGGGGGAGGAAACGACCGCTTGGGTTTCTCCCCCCGAAGGGGGGAGTACCGGCGCAGCCGGGGAGGGGGGACGAACCCGGCTACTTCTTGGTCAGGTCCTCGAAGACGTCCTCGAAGGACACGGCCTTGCGGCGACCCTCGGCTGCCTGCTCCTGGGTTCCGCGATCCCGAGCACGATCCCCGCTACGGTCGTCTCGGCGAGGCCGGTCATCGCGGCGGGGACGGTCATCGCGTCGAGGTCGATCGCCACCACGATCGCGGTCACCACGATCGCGGTCATCCCGACGAGGGCGGTCCTCGCGGCGCTCGGCGGCTGGCTCCGATGAGCCTGCCCCTTCCTTGCGCTCGAGAGGACTGACCAGTCGCAACGCCAGCTTGCCCTGCCGGTCGATCTCCTCGAGCACCACCGGCACTCGCTGGCCCAACTCGAGATAGTCCTCGACCCGATCCACCCGGCGGGAGTCGTCGAGCTTGGAGATATGGAGCAGACCGTCGCGGCCCGGAAGGATGTTGACGAAGGCCCCGAACTTGGTGATGTTGACGACCTCACCGTCGTACTCCTTGCCAAGCTCGGCTTCGGGTGGAAAGACGATGGCGTTGACGCGTTCCTTCGCCGCCGCCAAGGCCTCGCCGTCGGTGGATGCGATTCGGACCAGGCCGTAGCCGCCGTCCTCCTCGATTTCGATGGTGGCTCCGGTCTTCTCCTCCAGCTCCCGGATGACTTTCCCCTTGGGACCAATGACCTCGCCGATCTTGTCCTTGGGGATCTGAATCGTCTCGATCCGGGGAGCGTTCTTATTGAGTTCGGTCCGCGGTTCGGCGATCACACTGTTCATCGCCTCGAGGATGGTGAGACGAGCGGTTTTCGCCTGCTCTAAGGCCTGAGTCAGGACCTCAGATGGAAGTCCCTGGAGCTTGGTGTCGAGCTGGAGGGCGGTGATGACGTTCGCCGTCCCGGCCACCTTGAAGTCCATGTCGCCCAAGGCATCCTCGGCCCCGAGGATGTCGGTGAGCGTGATGTATTTGCCACCCCGCTCAATCAGACCCATGGCGATCCCGGCCACCGCATCGGAGATCGGAACTCCCCCATCCATCAGCGACAGCGACGACGCGCAGACCGAGGCCATCGAGGTCGAGCCATTCGACGAGAGGACTTCGGAGACGAGACGGAGGGCGTAGGGGAACTCCTCTTCGGTTGGAATAACCGGGAGCAAGGCTCTCTCCGCCAGAGCTCCATGACCGATCTCCCTTCGGCGGGGTCCCCTCATGGGACCGGCCTCGCCAGTGGCGTAAGGCGGCATGTTGTAGTGATGCATGTATCGCTTGCTGTCTTCGGGGGAAAGGGTGTCGAGCATTTGCTCCATCTTCAACATCCCCAGGGTGGTGAAGCTGAGCACCTGCGTCTCCCCCCGCTGGAAAAGACCCGAGCCATGGGCGCGAGAGACCACGCCCACTTCGACACTCAAGGGACGGAGGTCGGTGGGGCCGCGGCCGTCAAGTCGCACGCCTTCATCGACCACTCGGGCTCGCATCATGTCTTTGAGGACCGACTTGAACGCTCGCTTGAAGGATTCCAGTTCTTCTTCCGTTACGCCCAACTCGGTGGCGGTGGTAGTAGCCGCATCACTCTCGGCCTGATTGCGCTCGGCCTTGCCGGCAATCCGGATGACCTGCTCCAGCTTGGGACGAGCCGCAGCCTCGACCCGCTGTAACAACTCGCTCGGATAGTCGAGGGCCACCGGCCATTCGGCTTCCTTCTGTCCCACTCGCTCAAGCAGCTGGTTCTGCAGATCGATGACTTCCGAGATAGCGGCCTTGGCGATCTCGAGTCCGGCGGCAACACTCGCCTCGTCCGACGCAGAGTCGCCCGCCGCCACCAGTCGCAATCCATTCGGCGTTGCCGAAGCCTCGACCATGATGATGTCGATCCCCCCATCGCCGTTACGGCCTCCGGCCACCACCATCTCGAATACCGATTCGTCGAGGTCGTCATGGGTGGGAAACGCGATCCATTCGCCCTTCTTCAGCGCCAGCCTCACTCCCCCGAGCGGTCCCTCGAAAGGAATGCCGCTGATGGTGAGGGCCGCCGATGCGCCATTGAGGGCGACCACGTCGAAGAGGTTGTCCTCATCGACGGCGAGGGTGGTGGCGACGACATGTGTCTCGCAGCGGAAGTCGTCGCGAAAAGAAGGTCGCAAAGGACGGTCGATCAGGCGAGCGGCAAGCGTGGCGTCTTCGGTGGGCCGGCCTTCGCGGCGGAAAAAGGAACCGGGGATACGACCCACGGCATACATCCGCTCCTCGATATCGACGGTCAAGGGAAAGAAATCGATTCCCTCCCGCAGGGTTTTGTTGGCGGTTGCAGCAACCAAGATCTCGGTTTCGCCCAGACGGGCGACAACCGCGCCGTCGGCTTGGCCGGCCAGCTTGCCGGTAGAGAACGACAGGGTCTTACCCCCGACGGGACCGCTTACGGTGATTTCGGGCACTAAGTGCTCCTTTGTTTGTTAGGAGCCGGCCCGTTACCAGTGGTGAGCGCTCGCAAGGGGCGAGCGTTCGCAACTAGCAACCGGCCTGGCTCGGCCTGTTCGATCCCCCCGATTGGTGGCAGCTAGCGACGGAGACCGAGTTGGGCGACGATCTTGCGGTACCGCTCAACGTCCCGATTCCTCAGGTAGTCGAGCAAGCGACGCCGTCTCCCGACCATCATCAACAAACCCCGTCGACCGTGATGATCGCCCTTATGGAGGCGAAGATGCTCGGTCAGGTGGTTGATCCGTTCGGTCAGCAGGGCAACCTGCACCTCGGGCGAACCAGTGTCGCCGTCGTGATGGCCGAATTCGGTGACTATCTGTTGAGTGGTCTTCATGAACGCGCTAAACCTGCGTGTCGTGGGGAACGGAGCTCACTTTAGCAGCCTCGAAAATCTGACTGGCCGCCTCAACATCGGCTGAGATCTGGTCGACCAACGCGGCCACGCCATCGAATTTCATTTCGTCGCGAATTCGGCTGAGGAATCTCAGCGCCATCGGATGCCCGTAGACGTCGCCCGTCCAGTCCAAGAGATGAGCCTCCACCCTCCGCTCCTTGCCGGCAAACGTCGGGCGGACTCCGATGTTGACCACCGACCGATGAACTTCCTCGCCAATTACGGCCCAGGCGGCGTATACCCCATCGGCGGGGACCTGGATTTCAGGGGCGATGGCCAGGTTGGCGGTCGGAAAGCCAATTTGGCCTCCCCGGCGATCTCCCACGACCACGGTGCCCTTGAGCTCGTAGGGGCGGGCAAGCATGCGGGCGGCTTGCTCCACCTGACCGGAGCCGAGCGCGGCGCGAATCCTGGTTGAGGAAATCACACCGTCGCCGGCTCCAACCATGTCCAGGACGTCGACATCGAAGCCGAGGTCGGGTCCGACATTGACCAGGAAATCGGCATCCCCGCCGCGATCGCGACCGAATCGAAAGTCGGCTCCGATCACTACTCGCCGTGCTGCCAAGACGTCCGCCAGCACCCGCTGGCAGAACACGTCGGCGGTTAGCTCTCGGATATCGGGGAAGCTGAGGACGCCGGCCACCTTCACTCCCAATACCTGAAACTGCCCGAGGCGTTGATCGATGTCGGTCAGCATCTTGGGGGCACGATCCGGAGCGAGGATGGCGAGCGGATGAGGATCGAAGGTAAGGACGGCCGGATCGAGGTCGCCTGAATCGGCGACAAGATTGGCGATCACCTGGCGATGGCCACGATGGACGCCGTCGAAGACCCCGATCGTGACGGCAGTAGGTGCCGACACTTCCCACTCATAGGGATGTCCGCGAAGGACGATCACGCCAGCACTACCTCGGCTACGGCCTCACGACCCCGCTGGCGATAGACCGCCAGCAGATGGTCCTCCCGATCGATCACGGCCCAATGCCCGCCGCCGACTGCTGGCGAAGGAAGCCGTCGACCGTGACGAACGGCGATGGCCTCCTCCTCCGAAGCGCGCCACTCGTCAAGCCCGGACACGGCCTCGACCGGATCGCGCAGATAGCTGGTCCAAGAAGCCAGGTCCTCGATCGTGATGGCGTGACCGAGGCCAAATACCCCGACCCGGGTTCGCCGCAAGGCCAGCAGGTGAGCGCGTCCGCCGAGGGAGCGACCAATGTCATCAGCCAGGGCACGGACGTAGGTTCCTTTCGAGCAGACGACGCGCAACTCGGCTCGGGGATAGTCGCCCGGGAAGAACTCATTCAATTCCAGCTCATGGATTGTGACCAAGCGGGGCGGACGCTCTACCTCGGCACCGCGGCGAGCGATCTCATAGAGGCGTTTTCCCTCGTGCTTGAGCGCCGAAACCATCGGCGGGACCTGTTCGATCTCACCACGAAAAGCCACGAGGGCATCCGTCAGACCCTGTTGGTCGAGAGCCATCGGAGCGCGCTCAGTCTCTGTCCCGTCGGCGTCGAGGGTGTCGGTGGCGACTCCGAATTGGACCAAGGCCACGTACTCCTTCTCCTGATCCTGTACATAACGAATCAGCCGTGTAGCCCGGCCCGACGCCAAAACGACTACCCCGGTCGCCAGCGGGTCCAAGGTTCCGGCGTGTCCGATCTTGCGAATCCCTGTGACCCGCCGGGCCTGAGCCACCACATCGTGGGAGGTGATCCCGCGCGGCTTGTCCACCACCAACAGGCCGAAGGCTGCTTCGCTCATGGACGGCCTTTGAGCAACCTCACCACCGCGCGTACGGCATCTTCGGGCGCGCCTTCGAACGTGAAACCTGCGGCGTTGTGGTGACCTCCTCCTCCGAGAGCGACCGCCACCGATCCGACATCGACCTGGCCCCGGCTGCGAAGACTGCCCTTGAAAATCCCGGGTGCATGCTCCTTGAGCATCAGCGCCGCGCTCGCCTCGATCGGTAGGCGGACAAGGTCGATCAACGAGTCGGTATCGGCGAGTCCAATGCCGGCAGCCGCCAGGTCGGATTGATAAAGCGCAGACCAGACCAACCCCACGTCTCCCACCAGCTCTGCCCGGGCGAGCACCGCAGCCGCGACCGGCAGGTACCCGAAGGCAGTCTCTTCGTAGACGTGCTGGCCGATCTCCTCTGGACGCGCCCCCAGTTCGACTAGCCGGGCCGCCAATCGCAGCGTGGCTGGTCTGGTGTTGGAGTATTGGAAGCGACCGGTATCGGTGACGAGACCGGTGAGGAAGCACGTGGCCACCCGGGCGTCGATCTTCCAAGCCACCTGCTCCACCAGGTCGAAGGCGATTTCGGCCGTGGCAGCGGCGCTGGGGTCGACCAAGTTGATGTGTCCGAAGCCGCCGGAGCCGGCGGCGTGATGATCCAAGACGATGAGCTTCCGGGCGGCACTGGCATGAGGGGCGAGATCCCCCAGGCGCTCAAGGTTGCCACTATCGAAGGAGACCAAGACCTCCGGCGCGGTGGGTACCTCGGTCGGGGGGACGAGAAGCTCAGTTGGCAGGAACCGATAGGGAGGCCCGAGTTCGAACGGCGGCCCGAACGTGGGAAGGACGACCTTTCCCGCCTGCTTGGCGGCCAGAGCCACCCCCAGCATGCTGCCGAGGGCGTCGCCATCGGGCCCCAGGTGGCAGGTCATGACGATCTCGGAAGCCTCTTCCAGAACACGCCCTGCCTCGGCGAGGGCTTTTGGGTCAACTGTCATGTTGCTCCAACTCGCGCAGCAGGGCATCGATCCGCTCGCCCTGGACCACACCCTGGTCCTGTCGGAATTCGAGGGTGGGGGTGTACTTCGTGTGGATCTGGCGTCCCATCGCCGCCCGCAGCCTGGGTGCTGCCGCTGTCAGCCCCTTGATCGTCTCGTCGAGATGATCCTGATCGAGGGCTGACACATACACCACCGCTCTCCTCATGTCGGGGGCGACCTCCACTCCGGTAATCGTGACCATTCCCAATCGAGGATCGGCGAGTTCTTCCACCTCCTCGGCCAGCACCTCTCGAATGATCGCGTTGATCCGGCGGGTGCGGGGAAACGACGGCTTGCTCATGGCTAGTCCTCCGAGTAGTAGACGGCCACCTCGCACACCTCGACCTCGAGGTTGTCCTCAACGTAGCGCCGCACCTTCTCAATTTGAGACTCGAGCCGGGCGCCGTCGGCCGCCACCAACGCCACCCCGACGACCGAACGCTGCCAGGCATTTTGATATCCAACCTCGGCCACGCTCACCGAGAAGCGGCGTCGCAAGCCTTCCGTGAGAGGACGAAGCACTGCGCGCTTTTCCTTCAATGAGTGGCAAGTGGGGAGAAATAGCTCGAAGCGAAGGGCGGCAGCCCGCATCAGGTGCGGGCGACTTCTTCAATCTGATAGGCCTCGATCGTGTCGCCCTCTTTGACGTCGTTGAAACCGGCGAGCCCGATCCCGCATTCGAATCCGGCCGCCACAGACCTGACATCGTCTTTGAATCGTCGCAGCGAACCAATGACGCCGTCGAAGACGACGACGCCGTCGCGCAAGAGCCGGGCCTTGGAGTTGCGGACGATCTCCCCTTCGGTGACGTAACAACCGGCCACCGTTCCCAGGCGCGGCACCTTGAAGAGAGCCCGGACCTCCGCGCTGCCCAGGACGACTTCGACTTCATCGGGGGCAAGCCGACCCACGAGCATCGCTTCGATGTCTTCGAGGAGTTCGTAGATGATGCCGTACGTTCGGATTTCGATCGCTTTTTCCTCGGCCAACCGGCGGGTTTTGCCATCCGGGCGGACATTGAATCCAATGATCACCGCCTCCGTGACTTCAGCCAGCTTGACATCGTTCTCGTTGATTCCGCCGATGGCTCCGTGCATGATCTCGATGCGACCGCCCTCGCGGGTGATTTTCCCGAGCGACTCCCGTAGCGCCTCGAGCGAACCGTGCGCGTCCACTTTCAGAATGACACGAAGCTCGGCTTCTTCGGCTCGCAGTTGTTCGAGAAGATTGGCCAATCGTTCCCGAGCCGTTGCTGGTGTATTCAACGTCGCGTCCCGGTCAGCGTCGGCGCGCTGCTGCGCTTTTGAGCGCGCTTCTTTCTCATTGGCCAAGACCTCGAACGCATCACCGGCGGTAGGGATCTCGTCCCAGCCCATGATCAGGACCGGTGTCGAGGGACCTGCCTCTTTCTGGCGATTGCCACTCCAATCGAGCATTGCCCGCACCCGGCCGGCGGTGGGGCCGGCCACGAAGGAGTCGCCGGTATGGAGCGTTCCCCGCTGGACGATCACCGTCGCCGTTGGCCCCATTCCAGGGTCGAGTTGCGACTCGATCACCACGCCGGACGCGGCAGGCTCGGGATTGGCGCGGAAGTTCTCCAACTGGGCGATGAGATCGATCAATTCGAGCAGGTGGTCGACCCCCTGGCCGGTCACGGCCGAGACCTCCACCACTGGCACGTCACCGCCGAGGTCCTCGGTGATCACCTCGTACTCGGTGAGCATGGTTCGGACCCGCAGCGGGTCTGCTTCGGGAAGGTCGACCTTGTTGACGGCGACGATCATCTTGACCCCGGCGGCGCGGGTGTGACTGATCGCCTCGATGGTCTGCGGCATCACTCCGTCGTTGGCGGCGACGACCAAGACCACGATGTCGGTGATCTCGGCCCCGCGGGCGCGGAGAGCGGTAAAGGCTTCGTGGCCGGGCGTGTCGATGAATGTGATGAGCCGATCGCCAATCTGGACCTGATAGGCGCCGATGTGCTGGGTGATGCCCCCCTGTTCGCCGGCGACCACGTTGCTCTTGCGAATAGTGTCGAGCAACGTGGTCTTGCCATGGTCGACATGTCCCATGATGGTCACGACAGGTGGCCGCGGCGCCAGTTCCGACTCCGAATCTTCGAACCTCAAGCGGGGCGTGACCTTGGGTGCGGGAGGTGGAGGAGCTTCCACCTCGACGATGGCGGCGAACTGCTCCGCGACCGAATCGAGGTGCTCCGCCGGCATCGGTGCGCCAGCTCCAACCAGGACTCCCCGACTCATGAGCGCCTTCACCAATTCGGCCGGCGACTCGCCTAAGGCCTCCGCCACCTGAGCCACGCTGGGGTTGGCGGGGACGGTTACCAATCGGATCTCGCGGGGAGGCGCTTCGGGCTCTGGCTCGGGTTCGGGCTCCGGTTCAGGCTCAGACGGCGGGGCATTGGCTTCGCCGATGGCCAGCCGAACTAGATCGGCATCGGTCTCCTCGATGCTCGAGGAGGCTGTCTTGGCTTCAATCCCCAATTCATGCGCATGGTCGAGAACCTCTTTGGATTCGAGGCCCAGCTCGCGAGCGAGCTCATAGATCCGAAGCTTTGCCACCTATTGAACCCTTTCCGTAGCTTCGGCGTTGTCGGCTGACTCGACGGTCGACTCCCCCACCGCGGCCGGCTCGGTCTCTTCGTCCATCCCATCGGGCTCGGTGGCTACCTCGACCGTCTCGGGTTCCGCCTCGACCGGTTCGGAGGTCGGTTCCTCGACCGGTTCGGGGGTCGGTTGCTCGACCGGTTCCGGCGTCACTTCCGCAGATGGGGTGGCTTCTTCGACTGGTTCCTCCATCGGAGGCCGGTCGGAGCGGATGTCGACCTTGAACCCCGAGAGCCGGGCAGCGAGGCGGGCGTTCTGCCCCTCCTTACCGATGGCGAGAGAAAGTTGGTGATCGCTGACGATGACCTCGGCCACCTTGTTCTCTTCGTCGACCTTGACCTCTTTCACCTTCGCCGGCCCGAGCGCCTCGGCGATGAACTGACTGGTGTTCTCCCGCCATTGGACGACGTCGACTTTCTCCCCACGCAGCTCATTGACGACCTGGCGGACCCGGGAGCCGCGGGCCCCGACGCAGGCGCCTTTGGGATCGACATTGGGATCGTGGGAGACCACGGCGATTTTGGTGCGGTGGCCGGGCTCGCGTGCGATCGCAACGATTTCGACGGTTCCATCGGCCAGCTCGGGCACTTCGAGCTCGAGTAGCCGGCGGACGAGGTCGGGATGGCTGCGACTCACGACGATCTGGGGTCCCTTGGTCTCGTTGCGAACCTCGAGGATCAACGCCTTCACCCGGTTTCCGCGGTCGAGCCGCTCGTAGGGAATTCGCTCCGATCCAGGCAGAATCGCCTCGGCGTCGCCTAGGTCGAGAATCGTGAAACGACCGTCGACCTGCTGGACGATGGCGGTGACGAGGTCACCTTCACGGCCGGCGTAGACATCGAAGACCTGCTCCCGCTTGGCATCGCGCAGCTTCTGCTGGATCACCTGTTTGGCAGTCTGAGCGGCGATTCGTCCGAAGTCGGCGGGAGTGTCCTCCCATTCTCGGGTGACGTTGCCGTCGTCGTCGAGCTCCTGGGCATAAACGGTGATGTCCCCATCGTCGGCGTCAATGGTGACCCGGGCTTCCTCGGCTGCGCCCGGGCTGCGCTTGTATGCAGAGACGAGCGCGTTGGCGATGGCATCCAGAATCGTGTCCACCGAGACCCCGCGCTCGCGAGCGAGCAGATCCAGCGCTTCCAAAACTTGGGCGTCGATCTTCATGAGCTCCTCGGCTTCTGCCCTGGTTTGGGCGGCTTCTCCCAGGTGAAAACGGTCCGGGCCGACACCACGTCAGAGAGGGCGATCGACTCCGGACCCTGGTCGGTGGTGACGATCACCTCGTTCTCCCCTGAGCCGGTCAGGACTCCGCGCCGCGTCCCTGCCTCGGTCTTGACCACTACCTCGCGGCCGAGGGACTTTTGGAAATGACGGGGACGGGTGAGCTTGCGCTCGAGCCCCGGGGAGGTCACCTCGAGTTGATATGGTCCGTCGAGTTCCGAGGGCTCCTCCAGGGTGTCCAGCAAGCGGGAAAGACTCCGGGAAACGGCGGCGATGCGATCGAGGTCGACTTTCTCGGTCTCCGAATCGATCACCACTCGCAACGTACGGGCGCGCCCGCGGCCGACCAGCTCGAGGTCATCGAGCTCGATCCGCTCGGCGGCGAGATACGGCTCCACCGCATCCCAAACCGCCCGCAGTTGCTGGCTTTCCATCACCTGCACGAAGTTCCTCTCACACACACGAAAAAAAGGCGGGCAGGGCGCCCACCTCTCCTGAAAGCGTCCTTAACTTGGCCGGGGAATTATAACGCCCGGTGGCTCCTAGCGAATTCCTCCATGAACTCGCTGAGGACCTCGACTGAGTCCATCGGCAGAGCCGCATACAGACTCGCCCGGCAGCCGCCGACGCTGCGGTGACCTTTGAGTCCGATCATGCGTCGTGACTCTGCCTCTTTGAGGAAGAGGGCTTCGAGCGAAGGCTCAGGCAGCCGGAAGACCACGTTCATGTGGGATCGGTATTTCTCGCCCACGGGATTCCGATAAAAGCCCTCGCTTCGGTCGATCGTCTGATAGATGAGCCCGGCTTTCTCGGCCGCCTGCTTTTCCAAAGCCCGTATTCCCCCGGCCGCCACGAAGCGACGCAGCACCTTTCCCATCAAATAGATCGGGAACATCGCCGGGGTGTTGCCCAATGACTTCGATTCGGCGTGCCAGTCGTAGCGGAGGTATGAACCAAGATCGCGGCGCGCATTCTCCAACGCCCGTTGACGGATATAGACGACAGCCATGCCGGCGGGGGCAAGGTTCTTTTGCACCCCTCCATAGACCAGATCGAAGAGGTCCCACTCGATGGGTCGCGACAGATAGTCGCTCGACATGTCGGCCACCAACGGCACCTCGGCGCGGGGAAAGTCGACCATCCTGATCCCGCCGATGGTTTCGTTCGAGGTCACGTGCAGATAACGGGTGCCGGGGGTGATCTCGGGCGTACTTTCGGGCATCGTCGTGTAACCCGCTTGCTCTCCATCCCACGCCGCATAGACCTCGCCGTGGGGCTTGGCGTCCTCGAGCGCCCGTTTACCCCATGATCCGGAGACCACATAAGCCCCCTTCTCTCCAGACCGAAGAAGGTTCATCGCCACCATGGCAAATTGGAGAGTGGCGCCGCCCTGGACAAAGACGACTTCGAAATCGTCAGGGGCCTCGGCGACCTGGCGAGCGAGTTGGAGAGCTTCGTTGTGGACCGCTTCGTACTCGGGCGAGCGATGCGACATCTCGATAACCGACATCCCTGTGCCGGCGAAGTCCAGAAACTCCTCTTTGGCCTCTTCGAGCACCTCGAGCGGCAAGGTGCATGGCCCGGCTCCAAAGTTATGGGCTCTCATACCCTCATTGTGACAGTCGGAGGATCGTTGAGAGCTACCTACACCTCCGTCGGCCTGGGTTCGAATCCCATTTTCCCCGCTGCCTGAAGGCTGGCTGCCGAACTATTCCGGCCCTGCGTGACCTACGATCGCCAAAGAGGATGACACGTGACTACGTCTGATCCGATTGCCGACATCATCGGCGACTATCGAGCCTTCGCGGCGATGCAGCGCGACCGTCTTTCTGCCCGCGGCATCGACATGACGCCCTATCCACTTAGCCACCTCGCCGTCCGCGTCGCCGATTGGGACCTCTACGTGCACCAGCGCACGCTTCTCGAGCGCCATGCCAGGGCGAACCGCGAGAACTTCTGGAACGGGCGCCCGATCTCGTTGATCTTGCTCACGGAGCCGCTTGTCGTCCTCGATGGAACTCCGGTCTCGCGCATCGAGCTCATTCCGCCCGTTCACCAGCGCGTCTACCGGATGGGCCTCGAGCACCTCGGCGTCGTCGTTGGTGAGGAGTTCGACGAGTTCTCACGAGTGCATCGGTCCGCACTGACCGGGCAGCAATTCCAGAGTGCCAGCGTTGACCCGGTCTATGTGCTGTTCGAGGACTTCACCCACGTGAAGTTTTACCGGCGCTCCTTCTTCGACGTCGTTGAGGACGAGGAAGGGCGCTTCGAGGGCTTTGTCCATGTCGACGACTGGGTTCCACAGAAGCTGGTCACCGCCACCGGCTCGAACCCGCTGCCAAGTTGAAGCGGTAGTCGTCGGAAAGACAACGATTCCCAGCGCGTCTTCTCAATTCAGCAGACGAAGAGACGTCACGCTCGTAAGGCGGGGCTCCAGGGCGCTCCCGCGCTGGCCTTAGCTGTTGCTGGCCTCCTGCTGCTCGTTTGGGAGGCTCTATTACGTTCGCCGGCTAGCTGATCATGTTCGCGTCAATGTTCTGGGTTCGAACGAAGTCCTATTAGGGCCGCTTCGATCTGGCGCATTGACCAGGCGCATCCCGAATGGCTGCCGACAAATAGCGATGCATTCCCAGCTCACAAGGAGACGGATTCCGGCGAGGTTGTGACGTGCTTCGCGGGATCGCCTTCGTCTGGCGATTGACCAGCTTCCTTTTGTAACGTGCGTAAGTCGAGGTGTGACAAGGCTCTTTTAGGCGCCGGCGGGTCCGGGCCCGACGGCCAGCGCAACCTTCTCCGATGGACCGGAGACTCGGGATCGATCTCCATCCCCATCCCATGGATGGCGACGTGGTGGTGATACCAACAAAGCGTGATCAGGTTGTCGGGGTGATGGCTCCCACCCCGGGAACGGGGATGGATGTGGTGGATCTGGAGCCGGTAACGGGAACGACAGCCCTCGATCGAACACATCCCCAGGTCCCGGGCCAGCACCAGGGCCCGGAGGGCGGGAGGAACC
>JAICGW010000071.1 GCA_025922945.1 Acidimicrobiia bacterium | reverse complement strand
GCACCGGTTCCTTCTCCGGGTCACTAAAGGTCGCTTTTTCACCCGGCTTGGTTCAGGCCGTCAGCTCCTGCTCCTCACGAAGGGCCGCAAATCTGGTGAGCGGCGATCGGTCGGGCTGACCTACATCAAGGACGACGAGCGATTCGTCGTGATTGCCTCCAATGCAGGCGACGATCGCCACCCGGCCTGGTGGCTCAATCTCCTTTCCGAACCAAACGCCAGTGTCACCGTCGACGGCCGGTCTATCCCGGTGACAGCCCGTGAATCGGAAGAACCCGAACGCGGTCGGCTTTTCTCACGTTTCGTCAACGAAATCGACCAGGCTTACGCGGAGTACCAACAACGGACAAACCGCCGATTGCCGGTCATAACTTTGACGCCGAAGCCATGACCGACTCGATCTCCGATGCGGCCGAAGTGCTGCGGCACCACCTGCCGATCCTGGCTTTTACCGGCGCCGGAATCTCGACCGAGTCCGGCATTCCCGACTTCCGCGGTCCCAATGGTCTCTGGACCAAGATGGATCCGGCGGACTTCACCATCGAGAAGTATCTCGCCGACCCCGAGCGGCGGAAGCGGGGCTGGAGGATGCACGCCGAGGGATCGCTGTGGGGAGCACGGGCGACGCTGATTCCGAACGCCGCTCATCTGGCTCTGGTCGACCTCTACCGCGATCAACGCTTGGTGGGTTGTGTGACCCAAAATGTCGATGGCCTTCATCTCAAGGCCGGTCTGCCAGAAGAAGCGGTGGCCGAGGTGCATGGTCACGTCCGCACGGTTCGTTGCTACGACTGTGGGCTCACCTGGCCGACCGAGGAGATCCTCCTGCGGGTCGATCAAGGTGAAGAGGAACCGAGGTGCGCGGTCTGTGGAGGCATCATCAAGACCACCACCGTCATGTTCGGCGAGAACCTGCCGGAAGCGATCGTCGAGCGGGCCTGGGCACTGGCCTACCGGGCTCAATCGGTTCTTGCCATCGGCACCACGCTCGGGGTGTGGCCGGCGGCAGAGATTCCGTTCTCCATGGTTCAGGCCGGAAAGCCGCTGGTGATCGTCAACGAGGGCGAGACCGAGATGGATCGGCTGGCCACCGTGCGGCTGGAGGGAAAGGCGGGGGCGACGGTGAGCGAGCTGGCGCGGAGCCTCGACCGGTGAGACTGGTTCCTCTCGAGCGAGGGATGCTCTCCGATCTCTATGACCTCTATCGCAAGATCGAAATCTTCGACCAGATACCGATCGTCACCCCCTGGGAGGAAATCGCCGAGATGGCCGACGACCCCCATCTCGACCTACCCAACGACGGTCGCCTGGCTTTGATCGACGATCAGGTAGTGGGCTTCTGCCAGGTCCTCCGTCGTCCCGGAGAATCGGATCACGCCCGCGCCTTCCTCGTCGGCGGCGTGAACCCCGACTACCGCCGACGTGGAATCGGTAGCGCCTTGCTCTCCTGGGAGATGGAACGGGGCACGGAAGTCCTGCGCCGGGACTCGCCCAACGTTCCCCGGTTCCTCCGCACCTTCGCCTTCGACTTCGAAAAGGACGCCATTGCCCTCTATGAGCGGCATGGCCTCACCCCGATTCGTTACTTCGCCGAGCTGATCCGGCCGTTGGCTGAGCCGGTACCCGCGAGATCAGTTCCAGGCATCGACATCGTCGCCTGGGAGGAGGGACGCTCTGAAGAGGCGCGGCGGCTGATGAACCTGGCCTTTCGGGACCACTGGGGATCGACTCCTCGCGACCGCGCCGCCTGGGACCATCTCGTCGGTGGAACAGGTACTCGGCTCGACCTCTCGTACATGGCCATAGCGGGCGATCACCTGGTTGGAGTCACTATCAATGCTCACTACCCAAGCGACCAAGAGATCACCGGGCGCCGAGATGGCTGGATCGGCCATCTCGGCACCCACCCCGAGTTCCGAAAGCGCGGGATCGGGTCGGCCCTGATCGAGCAGTCGTGCACCCAGTTCAGTGAGGCCGGCTTCGACCACGCCATGATCGGCGTCGACTCCGCCAGCCTCACCGGTGCCTATCGCCTATACGAGAGTCTCGGCTTCCGACCGCTGCATCGACAGGTGCAGCATCAGATCGAGGTTTAGCCGGTGATGGGCTCGCCGTCGGGGCCGATCACCCACCAGATGTCGCCTACCCCTTGGCCGTTGATGTCGCCCGGGGCGGCGTCAGCCGCGAAGTAGTAGAGCGGCCAGCCGTTGTAGGTCACTTGCATGGTTCCGTCGCCCCGATCGGCCTGGCCCAGGAGCGAGGCGTCGAGGCCGGCACCAGCCGAGACCTCGGTGGTCAAAGGCGGCCAATTGGCGGCGCAATCGTCGAAGCAGGTGGGGTCACCTTGCTCATCCGGCGTGAAGATGTAGAGGGTCGCCCCCTCGGCATCGGTGATGATGTCGCCCAGATCGGTCGAGGAGACCGCCAGCGCTTCCCCTTCCGCCATTGCCGTGGTGGTGGCAGCGGCGGTGGTTTCGGGAGCGGCGGTGGTCTCAGCGGGGGCAGCGGTGGTAACGGCCCCGGCGGTAGTGCCGGGAGCGGCTGTGGTTGCGGCTCCGCCTCCGCCGCAGGCGGCGACGACGAGAGCGATTAGGCCTATTAGGGCATGGGATCTTTTCATATATCCAACCTCCAGAGAGTCATACGGCATGACCTGAAGCTGTGGTTCTCGGGTCTGGTTGAGAGCGCCGCCAATTAGCCTGAAGGCCCGTGGGATACAAGCCACCGCTAGAAGACATCGACTTCACCCTCAACCACGTCCTCGACCTGGCCGCCGTCGCCAAGCTCAACGGCTTCCAGCATGCCGACCCCGAAACCGTGCGCGGGGTTCTGGAGGAGGCAGGGCGCTTTTTCTCAGAAGTCATCGCCCCGTTGAACACCATCGGCGATAAGGAGGGGAGCCGTCTCCAGCCAGACGGCACGGTCCGAACCCCCGAGGGTTTTCGGGCGGCCTACGCCAAATTTGTCGAGGCGGGATGGGGCGGGGTCCATGTCGACGAGCGCTGGGGCGGCGGTGGTCTTCCATACACCGTCGGTGTGGTGGTCCAGGAGATGTTCAAGTCCGCCAACATGGCTTTCTCGCTTTGTCCCCTTCTCACCCAGGCTGCCATCGAGGCCCTCAGCCAGCACGGTTCCGAGGAGCAGCAGGCGAATTACCTGGAGAAGCTGGTTTCGGGCCAGTGGAGCGGCACGATGTGTCTGACCGAGCCCCAAGCCGGCTCCGACGTCGGGGCGTTGACCACCAGGGCCGAGCCCCAAGGCGACGGCACCTATCGCCTCTTCGGCCAGAAGATCTTCATCACCTGGGGCGAGCACGACCTCACCGAGAACATCGTCCACCTCGTCCTGGCCCGCACCCCCGGCGCCTCCCCCGGCACGAAGGGAATCTCGCTCTTCCTCGTCCCCAAGTTCATCCCCGATCCTCAAGGCGAACCCGGCGAGCGAAACGATCTCAGAGTGGTGTCGATCGAACACAAGATGGGCATCCACGCCTCACCAACCTGCGTGCTGTCCTTCGGCGACGACGGCAAGGGTGCCCTTGGATACCTGATCGGTGAGGAGCAATCGGGAATGCGATACATGTTCACGATGATGAACACGGCTCGCATCGGAGTCGGAATCGAAGGACTCTCGATATCGGAGGCTGCCTATCAAAAGGCCCTCGAGTTCGCGCGGGTGCGGGTCCAGGGCCGGCCGGTGGGCGACAGCGAAGATGCCGAGATCATCGAGCATCCCGATGTCCGGCGGATGCTTCTCACCATGCGTGCGTATAAGGAAGCTCTGCGCGGCCTCCTCTATTACAACGCCTATCAGCTGGATCTGGAGCGACATGCCGAAACAGAAGAGGAACGGCAACGGGCCGGCGAACTGGTGGCTCTATTCACCCCGATCTCGAAGGCCTGGTCGACCGACGTCGGAGTCGAGATGGCATCGATCGGAATCCAGGTACACGGAGGGATGGGGTTCATCGAGGAGACCGGGGCTGCCCAGTTCTACCGCGACATTCGCATTGCCCCCATCTACGAGGGAACCAATGGCATTCAGGCGATCGATCTCGTTTCCCGCAAGCTGGGCATGCGCCAGGGCCAGGTCATAACCGAGTTGTTGGAGGAAATTCAGCGAACCGCCGCCGACTGTGGGCCGGATCTAGCTGAGGTCGCCGCTCCCTTGTTGGGGGCTTTGAAGGCGGCACGCCAGGCCACCCAGCACCTTCTGGCGGTCAACGATCCCAACGATGCCCTGGCAGGAGCCGCTCCCTATTTGAGGATGTTGGGGTTACTGCTGGGAGGATGGATGCATGCCAAGTCGGCGCTCGCGGCCGCACAAAAGCCCGACAACGATTTCATGCGCGGTCGATTGGGCCTGGCCCGTTTCTACAACACCCAGATCCTCCCGATGGCCGAAGCGATGCTTCCCGCCGTCACGGCGCCTCAGACCCAACTGGCAAAGTCCTTCCTCTAATCCATGGACATCGCCGGCAAAGTGGCGGTGGTAACGGGAGCCGGAAGCGGAATCGGAGCCGCGTTGACTAGATCGTTCACCGGCAACGGCGCCAAGGTGATGGCAGCCGACATCGACTTGGGCCGCGTAGCGGAAATTGCCAGCGAAACCGGCGCATATCCGATCGGAGTCGACGTTTCCCGAGAGGAGGACAATGTCCGCCTCATCGAGGAGACGGAAGCGCAGCTCGGCCCCATCGACCTCTTTTGCGCCAACGCCGGTGTCGCCTATGAGGGCTCCGAGCAAAGCGCCGACGAGGAGTGGGAGCGGATGTGGCGGGTCAACTTTCTCTCCCACGTCTACGCCTCCCGGCACCTAATTCCCCGCTGGCAGGCGCGCGGCAGCGGCTATTTCCTGGTGACCGCATCGGCGGCGGGCCTCCTGACCAACATCGGTGCCGCCCAGTACTCGGTCACCAAGCACGCGGCGGTAGCGCTGGCGGAATGGCTCGCCGTCACCTATGGGGATGATGGGATCAAGGTTTCCTGTCTCTGCCCCCAAGGAGTACTCACCCCGATCCTGGAGAAAGAAGGCGAGACCGCCGAGTTCCTCCGAGCCACCGCCATCACTCCCGAGGCAGTGGCGGAATCCGTCATCGAGGGACTGAGGGAAGAGCGCTTTTTGATCCTGCCCCATCCCGAAGTGGCCCAGTACGAGCAGCGCCGGGCTGAGGACCGAGACGGGTGGCTCGAAGCAATGCGCCGGCTCCGACGTAACCTTCGGGCGCGATGACCAAGCGACGAGTCGCCATCACCGGGGTCGGAATCGTTAGCCAACCAGGAATTGGGATCGCCGACTTCTGGAAGGGACTTCAGACAGACCCGGTACCCGGCCAGCACCATGAGATCACCAACTGGGATCCCGAGCAATGGATGCCGCGCAAGGAGGCGCGCCGGGTTGACCGGTTTGCTCAGATGGCCCTGGTCGCCACCGAAGAAGCGATGAAGCAGGCGGGCACGTTGACCGCCCCGACCGATCGGGTGGCGGTGGCAATCGCCAGCGGGATCGGAGGCTTGGCAGCTCTAGAGGAATTGGTCGAAACCTCTTACGACCCCGAGCGGCGGCCCTCACCCCTCTTGATCCCGATGATGATGTGCAACGCCGCAGCCGCCGCGGTTTCGATCAAGTACGGATTCGGCGGTCCGGTGACCACCCAAGTGGTGGCTTGTGCGGCCGGAGCCCAAGCGATTACCGACGCTCTCCGGACCGTGCAGTGGGGATATGCCGACGCGGCTATCGCCGGTGGCTGTGAAGCCGCCGTTCGCCAGCCAGCAGTCGCCGGCTTTCGCTCCTCGAAAGCGATGTCACCCACCACCACCGCCCGTCCGTTCTCGGTGGACCGCGATGGAATGGTGCTTGGTGAGGGGGCTGGGATCTTCGTCATCGAGGAATGGGAGGCGGCCAAAGCCCGTGGAGCCACGATCTTGGCCGAGCTTGCCGGCGCCTCCGCCACTGGCGACGCCCACCATCTCACCGCCCCGCATCCCGAAGGCGAGGGTGCCGAGCGCGCGATTCGTTTGGCTCTGGCCGACGCCGGACTCGAGCCAAGTGATGTCGGATATGTCAACGCCCACGGGACCGGGACCGACCTCAACGACCGCACCGAGGGCGCCGTGATCTCGCGGGTGTTCGATCCCCAGCCACCGGTGTCCTCGATCAAGGGCAGCACCGGCCACGCGCTGGGGGCGAGTGGCGCCATCGAGGCGGTGGCTTCGGTTCTCGCCATCATCAACCGCGAGCTGCCCCCGAACCTCGGCATGACCCGTCAGGATCCCGAGATTCCCTTGACCGACATCGTCACCGAGCCCCGACGCTTCGACCCCGCTCCGGTGATCACGAACTCCTTCGGCTTCGGCGGACACAACAGCGTCCTCGTTATCTCGCCGCCGTCGTAACCTGAGAAAACACACGGGAGCCCCGCCATCGGGGCTGAGAGGGAGAACCACTCCGACCGTTGAAACCTGATCCGGGTAATGCCGGCGTAGGGAGGAGATCGATGAAGCGACTGATGCTGTTGGTGGTCCTGGCCGCGACCACTTTGGGTTGCGAATCGGACGAGCCCGTCACCCTCACGCTCATCTCGCACGATTCCTTCGCCGATGCGGTCGACGAATCCACCTTCGCTTCCTTCACCGCCGAGACGGGTGTCACAGTCGAGGTGCTGGCGGCGGGAGACGCCGGGGCCATGGTCAACCAAGCGATACTGACCAAAGACAATCCTTTGGCCGACGTCCTCTTCGGTGTCGACGACACGTTCCTGCAGCGAGCGATCGAGGCGGAGATATTCGAAGGCCAGGTCAGCGCCATCGATTACGGCGACGTTTGCATCAACTACGACCTGGAGGCGTTTACCTCGGCCCCACCGCCGGCGACGCTGGATGATCTCACCAACCTCGCCGACCAATTGGTGGTCGAAGATCCCTCCCTTTCCTCGCCTGGCCTCGCCTTCCTCCTGTCGACGATTGACCGCTACGGAGACGGCTGGGTCGATTACTGGACCACCCTCCGTGATAACGGCGTTTTGGTGGCACCGGGTTGGTCGGAGGCGTATTACGGGGAGTTCTCGGGTGGGGCGGGGGAAGGCGACCGTCCGATCGTGGTCTCATACGCCAGTTCTCCCCCAGCCGAGGTGATCTTCGCCGACCCGCCGGTCGACGAACCACCGACGGCAGTGATGACCGACGGCTGCTATCGCCAGACTGAGTTTGCCGGGATCCTTAGTGGGACCGAGCACTCCGTCGAAGCCGGTCAGCTGATCGACTTCATGCTGAGTATTCCATTTCAGGAAACAATCCCTCTGACCTGGTTTGTCTACCCGGTCAACGAAGGGGCCGAGTTGCCGGAAGTGTTCATAGAGAACACCTCGGTGCCGAGCGACCCCGTGCAAATGGACCCGGCCACAATCGATGAGAATCGTGAGCAATGGCTGGAAGAGTGGTCCGATATCTTCGGATAGCCACCCTGTGGGGGGCGCCACTCCTCTTTATTGGCTATCTCTTCGTCTATCCGCTGACGAGGATCCTCGCCGAGTCCCTGACCGGTGAGGGCTTTGCCCAACTCGTCGATCGCGAACGTTTCCGCAATGCCGCCTGGTTCACCATCTGGCAGGCGCTGGTCTCGACGGTGCTGACGCTGATCGCCAGCCTTCCCCTCACCTGGGCACTGTCGAGGTTCAACTTCCGAGGCAAACAACTCGTTCGAGCATTGGTCACCATCCCCTTCGTCCTTCCGACCGTGGTGGTGGGAGCGAGTTTTCACGACCTGTTGCCGCAGGGGGTCCTCGCCATCCTGGCCGCTCATGTGTTCTACAACGTGGCGGTGGTGGTTCGCACCGTCGGCGGGGTGTGGGGCCGGATCGACCCTCGAGTAGAGGACGCCGCAGCCACCCTTGGGGCCTCGCCGGGGCGAGTCTTTCGCACCGTCACCCTGCCCCTCCTTCGGCCCGCTCTTGCCTCCGCCGCCGCCATCGTCTTTCTGTTTTGCTTCGCCTCCTTTGGCACGGTCCTCATCCTCGGCGGCGGGCGCATTCGAACGATCGAGGTCGAGATCTATCAGCAAGCAGTCAGCTTTCTCAATCTTCCGGTGGCGGGGGCGCTCGCCGTCTTGCAGTTGATTTTCGTGGTAGCGGCCCTGTTGGTCGCCAATCGGCTCCAACGCCGGATCGGTTTCGATCTGGCGGCCGAAGTCAGCCTTCCGCCCCCGGGGCCCCGGCATCGACTAAGCGTGGGCGCGACGGTTTTTGCCACCCTCGGCCTACTGGCGGTGCCCCTGGTTTCGCTGGTGGGCCGTTCCATCGAGCGCCGTGGCTGGGCTGGGCTGACGGGCAACGCGGCGAGTGCGCTCAGCCCCGTCCAGGCGATCGGCAATTCGCTGCTCTATGCCGCCATCGCCACCGTCATCGCTACCGGAGTCGGCCTGGCCGCGGCCCGCATCATCGAACGGCGGGGTGGGGGTTGGCTCGATACCGCCTTCATGCTGCCTTTGGGGGTATCGGCGGTCACGGTTGGATTCGGGTTCCTTCTTGCCCTCGACCAACCAATCGACTTGCGAGGATCGTTCATTCTGGTGCCGCTGGCCCACGCCCTGGTGGCGACCCCCTTTGTGGTTCGCGCGGCATTGCCCTTACTCCGATCGATCAAACCTGAACTGCGAGAAGCGGCCCGGGTGCTGGGTGCCTCCCCTTCGCAAGTGTGGAAGGAGATCGATTTTCCGATAATCGCCCGTGCGCTGGCGGTGGGAGCCGGACTGGCGGCGGTGGTCTCTCTTGGCGAGTTCGGCGCCACCTCGTTCGTCGCCCGACCGGCCAGCATCACGGTTCCCACCTTGATCTTTCGCCTCCTGGGCCGCCCGGGGACAGCTTCTTACGGAACGGCGATGGCATTGGCGGTGATTCTGGCGGCGATGACCGCCTTGCTCGTCTTGTTGATCGATCGCCTGCGCGGCAGCGAGGCCGGGACCTTTTGATGCTCTCCGTCAAAGAAGTCTCGGTGGTGTTCGGCACCAAGGTTGCTCTCGACCGAGTCTCCCTCCAACTCGGTCAGGCCGAGATCCTCGCTCTGCTGGGGCCGTCGGGCTCGGGGAAGTCGACCCTGCTCCGGGCAATTGCTGGCCTGGAGGAGATCACCACCGGGACGATCTCCTTCGAGGGCCGAGACCTCGCTGGACTACCGACTCACGTACGCGGCTTCGGCCTCATGTTTCAGACCTACGCTCTCTTTCCTCATCTCACCGTCGCCGGCAACGTTGCCTTCGGCCTCCGGATGGCCAACCTCGCACCGGCGGCGATCACCTCCCGGGTAGACGAGGTGCTGCAGTGGGTGGGTCTGAGCGAACTCGCTGATCGCCGAATCGAGCGATTGTCGGGGGGGGAGATGCAGCGGGTGGCGCTGGCTCGGACTCTCGCTCCCAATCCCCGGCTGGTGATGCTCGATGAGCCGGTGGGCGCTCTCGATCGACGACTGCGGGAGCGATTGGTGGAGGAAATGGCCGACTCCTTGCGGGAGGCAAAGCTGGGCGTGATCTACGTCACTCATGACCACGACGAGGCGCGGGTCGTTGCCGATCGAGTGGCCCTGATGAACGAGGGTCGAATCATCCAGACCGGGACTTATCAGGCAATTGTCGAGCAACCCGCCGACGCCTGGGTGGCCGACTTCGTCGGTTCGTCCTAGATCGCACCCATTGCTTCGGCAAAACCAGGCGGAGGGCGACTCAACTTTCCCTCGCGGTTGGTGAAGGCCGCCCGCAGGTCGAGGCTGGCGATGAGCTGCTCCTGGCGGCGAATCTCCTGCGCCCAGCGCGAGCTGGCACGAGACACCTCCGTGACTGTGGTCTCGATCACCAGGTCCTCATGCAGGGTTGCCGAGGCGAAAAAGCGAGCGGTCAGTTCGACCAGGACGATCTGAAACCCTGCCTCTCCCATCACGTCGAGGCCGAAGCCCACCGCCGCCAACGCCTCGACCCGAGCCGCTTCGAAGTATTGGAGATAGGCCGTGTGGTTGACGTGGTTGTAGGGGTCGAGTTCGTAAAAGCGCGGTCGGATCGAAAACCGGTGGGCCATCGGCCGACATTAGGTCGGGCTAGTCGTGGCGAGCGATGCAGAACTCGTTGCCATCGGGATCGGCCATCACCCTCCATTGAAAGCCGCCGACCTCGTGGTCTTCCACCTGGCTTCCGCCGAGCTCGAGAATCTTGGCCGCCGCGGCGTCAATGTCCTTGACGCTGGTATCGAGATGGAGGCGACGTCGACCGGGTGTGGGATCGGCGACCCTTTGAAACGCTATCGAGTAGCCACCCTGGCGCTGTCGCCGCAGCCAGATGAAACCGTCGGCTCGATGGCCGATCTCGACTCCCAACAGTTTGGCCCAGAAGGCAGCCAACTTCTCCTCATCGGTTGTGTTGATGACCACCGATGTCACCTCGACCACTGCCTCGTCAGTCACTCGATCCTCCTACGCTCGACGGGTGCGCGCCTGGCTTCTCCACGACACCACCGGAATAAATGCCCTTCGTCTCGAAGACGTGCCGACCCCCGAGCCTGGTCCCGGGCAGGCGCGTGTGCGGCTGAAGGTAGCCGGTCTCAATCATCTCGATGTTTGGGTCTCGATGGGTTTGCCGAAGCCGAAATCACTCCCCCACATTCTTGGTGGAGACGGAGCGGGGATCATCGAATCACTGGGGCCCGGAGTCAGTGGGTGGAAGGTGGGCGACGAGGTGGTCATCAACCCCTCGCTCTCATGTGGCGAGTGCGAGTTCTGCCGAGCCGACAACATGGTCTTCTGTCGCCAATATTCAATCCTGGGCGAGGTCGAGCCGGGTACTCTCGCCGAGCAGGTCATTCTTCCGATCACCAGCCTGATCGCGAAACCGACGGGGCTCAGTTGGGAGGTGGCGGGCACTTTTGGTTTGGCCACCTCGACCGCCTACCGAATGCTGGCTCGGGCCGAACTCAAGGCGGAAGAAACTGCGCTGGTGGTAGGAGTGGGGGGCGGAGTCTCTTCGGCGGCGACCCTCATTGCGGTGGCGATGGGGGCGAGGGTCCTCGTGACCTCGCGAGATCAGAAGAAGATCGCCTGGGCGATGGAGCACGGAGCGGACGCGGGATACGACTCCGGTTCGCCGTTCTCCGTCAATGTCAAGGAGACGACCGGCCGGGGGGCGGACGTGGTGGTGGAGAACGTTGGCAAGGCAACCTGGGACCAATCGTTTCGCTCGCTGGCGCCCGGAGGTCGGATGGTTATCTGTGGGGCAACGGCCGGCAATAAGGTCGAGCTGGCGCTTCCGGTCGTTTGGTTCAAGCAGCTGAAGATCATCGGCTCGACCATGGCCAATCGCTCCGAATTCGAGGCAGCTCTCGACCTGGTGGCTAGCGGTCGCGTACAGCTTCCGATCGATCAGATCTTTCCGTTCGAAGAACTCCCCACCGCCATGGAACGTATTGATAGAGGTGAGCAGTTGGGCAAGGTGGGTATAAGGGTTTCCTAGATGGCCGACTTTCTCAGAGTCAATCGCCGGCTATTTCTCGCGCAACTGGGCAAGGGAACCATGGCAATGGTCGTCTTCGGCGCCTGCGGGGATACCGCTGGGTCTGGTGGCACCCCGTCGACGTCATCCACTGGGCCCCCGACGACGCCTGGCGGTACGACCAGCTCCGCAACTACTAGTTCACCTGCGACAAGCTCAGCCTCTTTGACTACCTCGCCGGCCGCGCAAGCTCAGTTCCAGCGGGTCAACCTCGGCTTTGTCTCGGCCTACATCGTCGTGCGGGGAACCGAGGCCGCCATCGTCGACACGGGAGTATCGGGGAGCGAGGGCGAAATCGAAGCTGCCCTGGGAGAAGTCGGTCTGGGTTGGGACCAGGTCGGCCATGTCATCCTCACCCACCGTCATCCCGATCACCAGGGCAGTGCCCCGGCCGTCCTGGAAGCCGCCCGCGGCGCCACCGGTTATGCCGGCGAGGGTGATCTCGACGGGATCACTGCTCCCCGTCAGCTGACTTCCGTGGTTGACGGCGACAACGTCTTCGGCCTCGACGTAGTTGGTACTCCAGGGCACACCGCCGGTCACATCTGCTTGCTCGATCCGCTGGCCGGGGTATTGGTGGCTGGAGATGCATTGGTAGGCGCCGAGGGAGGGGTCGCCGCCCCCGATCCGCAGTTCAGTTCCGATCACGAGGAGGCGCTGAGATCGGTGGAGAAACTTGCCGGATTGGTCTACGAGCAGATTCTCTTTGGTCACGGCGAACCGGTGACAACCGGTGGCTCGGGATTGGTCGCTGACCTGGCCGCCGGCCTCTAGTACTACCCCACCTATACTTTCCCGCCGCAAGGAGAGCCGGTCCCCGTTCGGGGGTGTGGTGAAGCTTGGCCGTTCACGCCGGCCTGTCAAGCCGGAGGTCGCGGGTTCGAATCCCGTCATCCCCGCCAACCAGATGATGACTTGCTCTCCTTTGGCCAGGTAGCTCAGTTGGGAGAGCGACGGTCTGAAAAACCGTAGGTCGGCAGTTCGATCCTGCCCCTGGCCACGATTTCAGCGTCCGGTTCCTAGTTGGCTACTGGAGAATCCAATTGGGGGAAGTGATCGCCCGCACCTAGGGCGGCCGCCCACTGGTGGTATAGCGGTGTCCGAGCGGTGAGATCCAGAGATGATCACCCCGGGGGAGGGGTTGGTGTCTCCAGCCAAGCCGATGCCGGCAACGGTGGTGACGACGACAGAGGGGAACCAGGTTGCAATCACAGGTCGGTCCCCGCTCCGACCAGGGGATCCGATGGTCCAAGTCACAGTCT
>JAICGW010000070.1 GCA_025922945.1 Acidimicrobiia bacterium | reverse complement strand
GCCGCCGCCGGATTGACAGCCACCACCGCCGTTCATATCTGTTATGGCTACGGCATCCAGGCCAACATTGAGTGGAAGCAAGGTCTGGGACCAGAGTGGCGGCAGTACGAGGCGACTTTCCCGCTTCTGGCGAAGTCATCGATCGATCAAGTGTCGATGGAAGTGGCCGGGTCGAAGGTACCGCTCGAGGTGCTCGACATGCTCGGCGACAAGGTGGTCCAGGCGGGAGTGATCGACGTCGCCACCGAGGTGGTCGAAACGCCGGAGCAGGTGGCGGGCGAGCTCGAGCGGATCCTCGAGCATCTCCCCCCCTCCCGGCTCGTCGCCTCAACCAACTGCGGAATGGTGCCGTTGCCGCGCCCGGTGGCGGAGGCGAAACTGGCTGCCCTCGGCGCCGGGACCGCTTTGGCGCGGTCGCGTCTCTGAGGAGTCATCCGCGGGCGGTCAGGGAATGGCCGGCCTCTAGCATTAGGTTCTCTAAACCACGCGCCCGTAGCTCAACGGATCAGAGCGTCTGACTTCGGATCAGAAGGTTGGGGGTTCGAATCCCTCCGGGCGTGCCACCGAGAAGCCCGGTACGTATTCGGTTTCTTCTGTTTCGGTTTCGCGCTATCGCTCGGAGGCGGTCCCGCGAGTGACGCACCTCATCCTCCTAACGAGCACATCAGGAAGATCCACCAAGTCCGTCGGCTTGCCGGCCCGCAAGAGGCGTTACATAGACTCAGATGTGGGGCTACTGTGTAAATTGCAACCCACGCACCGCTCGGGGCTACTGCTCAAGATCCTGGCATTTCAGGGTCGTCGGAAGGGCCCAAGTGATGCCCGATGGAGCAACCTCCTTCAGTCCAACAAGGTGACTGGGCGGTCATAACGCTGGATGGTGAAATCGACCTGGCGAGAGTCGGTGACCTCGCCCAAATCCTCTCCAGCCAGTGGCATCCGACCAAAAATCTCCTAATCGATCTCTGCTCGGTTTCCTTCATGGACTCGACCGGGCTCCGATGGCTCTTCGACACTTATCTCGACCTGGTCGTGGCGCATCGGGAGATGCGGCTGATCGTGGTTGAGGGCGGCCCGGTCGAAAGGCTCCTTGCGATTGCCGGTGCCGAGCAGGTGTTTTTCATCTACCACAACCTCGACAAAGCCCTGGAGAGGCTCAGTGCACGCGAAACCCTTCCACAAACAAATGGGCCGCACAGCCGGTTCGGTCTATTCGATGGATGAGCACCTTCGGCTGATCTTTCAGGAAGAGTTCCATCTCGACGACCTGACTCCCCGGGCGGTCCGACACCGAATCGATACCTTCGAACCCCTCTTGGGAAATGCCACCTCGTCGATCAGGCTGGCGGCGAGTGAAGTCAGCACCGCCTTCGCCCGCGAACGCCAACCAGACTCATCAATGGAAATGCGACTGTTAGGTGTTGATCTCCTGTTCCGAGTCGAAATTTCCAATTCACTCGATGAGGGCTATCTCCTCCAGTCGGAGCGGGGCAAGGAACAATTTCTACGCCGACAGGTACTCGACGACACCACAGATAGGTGGGGAGTGATCGGCAACGGCTCCGCTGTTGTCTGGTTTGAAAAATCTCGAACGGCTGTACGCGTTGAGGAAGTTCCCTGAGGACAGCGAACCGGCAGGGTTGGCGCCTAAGCCGTGAGGCCCCCGAACTATGAGCGGTAACACTTGTTGCCGAGCGGGACTTGATAGAAGGATCGCCCCACCCGCTGATTTTGGGGAGTGGGGATCCAGGTGGGGCGATCCTCATGTCCTTACCGGAAAAGAGACTCGTACCGAGTTTTGTTTGCCCGAGGCCGTACTCGGGTAAGAGGCGCCCTTGGCCGGTCCGGCTCGGCCTCGTTCTCTAGACCGACTCTCGAGCGCCTTATTGAGGAGGCTCTGATGGTCACACCCACCGGGATGCAGGTCACGCCAGGGGGACCGACCAAGTCGAGAAACCGTTTGAGAAGCCGGTGATTGTGCCGGCGGTGGGTGACTCTGACCCGGCGAAGCATGCGTGGGCTGACGCCAGCTTTGCCACCCGGGTCTTGCTACCGACGCGATCGCGGCCGCTCAGGATCCGGCCTCTTCGACTGCGAACAGCCGCCACCTGCCCGGCACACCCTTGAGCACGTGCGACCCGCGGTCCCGGAACGTGATGCCAGAGCCGGCCACCAGGTCGCGGACGGTGCTCGACGCCAGAATTTCGCCGGCTCCGGCGAGACCGGCGACGCGGGCGCCGATGTGAACGGCGACGCCCGCTACATCACCGTCGGCCAATTCGATCTCGCCGGTATGCAGGCCGGTCCGCACCTCGAGACCCACGCCCGCTACCGCCTGGCGGATGGCATCGGCGGCTCGAACCGCGCGGGCGGGCCCGTCGAAGGTGAGCAGAAACCCGTCACCCGTTCGCTTGACCTCCCGGCCGCCGCGGCGGGCCAGCTCCGCACGGACGAGCCGATCGTGGTCTTCGAGGAGTGCCCGCCAGCGACGGTCGCCGAGCCGCGCCGCTCGCGCCGTCGAATCGACAATGTCGGTGAACATCACGGTGGCGAGGACCCGGTCTGGTTCGGTGATCGGTCTAACGCCGGTCGTGAACTCCTGGATCTCGGCAATGACCGCGTCTTGGTCGCCAGCCCAGATGAGATTGTCAGAACCTGGGAGCATTAGGAGCTTGGCGCCGGGGATGTGGTCGGCGAGGTACCGGCCGAGCGCCGGACGGTGGGTGTGGACGTCGGTGTGCTGGATGATGAGCGTCGGAACGCGAACGACGGGAAGGACGCTGCGAACGTCGGAGTCATACAGCATCCTGATCATCGCCATGGCAGTCCCCGGGCTGGCCGACTGCCGCTCGTATCGGGCGAAGGCGTCGAGGAGCCGGGTGTCGCTAGCCAAGCTCGGGGCGAAGAACTTGACCAGGATCCCGCGGCCGTGCTCGGTCTCGATTTTCGCGAGGCGGTCCTCGACTGCTTCGTCCGGCTCACCCGCGGGGTAGTCGGGTGCCTGTCGAATGCGGGCATACCCATCGGTCACGATCAGTGACGTGATCCGATCGGGATAGGTCGCGGCGCACACGATCGACATCAGGCCACCGCCAAGATTGGCAACCAACGCCGCACGCTCCGACCCAACCGCGTCGAGCACGGTGCGTAGGTCCTCGATCCACTCTTCGATCGTCGGCAGCTGCGAAATCGGGACCGGGTCGGACAGCCCGATGCCGCGCTTGTCGAACATGATGAGCCTGCTGAACGAGGCAAGCCGACGGCGGAACTCCGCCGCAGGTGTTACGTCCCACTGTCCGTCCATGTGGCTGAACCACTGGTCGACGAGCACTATGTCGATAGGTCCGGCACCCAGGACTTGGTAGGCGATATGGGCGTCGCCTGCACGCGCGTAGCGCGTCTCGGGGATCACGCACGGAGGCTACCGCTACAACGTTCGAGGCGTACAGGGTGAGAGGCTGCGTTCTTGGGGCGTCGTAGGAGACAAAGCCATAGCCGGACTAAATAAGAAGAATCTCAATGCGCCCGACGAGCGCTTTCGGTCGGAGTGCCTGGCGGCAGACATCGTGCAAGTGGGCGACGCCTCCATCCCGCTCAACACTTGGGCCGGCTTGGGCATCCGGACGGGAGCAACGGCCTTGGGCCTGGAAGTACGGATTGGGGTTCACACCGGCGAGATGGAAATCGAAGGAGATGATGTGCTAGGGGTAGCCGTTCACGAAACCGCCCGCATCGCCGCCGATGCCCGGGGCGATCCTGGTGTCCTCCACGACTCAGCAGTTGGCTCCAGGGGCGGGATTTCAGTTCGAGGTTTTGGGAGAGCGTGAGTTCAAGGGCCTCCCGGGTGGGAGGAGCGTCTCCGCCGTAGACCCTGACAGAAGCGCCTAGCCGCCCACCACAGCAAACAGGTCCCAAGGTTCGGTGACCCCTTTCAGGGTCTGGGTTCCTCGAAAGGCGAATTCCAAACCGGCGCCGGAGACGAGGTCGCGCACGGTCCTCGACACCAGGACCTCTCCGGGTGCGGCCAAGGCGGCGATACGGGCTCCGATGTGGACGGCCAACCCGCCAACACCGTCGGCTCGTATCTCGATTTCACCTGTGTGCAACCCGCAACGAATCTCGAGACCGAGTCGTCTGACATCGACTGCAATGCTCCTTGCGCAGCGAATCGCCCGGGCGGGCCCATCGAAGGTGGCGAGAAAGCCATCTCCGGCGGTATTTTCTTCACGGCCCCGCCAGCGAGTCAGTTGGGCTCGGACCAGTTGGTGATGGCGCTCGAGGAGTGCCAGCCAGGCCTGATCGCCCTTGGCCGAAGCAATCTCGGTCGACCCGACGATGTCCGTGAACATAACGGTGGCCAACACACGGTCCGACGGTATGGGAGTCCGCTGACCAGTCATGAATTCCTCGATCTCTGCGATCAAGGGCTCCGCATCACCGGCCCAGAAGAAATGGTCCCCACCTGCAAGCTCAATGAACTTGGCGCCGGGGATTTTCGAGGCGATATAGCGACCCTCCTCTGCACTGACGTCGGGGTCGTCGACTCGATAGAGAAGCAAGGTGGGTACCCGCACGGACGAAAGCAGCGACGTCACATCGATCTCGGAGTTCATCCGTATCAGAGCAGCCGCTGCCTTGGGGCTGGCCGACAACCTCGCATAGCGCTTCAGCCATTCAACGAAGGCAGGATCATTGGCTCGGCTGGGTGCGTAGTACTGGACTTCCAGGCCACTCGCTCCCCAGGTCCGCTCCACCTCTTCGATGTGCGCTATCCGTTCCTCGCGGGTGGGTGCCCAGGGATAATCATCGGAGCGGATTCTCTTTGCGTAGCTGCCGGTGAGTATGAGGCCGTCGGTGCGCTCGGGGTACGTGGTGGCAAAAAGAATGCACATGTTTCCGCCCTCGGAATGCCCGAAGAGCGTGGCCCGCGACGAGCCCACCGAGTCCATCACGGCCCGCAGGTCGTCCATTCGGGTCTCGAGCGTGGGCAGCTGGTCGGGAGGGACCGGGTCGGAGACACCCGTCCCCCGCTTGTCGAAGGTGATCAGCCGCGAGAAGGAAGCGAGCCGCTCGAGGAACTCTGCCAGCCGGGGATCGTCCCACATGACTTCGATGTTGGAAACGAATCCGGGCACGTACACGAGATCACGTGGCCCGTCGCCGGTCACCTGATAAGCGATGCTGACGTCGCCGCTTTTCGCGTACATTGTGTGGGGCACGGCGAGGGAGTGTACGGCGGTGCCTCTTCGCCACTCCTGGTTCGAAAAGACAGGGGAGCGCGTTCGGGCAGTAGCGAGTATTCGCCCTAATTGCTCTGGCAGGAAAAAAGGATCAGTCGGTCTCGAGGTGGGGCACGGGCGGAGTGCCGTGGGTATGGAAGGACTCGATCGTCTGGAGGCCCCACGCTTGCCCTTTCGCCCGGTCTGCCTCAGTCCAGGTGATAAGGCTCCAGTCGGGGGCGAGTACCAGCCGGGCACCGGCATTGACCAATTCGATCCTGTTTCCTCCCGGTTCCCAGACATAGAGAAAGAACGTCTGTTGGATGGCGTGCTTGTGGGGACCGGTCTCGATGAAGACCCCATCCTCGAGGAAGAGGTCGGCCCCGCGGAGAATGTCCTCGCGCTGATCGACCGCGAAGGCGACATGATGGAGCCGCCCTCTGGTCTTGGTCCGGTCGTGGGTGTAGACGAGGTCGTAACCCTTGTTGGTGAAGGTCATCCAGATCCCGGCGATGGCGCCGCTGTCGAGTTGGATCTGTTCGGTTGGTCGGGCACCCAGCACCGAGACGACGAAATCGCGATTGGCCTCGACGTTCGCCCCGAGATAGTTGACGTGGTCGAGCCGCCGCACCCCCACTCCGTGATTCGGGCGGCGCTGGCCCTGATTCTTGAGGGCGGGGGCGACCGCTTCGGAGGGAGAGAACCGGTCGGAATCGAAATACAGGTCCAAGGGGTGGCCGTCGGGATCCGAGAAGCTGTAGGTATCGCCCCGGCCGAGCGCGCCCTCACCCCAGCTGCCACCGAGACCGCGATCCTCGATGGCCTTCACCCGCTCCCATAGGGCGGCCGGGCTGGCTGCCCGCAGCCCCACCCGACCCACTCCGGCTTCTTCCCGGGCGACCAGGCGCAGACTGAAGACTTCATAGTCGTCCCAGGTGCGAAGACAGGCGGAGTCATCCCCGGCTTCGACGACATCCATCGACAGCAACTCGGTGAAGAACCGCAAGCTTTCATCGAAAATGGGAGTGAACAACTCAACGTAACCGAGATGCGCGATATCGAGGTTGGAGCGGATTAGGACTCCTCATGTCTCCGAAGGCACGGCTTACTGTACGTCAGGCACCCTTGCCACGTTGAGCCTGATCGGCACCGGACTTGCCAGTGAATTGAAAACTGTTGAAGTCCGCGTGGCCGCTTCACCGAGCTCCGTGAGGATGTGGTCGCCTGCGTCCGAACGAACCTTGACCAAGATGTCGACCTCGGACAAGCCGGGGAACGCGTTCCCGGCTGCGAAGACTGACCCGAGGTCGGCCTTGCCCGCGATCTCGATCTCCAATTGATCGATTTCGATGCCACGGTTGAGAGCACTGGCGACGTAACTCAAGCCGACGCAGCCAGCCAGGGCCCCGAGGAGAGCCTCCCCGGGACTGGGGCCTCGGTTCGCTCCGCCTGCCTCTTCTGGCCAATCGGTTTTGAACTCGAAGGTGCGTGGCGTGATGTCACCAGCCGACTCGATCTCCTTGCTGCGGCCCTCGATACCGAACCCTCCGACCCAGCGATGAACCGTCCGCACGATCACTCGTGCCTCTTCGGGATCTTGTTGCACGACTTCTTTGACGTCACCCCAAAGCTCGAGATCGATGCCGTTGCTCTTCATTGATTCCGCTTCACCAGTCCCATGTCGGAACCCTATGCTCGATTGCGGCGGTCGGGAGCGCGCAGATCCGATCGAGGAGGGAAACGTGACTCAGAGCCTGGAGGAGTTGCTCAGCTCGACAACCAGCATCGTGGAGATGTTGCGCAATGCCCAGGTGGGGCCCAACGTCTATCCCGGGGTCCTGCCCGAGTACACCAACTGGCGGGATGAGCAGGAGGCCTGGCAGAAGACCTGCATCCTCTTTGACCTCTCCTACCACATGGTCGACATGGCCCTCCAAGGTCCCGGCGCGCTCGATCTGCTGTCTCACGTCGGTTTCAACAGCTTCGAAGGTTTTGGAGTCGATAGGGCCAAACACCTCGCTCCCTGCAGTCACGATGGCTACGTCATCGGTGATGTGATCCTGTTCGGTCTCGCCGAGCAATCCTTCAACTTGGTAGGTCGGGCGCCTGCCCTCAACTGGATCCGCTATCACGCCGAGACGGGCGGCTTCGACGTGAGCTGGGAGTGGGATGAGCGGACACTCCTGCGACAGGACCAGTCCCGCCGGCGCTCCTATCGCTTCCAGCTTCAAGGCCCCAACGCCCTCCCGATCGTCGAAACGATCCTCGGACAAAGCCCACCCAACGTGAAGTTCTTTCATATGACGACTTTCGACATCGCCGGCCATGCGGTTAGGGCTCTGCGCCACGGAATGGTTGGCCAACCCGGTTTCGAACTTTTCGGCCCGTGGGAGGAGAGGGAACCGGTACTGGAAGCCCTGTTGGAGGCGGGGGAGGAGTTCGGCCTCCGCCGGGCGGGATCGCGGGCGTACTCATCCAATACCCTCGAATCGGGCTGGATCCCCTCGCCGCTCCCTGCCGTCTACACCGGTGCGGCGATGAAGGGATATCGGGAGTGGCTCCCGGCCGACGGTTACGAGGCCTCGGCGTCACTCGGGGGGAGCTTCGTCTCCGAAGACATCGAGGACTACTACTTCACTCCCTGGGATCTCGGATATGGAAGATTCGTTCGCTTCGATCACGACTTCATCGGTCGGGATGCCCTCCAGGAAATGTCGGCTGACCCACCCAGAACGAAGGTCACTTTGGCCCTAGCCAACGAAGATGTGCTGTCGGTAATCGGCTCGCAACTGGAGCCGGGATCGCGGGCCAAATTCATGGAGTTCCCCTCGGCGGTGTACGCGATGCATCCTTACGACGCGGTAATGGCGGGTGGCAAAACCGTGGGGGTGTCGACTTGGATCGGCTACAGCTCCAACGAGCGGAGGATGCTCACGCTGGCGGTAATTGACAAAGAATATGCCGAGCCGGGAACCGAGGTGACACTGCTGTGGGGCGAGGAGGGCGGTGGCACCGCCAAGACGGCGGTGGAGCGGCACCAGCAACGCGAGATGCGGGCAATCGTCAGCCCGGTTCCCTACTCGGACTATGCCCGCGAGGCCTATCGGGTCGATTGAACGGGGGAGTCCGTTTCGATCAGTGGTCCTTCCGGAACACCGACCCCAGAGAAGGGATGATCCCGCGGGGAACCCAGAGAAATAGCACCAGGATCAGAGCTCCCAGCGCCACCAGCCGGAGTTGACCGAGTTCGACGAGAAGCTCGTCGATGATCGTGAAGACGATCGCCCCCAGGATCGGTCCCAACAGGGTGCCGATCCCCCCAAACGCCAGCATCACCAGCACCACCACATCCACCTGGGCAAAGGCGAAAGTGCTCGGGCTGATTCGACCCCGCGAGAAGGCGTAGACCGCCCCCGCCAGGCCCAGCATGGCCCCTCCCACCAACGCAGCGATCACCCGATAACGGGCGACGTTGACGCCGGTGAGTTCTGCCGCTACCTCGTCGTCGCGCAGCGCTCGAAAACCCCATCCGAAGTGAGAGCGCCGGAGCAGCCCATGGACTAGAAGAAAGAGAAGTACCAGCGTCAACATGGCGTAATAGGAGAGGATGCGATCGCCAAGGAAGCTGTCGCTCCCAGATTGGATGCGAAGCCCCGACTCTCCGCCCGTCAAATCGCCCCGTCCCAACAACAGATTCTGGAACGCCAGCGCAAAGATCAAGGTGATGATCCCGGTAAAGATCACTCCCAGTGATCGTCGAACCGCGATCCAGCTCAAGAGGCCCCCGACCAAGCCCGCGGCCACCGTTGCCAAGAGAATGCTGACCAACAACGGAACACCTTGCCGATCGGCGAGGAGAACCGCCCCGTAGCCACCGATTCCGGCCAGGGCTCCCACACACAAAAAGAGCTGGCCGGTGCTTCCGAAGATGAGATTGAAGCCAATGGTGTAACAAGCGAACGCCAGCCCCAGGAGGGCGACGCCCATCAGGACTCGGGAATCGCCGAGCCATAGGGGGACCGGGGCCAGGAGCGCCGCCGCCGCCAGAAGGGGAAGGAAGAGAGCGCCGAGGGAGCGGGCCGAGCGGCGTTCGGCACCGCCGATCAGGGCGGTCCCTTCGGTGGACACAGCTTGATCGCTCATTCCCTGACCCCCAAGAGCCCAGAAGGTCGGAGGAGGATGGTGATCCCGGCTGCGGCCAGGAGGATGATGAGCGAGAGGAACGTGCCGATGTAGGAAGCGGCGATGCTATTGACGATCCCCAGGATCACGCCCGCCAGGAGGGCCCCCGGGAAGCTTCCCAGGCCTCCGACCACAGTGACGATGAGAGCGAAGACGGTGATTTCAAACCCCAGGGTGACCGTCACCGGGGTAACCATCGCCCGGGTGACGGCCACGATGGCCGCCAGAAATCCACTCATGATCAAGATGAGACGGAGCATCCGACGCGGATCGACCCCCACCAGGCGGGCACCCTGTTCGTCCTCGATCACCGACCGCACCGCTCTACCGAGGGCGGTGGTTCGGAAGAAGGCAAAGAGAAGGGCGAAGGCCAGGATCGTGATCGCCGACGCCAGCAAGCTCCCGCGACGCATGGGAACACCGAGGATGTCGATGGGGCCGCCGCCGATGTTGAGTGTGAGACCCCGAAACGGAATGCGCCAGGTGAGGAAGCCGTCGACCACGAAGGCCAGTCCCAGGGTGAGGAGGAGGCTGAGCAGGACCCGTGCCTCCCCCTGTCGTCGGTAGACGGGGCGAAAGATGGTGAGATCCAAGACCAGCCCCAGCAACGCGCCGGTCAAGAGACCCAGCCCGACGGCAGGTAAGGCGGGAACACCGGCATCCATTGCAAACAGAACCACCATGGCCGACATGACGGCCATCTGCCCGTAGGCGAGGTTGAGAGCACCGCCCAACCCATAGATCAAGGTGAGGCCGGCGGCGAGCAGGCCGAATTGGAGGCCGAGGACGATCCCGTCGAGGACGGTGGCGATCAGGTCACCCCCAAATAGGCGGTTCGCACTCGCGGGTCGGCGGCCAGCTCGGCGGAAGTTCCCTCGAGGCTGACCACTCCGTTCTCGAGGACATATCCCCGATCGGTGTAGGCCATGGCCAACGGCACCTGTTGCTCGGCCACCAGGAGAGTGAGCCCCTGTCGGCGCAACACCTGGAGAGCTTGATATGCCTCCTGGGCGAGCTTGGGAGCGAGGCCAGTAGTTGGCTCATCGAGCACCAACAGGCGAGGCTGCGACATGAGGGCACGGCCGACCGCCAGCATTTGCTGCTCGCCTCCGCTCATGGTCCCGGCATGCTGGCGTCTGCGTTCGCCTAGTCGGGGAAAGAGATCGAAGACGATGGTCATGGTCGCCGGGTCGGGCCGCTGCGGATAGGCCCCCAGCGCGAGGTGCTCGTGCACGGTCATGCGGGGAAAGAGGTGACGCTCCGCGGGCACGAAACCCAGACCGAGCCGGACAATGCGTTGGGCGGGCATCCCGGTGATATCGAGGTTGTTGAAGCGGACAGAGCCCGAGGAGGTCGGTGAGAGTCCGCAGATCGAGCGGAAGAGCGTGGTTTTCCCGGCCCCATTCGAGCCGATGATCATCACGGCTTCTCCTTCATTGACAGAAAAAGAGACGTCGCGAATGACATCGTTTCCCTGGTAGCCGGCGGAGAATCCGGTGACCTCAAGCACTTTGGCTGGTTTCTCCCAAATAGGCCTCGACCACGGCTGGATCTCGCATCACGTCCTGGGGAAGGCCTTGTGTAAGGACCTTGCCAAAGTTGAGGACCACAACGCGCTCGGCCAGGCTCATGACGGCCTTCATGACGTGCTCCACCCAGATCACCGTGATATGTCGCAGATCGCGGATGGCGCGCACGATGCTGATCGAAGTCGCCAGCTCGGCATCGTTGAGGCCGGCCATGACCTCGTCGAGAAGCAAGACTCGGGGATCTCCGGCAACGGCTCGGGCCAGCGCCAGAAATCGCTGCTGATGCAGGTTGAGATTGCCGACGTGGTCGAAACGGCGATCCGCCAGCCCCACGAACTCGAGCGCCTCACCGGCTCGGGCGAGCGCCTTCTCCTCGTCGCGGTGAGCGTTGGCCCGCCCGAAGAGAGCGGCAAGGGCGACATTCTCCAAGACATTCATGCTCGGGAAGGCCCGAGGAGTTTGCTGGACGAGGGCGATCCCCCGCTGGCGAATTCGGTGGGGGGGATAGTTGGTCAGGTCTTCGCCGTCGAAGACGATCGTTCCTTTTGTTGCCGGCTCCAGGCCGACGATGAGTTTGAGAAGGGTGCTCTTCCCGGCACCGTTGGGGCCGACGATGGCAAGGATCTCGCCATCGTCGGCCCCAATGCTCACCCCGTCAACGGCGGGGAGGCCTCCGTAAGACTTCCCGACGTCTCGGAGCTCGAGGGTGGGCACCCGCTGTTTATGGCTGGTACGGCTCGAGCGGTTCGGCGTGAACCAACAGATCGAACCACCAATCGCCGGCTTCGTTGAGCCCTTCTGGAGCCGGTCCCGCGTTGATGAGGGTGAAGATCGGTTGCGATTCTGCGAGCTCGCCCCATTCAGTCCAGCTCATGGGGTGGGCGTAGCCCTCCAAGTCGAAGGAGTTGGCATGCAGGTACTCGGCAATCGCCACCGGGTCGTCTCCCACCTCACCGACGGCTTGAGCCACCATGGTCACGATCCCGAATCCGGCCACTGCATCATCGGACATGAACTGATTTTCCGAGAAGGCCAGGTAACGGGTCGCCAGGTCGGCGTAGCCGTCGCTGAAGTAGTCGGCGCAAGCGAAGTCGGCGTAACGGCCAATGGCGGTTTCCGCCAGGCCACCGAGCACGAGATTGGGTGGCGACCAAGCCCCGGTGACCGGCACGTCGTGCAGATCGGCCGACAAGGCGACGATTGGCCCGCTCCCCGGCGGATGGCCGGTGGCAACGATCATCTCCGCTCCGAAGTCAGCCATGGCGCGCACAAAGGGCGTGAAGTCAGTATCCGGGGGAACCGGAGCGGTCTCGATTTGGAACTCGATTCCGGAGTCGGCGAATGTGTTCTCCATCGCCGCGGCGAAGGAGTGACCCCAGGCGTAGTCGGCCACGATGGCTCCTACCCGGGTCAGGCCTTGGGCTTGGGCATATTGGAGGACCGGACCCGCGTCCATGGGAGCGGCGGGAAGGCAGGTGCGGAACATGTAGCGGCTATCGGCGGTGAGGGCCGCTTCCGTTCCCGACTTGATGAGGAATGTCGGGATCTGCAGCTCCTCGGCAATTGGAGAGACCGCGGCGCCGACCGTGCTGGAAATGATCCCCCCGATCGCCACCACGCCTTCCTCAGCGAGCCGTTCGTACCCGGTGACGCCGGCGTCTTGATCGTTCTCCGAGTCCTGGACGACGATCTCGATCATCCGCCCGTCGATCCCGCCAGCATCGTTGATCTCCTGAGCCGCCAGCATGAACCCGTCCTGGGCCTGGACCGCCCACGGGGTGAACCCGGTGAGATCGGTCAAAAGACCAATCCGGACCGGCTCGGTCGAGGCAGGCTCGGTGGTCTCGGTGGGAGCCGCGGTGGTTTCGGG
>JAICGW010000069.1 GCA_025922945.1 Acidimicrobiia bacterium | reverse complement strand
GGAGGCGCCCGAGGCATCAACTGAGAAGTCGGAGGAACTCTGCCGGTCGGTGCGGTGCCCGGTATTGGTCTTGCATGGCTCCGAGGACCGCTGCCAAATGCCCACACGTGGTCAGCGGGTGGCAGAACTGACCGGTGGACACTTTCTCCTCATGGAGGGGGTGGGGCACCTGGCGCCGGGTCGTGAACCAGTTCTCGTCAACCGGCACATCAAGTCCTTTGTCGACTCGATAGGAGACCCTCCGATGCAACGCCAGACCTGGACTCGGGGACGCAACCGGCCACGCAAGGCCCTTTATGTTTCGTCACCGATCGGTCTTGGCCACGCTCGTCGCGATGTGGCCATCGCCTCCGAGCTCTCGAAGCTCAACCCCGATCTGGAGATCGATTGGCTGGCGCAATCCCCGGTCACGGAAGTTCTCGAGGCCGAAGGTCAGCGGATCCATCCCGCCAGTCGATATCTGGCGAGCGAGAGCGCCCACTGGGCCTCGGAGGCTGCCGGTCATGATCTCAACGCCTTCCAGGCATTGCGGCGAATGGACGAGATCCTGGTCGCCAACTTCATGATCTTCCAGGAAGTAGTGGAGGACGGGGACTACGACGTTGTCGTTGCCGACGAGGCCTGGGACATCGACCACTTCTGGCATGAGAACCCCGACCTCAAACGCGGTGCCCACGTCTGGATGACCGACTTTGTCGGCTTTCTGCCGATGCCCGAAGGAGGCGACCGCGAGGCCTATCTCACCGCCGACTACAACGCTGAGATGATCGAGCACATCGCCCGCTTCCCTCGCATTCGAGACCGATCGGTGTTCGTCGGCAACCCCGAGGATGTGATTCCGGAGTCGTTCGGACCCGGGCTTCCCGACATTCGTCAATGGACGATGGACCATTTCGCCTTCTCGGGCTACATCACCGGATTCACTCCCCCAACGTCGGAGGAAGTGGCCGAGATGCGCCAGAATCTCGGCTACCGGGAGGACGAGAAGATCTGCCTTGTCACCGTCGGCGGTTCCGGTGTCGGCAAGGCTCTTCTGCAGAAGGTGATTGAGGCCTATCCGTACGCCGCCAAAGAGATTCCCGACCTCCGGATGGTCGTCGTAGCGGGTCCTCGCATCATGCCCGAAGCGCTGACTGTTCCCGAAGGTGTGGAGGTGGTGGGCTATGTCGATCGACTCCACCGGCATCTCTCGGTCTGCGACCTGGCGGTGGTCCAGGGTGGACTAACCACCACGATGGAGCTCGCCGCGGCGCGAAGGCCGTTTCTCTATTTCCCGCTCCGCAACCACTTCGAACAGAACTATCACGTTCGCTACCGACTCGAGCGCCATCGCGCCGGTCGCCCCATGGATTACGACCAGAGCGACCCCGAAGACATCGCGACTGCCATGGCCGCTGAGCTAGCCCGACCGACCGACTACTTGCCGATCGAGACCGACGGCGCCGCCCGCGCGGCTCGCCTCATTTCCGAACTGATCTAAGGAGGCCTTCATGTGAATGGAAACGACCCTTTTGTGCCCAAACCCTCGGTCGATCGCCCGACCGACAAACCCAGCAAAGGAAGATAAGAATGACCACCACCGCAATTCGCAACGGAGTTGACACCAAGGCCCTCTTCGGGGCCCTCGACGCCGTCAAAGCCGCTCCCCCGGCCGCCAAGTGGCAGTTCCGGGCTACCAACCACTGGGAGAGCGGAACGCACTCCGAGAGCACGATCCGGGACTTCTTCGGACTCGGCACCGAGCTTGCCCACCAAAAGCCCTACACCTTCGAAGCCGACCATCCCACCCAGTTGACGGGCCGCGATCTGGGGCCAACCCCGGTTGAGTACCTGTTAGGGGCCTTGGCGGCCTGCATCACGGCCGGGATCGGCAATATCGCCGCCGCCCGCGGCGTGAACCTGACATCGGTCTCATCGACGGTGACGGGGGACATCGACCTGATGGGACTCTTGGGGCTCGATCCGACAGTCCGTAACGGCTACGAGAAGATCGAAATGAAGGTCCGGATCGAGGGAGACGCGGGGGCTGACGATCTCCGCAAGGTTGTCGAGCGCTCGATTGCGCGCTCGGCGGTCTTTGACATGCTGACCAACGGCACGTCGGTGTCGGTAACGATCGAATGAAAGCCTATGACGTGGTGGTGGTGGGCGCTCGCGTAGCGGGCGCCGCCACCGCCCTTCACCTCGCTCGGGCCGGCTACGACGTTCTGATCGTCGACCGGGTGGGACCGCCGGCCGACACCATCTCCACCCATGCTCTGATGCGATCAGGCGTGCTTTCCCTGCAGCGAGCCAACGTGCTCGACCGGGTGGTGGACGCAGGTACCCCGGAGATCCACCAGGTTGATCTGGTCTTTGGCTCCGAACGGATCAGCTTCCCGGTGGCCGACGAGTGGGGCGTCGATGCCTATTACGCCCCGAGGCGGACGGTGCTCGATGCCGTCCTTCTCGATGTGGCGATGGAAGCGGGAGTCACCTTCATTTCCGGCCTCTCGGTCACGTCGGTTCTCCGTGCCGAAGGCGGGAGGGTGGCCGGGGTATCGGTCCGGACAGCGGAAGGTGACGCGTCGATCTTCGCACGGCAGGTAGTGGGTGCTGATGGCACCAACTCGCGGATCGCCCGGGAGGTGGAGGCGCCCACCCTCTACTTCTCGAAGCCGACCAACTCCGTCGTCTATTCCTATTTTCAGGGGATCCAGACTTCGGGGTACGACTTCCGCTTTCTCGACCACCGCAACGTCGGCCTAATCCCTACCAATGACGGTCTGAGTCTGCTGTTCGTCGGTGGCCCGCTTTTGGAGGCACCGGTTGATTCCGAGGAGTATCTCATCACCACCTTGCGACGGGTCGCTCCCGACCTCGCGGAGGCCGTGGATAGCGCCACTCGGACCGAACGCTTCTACCGTGCCAAAGGGATTCCGAACCTGCTGCGCGACCCGGGGGGTGAGGGGTGGAGCTTGGTTGGAGACGCCGGCTTTACCGAAGACCCGATCGCTGCCCACGGCATCACCGATGCCCTCCGTGACGCCGAACTGTGTGCGGAGGCGGTCTCGATCTCGCTGCAAGATCCAGCGTTCGAAGCCGAGGCCAAAGCGAGTTACCGCGAGGCAAGGAATCGCTTTGCCAACTCGTTGCTCAACGCCACCGTTCCACTGGCCAGATTTGAATGGGACGGCGCCGAAGCCTCCCGACTACTTCGAGACATTGGTGAAGTGGCCGCAGCCGAGTGCGAGCTCCTGGCTGGTCGGCCCTCCTTCGTTCTGGCGTAGATTTCGCCCCGAAAGCGGGCCGAAATCTACGTCAGCGGCCGACGGTTGCGCTCCGGCGCTCCATCACCACGACATCGCGCCAGACGCCGTTGGATTCACCAAGCCGCTCCTGAGTGCCCACCACCCGAAAGCCAGCCCCTTGGTGGAGGGCGATGCTGGCACTGTTCTCGGGGAAGATCGCGGTCTGGACCGTCCAGTATCCGAGCTTCTCGCTCGTGTTGATGAGTGCCTCGAGGAGACGACGTCCGACCCCGCGGCCGGCGTGGGCGGGATCGACGTAGACGCTGTGCTCGATCACTCCTCGATAGCAATGACGGCTTGAAACTCGTTTGGCGGCGATCCATCCCAGGAGTCGATCGGCGACCGCCACCAGTCGAAGGTCGGGAAGGTTCACGGCGTCCCAGGCCTCCCAGGGCGGCGGAGCAGTTTCGAATGTGGCGTAGCCGGTCTCGATTCCGGCCCGGTAGATCCGCTCCACCTCTGGCCAGTCTTCCGGCTCCATCGGCCTGATGGACAACCCGTTCACGGAGCCGGCTCAGGCAGCGGTGACGATTGGGAGTAGCTCGCTCGCCGCTCGTTGCAAATGTTCGATGAAGGCGCCGACGGCCGGACGATGATCGCCCGCCGGTCGGGTGAGGGCAAGGATCCGCCTTCTCACTCCGGCGATGGGGATGCGGCGGAGGGTCGACGGCATCCTGGTCAGGGTCAGCGCCGGGAGGATCGAAACTGCATTGATCGAGTTGAGCAGCTCGAGAGTGACTCCGTAGTCGTCGGTCTCGAAGCGGACGTCGGGCTCAAACCCGGCGGCCCGGCTGATGTGACGCACGGCTCGGCCGCAGTCGCAAGATTCCAGCGATGCCGCCACCCAGGGCCACTCGGCGGCGTCTGCCAGCTTCTTCACCCCTGAGTCCTTGGGAACCACCAGATACAGCGGTTCTTCGAGCACCTTGTGCTTGGTGAGACCACGATGTGCTCGATTGGTGACGTGGGTGTAGGCCTGATCGACCGCCACGTCGAGAGCCCCGAGACGGAGCTCACGAGTGGCATCGACATGACCGAGTTCGGTCATATGCAGGTCCACTCTGGGGTGATCAATCGACATCGTCCTGATCGTTTCGGGGAGGAGGGTGGCCATCACGCTCTGCAGGGCCCCGACCACGACCCGACCAGCCACTTCTCCCGAGGCCTCCGAGACTGCGGTGGTGGCGCGCTCGACCGCGTCGAAGACGGCATGGGAGTGATCGACGAGGACCTTTCCCGCCGGGGTGAGCACGACGTTGCGACCCTGACGCTCGAGGAGGGGAGTTTCCAGCTCCTCCTCGAGAATGGCGATCTGCTGGGAGACGGCGGAGGGGGTATAGGCGAGGGCGTCGGCGGCGGCGGAAATCGTGCCCCGTTCGGCCACCTCGCGGAGGAAGCGGAGTCTTTTCAGGTCGAGCATGATCGTGAAGTATAGCTACATAATCGGTTAAGGATTATTCGCTGGACGTAAAACGTTTCCTGCCGCAGAATGACTGTTATGGAACTTTTAGTCGTACTCTCATTGATCGTCCTGCTCGGACTTGCAGCGGCTTTTGCCGGGACCGACAGCCGAGACGGAGCCGACTGGCGCCAGTCGCGTCGGGTCGACCTCGCAACTAGCGGTTGGCGGGGTGGAACTAACTAGGCGAACTCGGTGCGAAAACCGGCGTATCTCTCGACCCGGCGAATGTGGTCGGGGCCGCGGTTGAAGCGCCTCCCGATCTCGTCATAGCTAAGTCCCTCGTCCCGCATCGCCAGCACTCGTCGCTCGATCGGTCGGAGTCCATCCGGCCGATCGACCTCTATTTCCCGGGGAATTTCCGTCCAGGACAGGACCCGCTCGACGTGCTGGGGGCTACGGCGGAATCGACGGGCAATCTCATCTACCTCGATGCCATCATCGCGCAGCGCCAGCATCCGCCGTTCGACCGGTCGCAGGCCCGAAGTCATCAACGGACGCTACCACCCCCTTTGCTCTTAACCGCGACCCTGGGTCGCTACGGTGGCTGTACACCGTTACCAGCCCACAGAGGCTGAGACGGGTGGCAAACTGATTGGCTGTGCTGGCCAATCATGACAACTGACACAGCCACCCCCGATCTTCTCGCCGATGCCCGGGCGGCGCTTGGTCGCCGCGATTGGAGCCAGGCGTACGACCTCTTCACGCAGGTCGACGCCAATTTCGGTCTCAGTCCGGCAGACCTCGAGACCTTGGCCGGAGTGGCTTGGTTCTCGGGTCGAGGCGTCGAGTCGCTCGCCCTCACCGAAAAGGCCTTCCACGCCCAATTCGCCGCCGGAGACAAGGTGCGGGCCGCATATTTGGCCTTCCAGCTTGCTACTCAGTTCGGCCTTCGAAACAAGAATTCGATCGCCGGCGCATGGCTTCGCAAGGGACAGCAACTACTTGTCGACGAGCCGGAGGGATACGCCCATGGCTATCTGCAACTCGTCCTCGGATACCTCGCCCAGGCCCGTGGGGAGCCCGAGGCGGCGATGAAGCAAGCCGAGCTGGCAGTAGCCATCGCCTCTAAGGTCGGTAATGCCGACCTCCGAGCTGAGGCGTTGACCCTGTTGGGCCGGATCCGCATCGCCCAGGGCGCCACCGCCGAGGGTTTTGCCAATTTGGAGGACGCGGCGGCGGCCGCGGTGAGCGGCGAACTGACTCCCTTCAACGCCGGCGTCACCTATTGCGTGATCATCTCCGCCTGCCGCGATCTGACCGATTACCAGCGAGCGAGTGAGTGGACTGCGGAAACCGAACGCTGGTGTGAGACCCAGTCGATGCCCGGCTTTCCCGGTATCTGTCGCATTCATCGCGCCGAAGTAGTTGCCTTCCACGGAGGCTGGGAGAAGGCCGAGGCAGAACTGGAGAAGGCGACCGAGGAGCTCAAGGCTTACGACGCGGTACCGCCGATGGCCGATGGTTACTACGCCCTAGGAGAGATCAGGCGTCGGCGCGGGGATCTCGCCGGCGCCGAGAAAGCACTGCAACAGGCGCACGATCTCGGGCACAGTCCCTACCCGGCCCTGGCGCTCATCAGGCTCGCTCAGGGGAAGGCGAAAGCCGCCGCTCAAACGATCAACGGCGCCCTGGCCGATGAAAGCTGGGATCGTCTGGCGAGGTCGCGCCTGCTGCCCGCCCAGGTTGAGATCCTCGTCGCCGCGGGAGATGTGACCGGCGCCCGTGAAGCGGCCGAAGATTTCAGCGAACTGGTGGCTGCCCGCGAATCTCCAGCTCTCCAGGCAGCTGCTGAAGAGGCCTTGGGCAGGGTGTTCCTGGCCGAAGGCAATGCCACCGAAGCCATCCGGAAGCTGCGTCTGGCGATAAAGGGGTGGAGGGAGGTCAAGGCCCCATACGAGGTGGCCGTTGACCAGGTCCTGGTAGCGACCGCTCTGAGATCCGTCGATGACCATGACGGTGCGGACCTCGAGTTGGAGGCGGCGCGTAAAGCTTTCGCCGACCTCGGCGCCCGGCAGGATCTTGCCGCCACCGAACGCCTGATTTCTTCAGCCGCGTCCCGGCGCGGAGCAGCGGAGGAAGTTCGCAAGACGTTCATGTTCACCGATATCGAGAACTCGACCAACCTGGCAGGTCTTTTGCGCAGCCAGGAGTGGGAGCAGCTACTCGCCTGGCACGATGAGACCCTGCAGCGTCTCATCGAGCGACACCGCGGCGAAGTGGTGAGCCATACGGGAGATGGTTTCTTTGTGGCCTTCGATTCGGCCACCGACGCCATCGACAGTGCCATCGCCATTCAACGGGCGTTGGCCGAGCACCGCCAGATGGCCGGATTCGCGTTGTCGGTCCGAATCGGCCTCCACTCTGCCGAGGCCACGCGCCACAACGACAACTACAGCGGACAGGGCGTGCACATCGCGGCCCGGGTGGCGGCATTAGCCAACGGGGGTGAGATCGTGGCCACGACCGAATCCCTGCCCGCAGGGGTAGATAGTCGCGAGAGACGACAGGCGTCGTTGAAGGGAGTGGAGGCCCCCGTCGACGTGGCCTCTGTGGTGTGGAGCGATTAGGGCCCGACTGAGGTAGCTAGGCGTTTCGATTCATCGGCCACCGGCAGTTCGGGTTCTGGTGAGGCTGAATCCGACATCCATTCCCGGACCACTTCGGTCAGGCGGCTGAGTTCGATCGGGAACTGCGCAGAGAACATCTCCGTGAACCCCTTGAAGCCGGCTGCCGCCCCTTTGCCTTTAGGTTGCAGGAAACGGTCGTGCACCGTCGATCCCCCCTCCGCTGGTTCCACCTCGTGGGTGGAGACGAGGCTCAGCCCTCCCGGGACCGTCGATCGTGACGTGTAGTAGTGGGGAGGACGCCAATCCAAGAACTCCTGCAGAATCACGTCTTCACCGTGCATGCAATGGTTGAGCGTGCCAGCTCGACGCCGACCGCTCGGGTCCTGTTGATCGATACGGGTGATTCCCGTTGACCATTTCGGCCGCAGCAGGGGCGAGGAGATGAACTCCCACACCAGCTCCGGTGGGGCGGGAACGAAGCCGGACAGCGAAAGGGCGGCCTCGCTCTCGTCCACGTAGACGCGCTTCCGATCGCGGTATGACTTCCACGCCGCCTCCAAATCAGCGACCCAGCCACCAACTTCTCCGATGTGCTCGAATTCCTCGGAGTGGCGTCGGAACTCGAGCTGTTCTGGGTCGAGCGTCGTCTTCGACAAACAGGCATCGGTGATGAACAGATAGGCCGGCTCAGCAATCGAGTTCTTGAGGAGCCGGTGAACCAGGATCACGTCGCTTCCCACCAGTTCGGATCGCCCGGCGATCTTCTGGGACGCGATCTGACCGTGATGGGCAACCAGCTTCAGATTGAGCGATGGGATCAAGGTGCAGGCGTTGCATGAGCAGGTGGTCGCTTGGCGGATTGAAAGGAGACGATTGCGGAAGGCGAAGTAGCAGGCCTCGGCGGTGTCGAGCAGCAGGGATCCATCGACCTCGTCGGTGATGGCGTAGGCAAAGGCGGCGTCTCCCTCGAGCTTCGACAGCTTGAAGAGAGGTCTTAGTCCCTTGACCACGGTGTTCATCAGGTCGGCGAGGATGTCCTGGGCGTGATCGAGTTCGACTCCGGCCAGGTAGGTGGTGTAACCGGAGATGTCGGCGATGATCAGACAGGCAGGATCGGTGGCAGCCACGGCCCGGCGATGGTATCTGTAGGCAGAGTTCCTTGGACCACAGCCACCACCACGAACAGCGGGATCACCCGGGACCCGACCAGCACGCCGGCCACACCTTGGCCATGTTTCGGGACCGGTTCTGGGTCTGCCTGGCGCTGACTCTCCCGGTCATTCTCTGGAGCGAGATGCCCCAGCAGTGGCTGGGTTACGCCGCCCCCCGGTTTCCCGGGTCCGACCTGGTCGCCCCCATTCTGGGAACCGTCATCTTCTTCTACGGCGGCATGCCCTTTCTCAGCGGAGCGGTCCGGGAGGTCAAAGCCCGCCAGCCGGGGATGATGCTCTTGATCGGGATGGCGATCATCGTCGCCTTTGTCGCTTCGGCGGCGACGACGCTTGGATTCTTCGCTCTCGAGTTCTGGTGGGAATTGGCCGCCCTCATCACGATCATGCTGCTCGGCCACTGGATGGAGATGCGTGCCATCGGCCAGGCTCGGGGAGCCCTCGGTGCTCTGGCCGAGCTACTCCCTGACGAAGCCGAGCGCGTCACCGACGCCGGTACCGAGACGGTTCCAGTCTCGGAGCTAGGAATTGGCGATCTCGTCCTGGTCCGGCCCGGAGGGCGGATTCCGGCCGACGGAGAGATCGTCGCCGGCGAAGTCGAAGTCGACGAGTCCATGGTCACCGGCGAATCGCGACCGGTGCCGAAGTCCATGGGCGACCGAGTCGTCGCCGGAACCGTGGCGACGGATTCAGCAATACGGCTGCGAATCGACGCCGTTGGTGAAGGAACTGCTCTGGCGGGCATCCAGCGACTGGTGGCCGAGGCGCAGGGCTCACGTTCGCGGGCTCAGGTTTTGGCCGATCGCGCTGCCGCTCTCCTCTTCTATGTCGCCATCGGGGCAGCCGTCTTCACCGTGATCGGATGGCTGGCGGCGGGGGAGACCGATGAGGCGGTGGTACGAACCGTCGCCGTGCTCGTCATCGCCTGCCCCCATGCCCTGGGACTGGCGATCCCGTTGGTGATCGCCATCTCCACCAGCCTGGCCGCTCGCAACGGAATCCTCGTCAAGGACCGACTGGCGCTGGAACGAATGCGCAAGGTCGATGTGGCCCTCTTCGACAAGACCGGCACCTTGACCAAGGGTCAGCATGTGGTGCGCGAAGTCTTTGCCGTCGATGGCGATACCGATCGGCTGCTGGCATGGGCGGGCGCCGTCGAGGCCGACTCCGAGCATCCATTGGCGCGGGCCGTTGTGGCCGCCGCCAAGAACCGGGTCGAGTTGGCGGAGGCAAGCGGCTTCCGGGCGATGAGCGGCCGCGGAGTCGAAGCTCTGATCGAAGAATCCCGGGTGGCGGTGGGAGGCCCGGCCCTGCTTGTCGAACGCCATCTTGACCAACCGAGAGCGGTGGAGGCGATGACGAGCTCCTGGGCCGAGCGCGGGGCGGGCATTCTCTATGTGGTCGTCGACGACGAGGTGGTTGGGGCGTTGTCACTCGAGGACGAGATACGCCCGGAGTCGGCAGAGGCGGTGAGGAAACTCCAGCAACTCGGCGTCGAGGTGGCGCTGATCACTGGCGACGCCCGGCAGGTGGCGGACGCGGTCGGCGCCGAGCTGGGCATCGACCAGGTGCTTTCCGAGGTATTGCCCGAAGACAAGCATCGACGGGTGGCTGAGCTGCAGAGCAAGGGTTCGATCGTGGCGATGGTGGGCGATGGGGTCAACGATGCTCCGGCCCTGGCCCAAGCCGACGTCGGCATCGCCATCGGGGCGGGAACCGACGTCGCCATCGAGTCCGCCGGAATCATTCTCGCCACCGACGACCCGCGGGCGGTAGCTGCTGTTCGTCGTCTCTCGGAGGCGGGGTATCGGAAGATGGTTCAGAATCTGGTTTGGGCCACGGGCTACAACGTGGTGGCGATACCGCTGGCAGCCGGCGCCTTGGCATGGGCGGGGGTGGTGCTGGCTCCGGCCGCAGCGGCAGTGCTGATGAGCGCCTCTACCGTCATCGTCGCCATCAACGCCCAGTTGCTACGAGGCCTCGATCTGCGCCCGGATCTTCCATAGTCGTTAGCGTTAAACCCAGAGCTTGCCGGGTATGACCACGGTGATTAAAGGAGGCTGGCTTGTTTCCGACCGGCGATGACCAGATTCCGGGCAAGGGGCTCGGCTTTGTCACGATCGTCTTCATCGCGTTAAACGTTCTGGTTTTCGTTTTCCTCCAGGGCGCCGGTGCGAACGAGACCTTCACCTACGGTTACGCCGCAGTACCGCTCGAGATCACCACTGGCGACGACCTCACTACGGCGCAAGTCATCGAGACCTCCGAGGGGGAAGTCCAGGTGCCGCAGGAGCCCGGCCCTAACCCCATCTACCTGACCCTGCTCACCAGCATGTTCATGCACGCCGGATGGCTTCACCTCATCGGCAACATGGTGTTCCTCTGGGTGTTTGGAGACAACGTCGAACACGCCATCAGCCGCGGCCTTTACGTCCTCTTCTATCTATTGGCGGGAGTGGTTGCCGCCCTCGCCCAGATCTTGATCAATCCCGACTCCCCGATCCCGTCCTTGGGCGCTTCCGGCGCCGTCTCTGGTGTCTTAGGCGCCTATCTGGTGCTCTTCCCTCGAAACCGGGTGCGGGTGATGATTGGACTTCGGCAGACCCTGCTCCCGGCCCTCGCGGTCATTGGGATGTGGGCAGTCTTCCAGTTCATCAATGGCATCGGTGCCTTCGCCGTCTCCGAGGAAACGACCGGCGGCGTGGCCTACATGGCCCACATCGGAGGCTTCGTCATCGGTTTGATCGCCGGCGCCCTGGCTAGGAGCGCGGGTGCCCACGAGGTGGGCTCGAGGGCGTACTAGCCGCCGCTCTGGCCTTCACGCCAGGCGAGCCAGTCGCGGCTCGGGGAAAGATCCCAGCCAGGTCCGTTGAAACCGAGGGTGAATTGAGTGAAACCCATTTCGAGATAGGTGGGGGCATCCTTGGCCAGGAAGCGGTCGAGATCGGTTGGTTCGACTCCTAGGCCCCATTCGATCTCGCCGGGATCGCGTCCCAGCTCTTCGCACCAGCGCCGCAGGGCAGCGACCTTGGGCTCCATCTCTGCGGGATCGTCGGGGAATCCTCCGTGCCAGGAGTCGGCGTGCTCGGCCACAATCCGGAGTGTCTTCTTCAGTCCGCCTCCCGCCACCAGCACCGGCAACGATCGGATCGGTGGTGGGTTCAGCTTCTCCCATCGAGCCTTGATCCGCGGCAGGCTCGCAGCGAGGCTATCGAGCCGACTGCCCTTGGTCCCGAAGTCATATCCGTACTCGGCGTAGTCCCGTCGAAACCAACCCGAGCCGATGCCGAAGACGAGGCGGCCGTTGGAGATGTGATCGACCGTTCGAGCCATATCAGCGAGCAGATCGGGATTGCGGTAGGAATTACAGGTGACCAGGGCACCGATCTCCACCCGCGAGGTCTGCTCCGCCCACGCCGCCAGCATCGACCAGCATTCGAAGTGGGCTCCGTCTCGTTCGCCGTAGAGCGGGAAGAAATGGTCCCAGGTGTAGAGCAGGTCGAAACCCATCTCTTCAACCCGGTCGACAGTTCTTCTCAGCTCGGGATAGGCGCCGTGCTGAGGGTGAAGCTGGGCTGCGATCCGCACCGGCCGAACGCTGGGTGCCATCAGACAGCCACTAACGCAGGATGAGGCTGGAGTCGCCGAACTCGTGCCAGAGGTAACCGGTCCCGAGCGCGGCCTCATACATCCGACGGGCCCCATCTCCGCCAGCGACGCTCTCGATGATCGAAAGATGGCTCGCTCCCGGTTCGTGCCACCCGGTAAGGAGCCCGTCGATCGTTCGCACGCCGCGATCGCTGCTGACTACGAGGTCGGTGTAACCCTCGGCCGCCCGCAGGCTTCCGTCCTCATTGCCCGCGCTCTCGAGGGCCCGAAGCACGGTTGTGCCAACGGCGATGACCCTTCCTCCCTGTTCTCGCAGGGCATTGACAACCGCCGCCGCGGAAGGGGAAACCCGAAACCGCTCGGCACCGGGAAGCTCCCCGGTTTCAAGGGAGGAAACCCCGCTGTGCAACACCACCGGCACCAGAGTCGCACCCGCCGCGGCAAGCTCGACGAGGATCTCGTGGGTGAAGGGCCGACCGGCGCTCGGCATCTCGGCGCTGCCCGGCTCAGTGGCGTAGACCGTTTGATAATCCCGGAGAGGCCAGGGTTCGCCTCCTTCGCCGTAGCGGATCGGCTGGCCGTGCCGTTGCAGGTACGGGGACAAATCGAGTGGCAGCTCGAGACTCGCCCTCCACAGCCGAGGGGTGCGAAGATCTTGAGCGAGGAGATGGATCGATCCTCCCCCTTCGAGATGGAGGGTCTGTGGACTGAGGGACGGACCGGGGGCACTGCCGACGCCACGAGGG
>JAICGW010000068.1 GCA_025922945.1 Acidimicrobiia bacterium | reverse complement strand
GGGCAGAGTGCTGTGTCCCCTTCGATCACGTCGACTTCCTCCGGCCGCAGACCCAATTCTCGCTCCGCCAGGGTCCGGTAGGTTTCGGCGTGGCCCTGTCCAGCGTCGGCGGCGCTCGTGTAGATCTCGACGCGGCCCTCGGCCGTCACGACGACGCGCGCCGCGTCCGTGCCAGGAACCGATGTGACTCCGCGGCGACGGTAATCCGCGGAGCCGCTGGCAGTGATCTCGTTGAACAGCGAAACCCCAATGCCGACTAGCCGTCCCTCGGATCTTGCCTGGGCCTGCTCCCGAAGTAGACCCTGGTAATTCGATGCCTCCTCCAGTCGCCTCATCAAAGCCAGATAGTCACCGGAGTCGAGCTCCCTGCCGGTGGGACTCGTCCACGGGAAGTCCCGCACGGCGTTGCGCCGCCTCACCTCGAGCGGGTCGATCCCGAGCTCGGCCGCAACGACGTCCATCACTCGTTCGGTCGCGAAGACCGCGGCGTTGTGGCCGATCCCCCGACATGGGCCAACCGGAGAACGGCTGCTGGCGGCAGCCCGGGCACGGAACCGGACCGCCTCCAACGCGTAAGGGCCGAAGAGCGAGAACGCGGCGATGGCTGGTTCGATCACAGCCGTCCCGGGCCACACCGAGTAGGCACCCACATCGGCCAGGACGTCTGCGTCGATGGCGTGCACGCGACCGTCGACACCCACCGCGACCCGCAGCGAAACGCGAGTGTCGTGCCCGTGAGTTCCTGCGAGAAGGTTCTCCGTTCGGTCCTCGATCCAGCGCACCGGCGTGCCAAGGCGACGCGCCAGCGCTGCAAGGGCGATCTCCTCGACGTAGAGGGTTGCCTTCAGGCCAAAGCCACCGCCCACGTGCGGGACCATGACCCGCACCGAGGACTCGGGGGCCCCCAGGGCATGCGCCACGCCGCGCCGTACGAGGTGCGGAAGCTGCGTTGATGTCCACAGGGTCGTAACGCCCGAGGTCTCGTCGTGATCGGCCACGACCCCTCGGCCCTCGAGCGGTAGCGCCGACTGGCGAGCGGCCTTGAACGTGCGCTCTACCACCAAGTGCGCTTGAGCCATCGCCTCATCTACCCCGCCAGAGTCGAAGGAGCGGGAGAACAGCACGTCGTCAGGTGCCTCGTCGTGGAGGGGCGTCCCCGGCGGCAATGCCGCGTAGTCAACGGAAATCGCCTCGGCGAGGTCCTCAGCTTCGTAGCGCGATGCTCCCCAGGACATGGCGACCGGCTCGCCGACGTAGCGCACCCGCTCGGTCGGCATCGGATGCCATAGCGTGGTGACCATCGCGCCGGCCTCGAGGCTGAGAGGTTGGAGACCGAGCTCCGCCCCCCACGTCGCCTGACTGGAGCTGAGACGGACGGACCTGATCACCGCGTGGGGCAACGGTGAGCGGACGAAGCACACATCGACGCAGTCGTCGGGCGCGATGTCTGCGATGAACCTTCCCCGCCCCGTGACGAGAAGCTCGCGGTTATCGGTACCTACCTCTGGCACTCGAACACCGCCTCGACGATCGGCTCGTATCCGGTGCAACGGCAAACATTTCCCGAGAGCATGTCCCTGAGCTCTCGGCGGCTGTAGCGACGTCCGGAACCCAGAATCTCGGCGGCCGAGGCCAGGAAGCCGGGCGTGCAGAAGCCGCACTGGAACGCGCGATGTCGGAGGAACGCCGCCTGCAAGGTCGAAAGGTTTCCGGGCTCTCCCATCCCCTCGATCGTCGTCAGTTCCATGCCGTCCGCCTGGACGGCGAGCATCAGGCAGGATCGGACCGCCTCCCCGTCGCCGAGTATCGTGCAGGCGCCGCAGGCACCCTGCTCGCAGCCCACATGGGTACCGGTGAGTTCGAGCTCATCTCGCAGGAAATCGCAGAGCGTTTGGCGGGCAGGCACATCGCCCGACCATCGGCTTCCGTTGACGGTCATGGTCACTATCAAGCGACGCCTCCGCGGGCCTGCGACTCCTCGATGACGGCGCCCACGAGAGCCGCGGCGACCACCCGGCGGTAGTGAGAGGAGGTGTGAATGGCGTCCGTCGCCTGGATCTCCGATGCGGCCACCGCCGAGATCTCGGCACGGGTCCCACCGCCCCTGTTCAGGAAGTCCTCCACCACCCTCAGCCTTTGGGGCCTGAGGCCCACCCCAAAGACAACGACCGCTTTGTCCTGACATGCCGCTCCTGCGAGCGCGAAGTCGCCGAGGCCCCTCCGGGTGACTTCAGCGAAGCCGAAGCCTTCGGTTCGCATGGGGAGGACCACCTCGACCAGGAGCTCTTCCGGTTCCAAGCTGGTCATCTGTGGGCCGATCATGAAGGCGTCTGCGGTGATATCCCGCCGACCACGGACCGATGCCGCGACCATGACTGCGTCGAGTGCGAGCGCAATGGCGGGCCACTCCGCGGCCGGGTCCATGTGGGACAAAGACCCGCCCACAGTCCCACGGTTCCGGATCTGAAAATGCCCGATGTGCGGGACGGCGACTCTCACCAATCCGGGCATGCGGGGGTCGTGCTCGATGTCGCGTTGGCGTGCCATGGCGCCGATGCTCACGCGCCCTTCTGCTACGGATACCTGCTGCAACTCGCCAACCCGGCTTAGGTCCACGATGTGGCCCGGCCGAACAAGTCGCATCGCCAGGAGTGGAATCAAGCTTTGACCACCGGCCAGGGGCATCGCCTGATCCCCGTGCTCGGCCATGATTGCCAGCGCCTCGTCCAGGGTTTCAGGCCGGTGGTACTCGAACGGTGGTGGCTTCAAAGTCGCGGTCCACCGCTCGCCATGACCGTCACCCGGCGCATTTTGGCATTTGCCAGCTCGCCCCACACGCGTTCATCGCTGCGCACGCGCCAGGGAGCCATCCAACGTGCTCGTTACCCGGGCCACGGGTAGACCGGCGAGCGTTGGCGCTCCGACCTGGGGATATGAGCCCGACTAGTCGGCAATGATTGGCGGATCTAGCTGTCGGTTGAGGATGATCATTAAGCCCTCAGGAGAGCTCCTTAGCTGAAAGGTCTAGTCCTGCAGAATCGACTCGATGGGCCGGGGAGCGGATATTGGATCGGCGTGACGATGGACGATCTTCCATTCACCATCCTCTCGTCGGTAGATGGTGGTAACCCGCAGTGAGATGTCGCCAAATTCGCCGGTGACAACGGTCTTCGCTCGAACCTTTTCCAGTTCAAGGTTGTAGGCCAAGTCCTCGGTCGCATACTCCGAGATAATCTCGAAGGCCACTGGCTCACCCTCTCGGATCTGAGAAGCGGCCCGAGCGGTCGCCTCCGCGACCTGGCTCCAGCCCCGGACAGCTGGACCGAGGGGATTGGCAAGGGTTACGTCGTCCCTCCTCGAAAATAGCTGCTGCACCGGCTCGGGGTCTCCTTGGACCAACGCATCCAGTGCACGGTGATACTGCTCGATGAACTGCCCAAGGTCGGCGGTCGACATAGCTTGGCCTCCTCGTTGCTCCCGACGCTACACGGGGTAGTACCGCGCAGCGTAAAGGAAGACATGCGGTTGTTACCGATGGCCCACCCCCTTGGGACTTGTGGGCGCTACTGGGTTCGAACCAGTGACCTCTGCCGTGTGAAGGCAGCGCTCTACCGCTGAGCCAAGCGCCCGGGAAGTGGGCAATGCTAATGACACCGGCCCACCTGGTTGTATGGACACGTGAACCGCAAACGCTTCGAGCTTGAGGTGGATCAAGTGATCGAGAGCCTGCCGGATTGGGTCCTAGACCGGGTAGACAACCTCGTAATCGTCGTCAAAGAGCGACCGTCTCCCGACCAGGATCCAAATGGCGAATTGCTCGGGATTTATGAGGGGGTTTCGCTGCGCGATCGCTCGGCCGATTACTGGGGGGTGGGCCCTGACCAAATCACGATTTTTAGACAACCCCACCTAGAACTAGGTCTGGACGAGAGGGAATTAGCCGAGGAGATAAGGCGAACTGTCTTGCATGAAATCGGCCACTACTTGGGCATCGATGACGCCCGCCTACACGAACTTGGTTGGGATTGATTAACCCCGGCGAGTACGGGCTATGCCAGCCTTTTTGAGCGTTGCCGCTGGTACTCCCGCACCACGCCAGGCGGCGTAGGAGATCCCCTTCCGGTCGGCGTAGGCCTTGGCCACTTTGGTGAATTCCTTCTCCAAAGAATCAATATCGCTCGTGTCAGACAGCGAAGTCAGGGATCCCTCGGCCTCGATCCGACTCTGATGGAGATCAACCCTTCTTAATGGATCCCGCTCCTCTTTCAAGCGGGCGTCTATCGACGCCAGCTTCTTTTCAACGCTGTCTTTAGTGACTGGTCGCCCCGGTTTCCGGGCAGCTAATGCTTCGAGATATGACTTAATCGCCTTGGCTTCCTTGCGACCCTGGACGAGGGCCGCTTTGTGCTCGGCTGACATCGCCATTTGATCCTGCCTCCTGTCGGATAACTCGCTTCGCTCATCATGCCATAGAAGTCAAATACCTGCCGGCTAACTATGACTCAGAAGAGAGATTGCCCAGACAAACATTCTTCAGAAATTCCCGGGCAGGGAGGTAGTTATTGTCACAGGTCTTCGGTATGATTCGAACATGAGTTCGAGTGGGGAATTCGGCTCCGAGGCTATCGGGCACTTGGCGGAACTGAAACCCGGGCCAGAGATGGCGGCCTTCTTGGCCACAATTTCCAAGTGCGACCTCATGCCAGCCGACCGGGTCCATTTGATGCGGGCGCACCAGAGGATGGTGTCGCTCTACCAGGCCGAGATGTACTCAGACATGGTGGCCGTCTGGGAGCACGACCAGGGCGAGGATCTGGGCGAACACTTTGCGTTTGTCGTTTCTGAACTGAGGGCTGCACTTCGTCTGACTCGTCGAGCGGCCGAAATCGAGCTGGGAACGGCCATCGACCTCTTTGAACGGACTCCGCTGCTCGGGTCTTCACTGCGCGGCGGGGAGATCGACCTCCGAAAGGCAAGAGTTTTCGGGTACGGCACTGCCCACCTGCCGGATGAACTGCGTCAAAAGGTCATCGAGCAGACCCTCGGAGAGGCCCGCCGTCTAACCGGAGGACAGCTCCAGGCATTGCTACGGAAGGTTTGCATCAAAGTCGATCCCGACGAGGCCCAGCGTACGTACGAGAGCTTGGTCTCCGACCGGCGAGTCGTCGCTCAACCCGACCTCGACGGCACCGCATCGCTATGGGTCTTGACTTGGCACCCGAGCGCGTGCAGGCGGCCATGAACTACATCACATCTCTAGCCAAGGGCTTCATTCGAAGCGAAGACGACAATCGCACAATCGATCAACTACGCGCAGATATCTTCTTGGACCTGCTCGCCGGACATCCACTGGCGAACGGTGCCAGGGGCAAAGGTCTGGTTGACATTCATGTCGACCTGGCCACGCTCGCCGATCTGGCGGACGATCCCGGTGAACTTGGCGGATACGGTCCTGTCATTGCCGACATCGCCCGCCAGGTGGCCGAAAGTCAGCCCGAGGCTCACTGGCGATACGTGGTTACGGATCGCCCGGGTGGAGGAATCGTCAGCGACGGAACCATTCGACGCCGGCCGCTCGCTTCGCAACGGCGCCAGGTGGAGAACCGGAACCCTCGTTGCATCTTTCCCGGCTGTCGGATGCCAGCTCGCCAGTGCGACCTTGACCACCGCCAGCGCTGGGTCGAGGTGAAGGAAACCAAGACCGACAACTTGGTTCCCTTGTGTCGACACGACCACTGGGTGCGGCATGGGGCGGGGTGGCAACACAAGCCCTTACCCGATGGCGATCATCTATGGACAAGCCCGCTCGGATTGCAGTACACCACGAGCGGCCGCCCCCCGCCCTAGTAGATCGTTCCCGAACTACACCTTCGGCGTCTCCGAAAACCAACTTTTACGACAGTTTGTCAGGTCCATTTCGACGTGCTGTCGTTGGTTGTCACGGACACGATCGCAAATGACCGAAGAGCGAAGCTGGATTCGCTTTCTTCCAGTGGCGACAACAATCGGAGGTGCCTGCTGAACCGTGGCGCGGTTGCCAATTGGGCGGCTGGGGCATGATCTTGTGGAATGTCGTATTGCCTCTAGGCCTGCCGATCGTCGCTCCCCCGCGGCTGGTATTAGCCCGGGCCTTCACTTTGCGCCGCTCTTGTGGATCGGCATTCGTCTCGCAGCTGGGAGCGTGCCCGACACAAAACCCGCCACTTAGAGAAGAGCAGAGTGAAATTTGGGGCTGCGGCCTGCCCCGAAAGCTCCTCCTGTCATGGGTTATTGAGTAACGCTGGTATGAGCCAGCGTTCACAGAATTTCCTAGAGCCGAAGGGACATAAGGTCATGCGTGCTGGGGGAGCTGACTCGAGCTGCTGGCCCCAAGGTCCAGGTTCGCACGTGGTATCCACGGCCCATCCATGATCACCGCCTCGTCGTCGCCCGGCCAGGGCGGCAGGGCCGTGCAGGTGAAGACAAGGGGCACATCCCCGCTGCAGCGATACTGGAAGGCAGTGCCGAGCGGGATATCGATGCACACACCTGGGACGAGCCGGGTGATGCTCTCACGGCCGTCCATCGCCCTGCGCCAGATTTCTCCCTCGCCCGAGAGGACGAACCAATATTCGTCGATGGTCCGGAAGCGGCAGGCGAGGCCCACCATCTCCGGCGGCACAGTCGAGTGAATCATGTTGCCGTGCGGCCCGTCCATCAGGAAGCGAACATAAGCCCCCAATGGTGAGCGGCCGCGCTCCGCGGTTTCGACGTTGCTGGTCTTCATGTAGCTCAGACCTTCCAGGTGATCTTGGTGTGATTCTCTTTGGAGTAACCCAGCATCACCGTAATGTCGTCCCTCACGGTCAGGATGATGGACCGTCTTGACCGGCTGCTCACCTCTTCTTTGAGGGGAGGCAGTTACTTCACGAATATGCTGGCGTTCGGGGTTACCGAGGAAGAATTCGGCGGAGCCTGGAGTGAGGCGAGACGCGCCAGCTACACCGAGGCCACCGGGCTTAGGGCGGACCGGCTAACAGAATCGGGTCGTGCTCGAGCGAGCCAGCTTCGATAGTCTGAGCTTTGGGCCGGTGGGCAGCCACCTCATCTCTGATGTCCCCACTGACGAGCCGTGAGGGCCACCTGACCGTCAGGGTTGGACCACATGTCCTTCCGTTTCTCACGAGGCTTAGATAATCACGCCCTTCGGATCGGCATCAAGGTTTCCGGTGGACCTTTGGCGTCGAGGAATCGCTCGATGAGGCTATTGATCAGGTCGGGTTGTTCCATGAACACCACATGTGAGGCGCCGGGGATCACGGCCAACTGCCCTTGTTGGAGCGCTTGGTAGAGGGTGACCGTGTGGTCCATCGCCACGACGTCGTCGTCACCTACGATCACCAGCACGGGGATCTCGATCATGGCAAGGTCTCCGACCGTCAGCGTGGGTTCTTCCCGCCACATCCGGCTTAGTTTCTCGAACAGGACCGGCCAATGATCCGGACCGTCGGGTGACAGCTGGCCATAACGTTCCCGGGGTCGGGCCCACGCTTTATCGTCCGCCGATACTCCGAAACCCGAGTTTGGGACCACACCGTCGTAGTGGTAATTGGCTCCAATGGCAACCAGCTTGTGGACTACGTCAGGTCGTTTCAGAGCTGCGAGTAGACCAATGATGCCGCCATCGCTAGCCCCGACCAGGTAGACGGGTTCACCCACCACCGACTCGATGAACCCGAGAGTGTCGTTGGTCATGGCCTGAAACGACATCGGACCCGGCACATCCGCCGTGTGGGCACGGCCTCGCTGCTCCGGGATAAACAGGCGGTAGCGAGCAGATAGGGCCTCGATCTGTCCCTGCCACGAAAAGGCACCCCCATAAGCGCCATGAAGCAACACGACCGGCTGCCCCCGTTCGCCCACAGTCTCGTAGTACATACGGACCGGCCCAATCGTTGCGTAATCGCCCATGCCGCGTCCTCCGGAGCTATGACTCCTTGGGCCACGATAGGGCCGATACTCAAGCCTTGACCATGTTTCGCCGGGCGCATCCCGGGGTATCTCGCCGGCACCGAAGATTCCGACCCAACCCTCTGGGGTCGGGATTGACCGGAGCCTCCTAGGTGACCAGGGGGGTTTGGCAGCTAGGTGGCTCCGGTCCTGGATCCTCCGCGATACTCCGGGCTCTCTCGTGGGAGCAGCAGCGGCTCGTCTGGAGGTAATCGATGGACCATCCGCTGTCGACCAGGTCCTTAGGTTCCAGATCGAGGTCGGGCCATGGCCAGGCCATTAGAGGGCTGCCGATTGATGCGGATCAAGCGGGAAGGGTTCAGTTAGCCCCCTACTACGTCGGCGTACTCACGAGTGCGCTCCTCCCAAAGTGCAATCGCCTCGTCGGTGAGCTCCATAGCGGTTTGGGACGGATCGCCGTACATGGTGATGACGTCATCTGGATGGTTCTCAGCCACCCACGCGGCAAACGGCTCCCACATCTCTGACGAGAACCCATTCGACGAGGTCTCGAGATGGTCGAATGCAGAGGTGATCTTCCCATCGACCACCGTGAGGTCCAACCAATTGCCGCTATACGGTCCCAGCCCTATCTCCTCCGACCGAATGGCGTGGTAGTCATAGTCGCACCGCACGACTGACCCAGCCGGCCCAGAACGCGTTTCCGCACACGAGTCGAGCAGTACCTCGAATCCAGCCGCCTGATCCCATCTGAGGGCCATGGGTAGCCCTTCGGAATCGGCGTTGAAAAGCTGCAGGTCGGCATCCTCATCTAAATAGGAGGCCACAGTCTCAGCGTCGAGGGCGCCATAAGCCTCGACAAAGGCAGTCGCGATCTCTACCGGCGTGGCAGTTTGATCCGCTACCCCGCAGGCAACGACCACAACTACCAGCCCGACGTCAATAAGTAAGTTTCGCCTAAGGGGTTTAGGCACCCTGGCCGAACTCGGTTCGGAAATTGCCACGCTGCCTCCTTCTTCATTTGACGCCCTGCAGGCGATCATGGCGAAGATAGCGTGCGACAATCCCCTGAGGAGGAGCAGCGGCTGGCTTAGGAGGCCATCAGTCCGACCCAGCCGAGTCCATGAACCGGACGGCGCAGAGATCGATCAACAGGCTCTGGGTGGAAGCCACTCCCTGGCAAGGACCTCAGATAGCTTGTCCACTCTGGCGATGTCGATCTCGCCGTTGAGCTTGATGGCAGCCCACTTGCTTCGTCCCAATTGTTCCATGTCCCTAATGAAGATCGAAGCTAGGTCCAGGTTCTTTGGTGTCAATGCTCCAAATGCTGCCCAAGGCGGGCTAGGCGCCGACTCGGCGAAACCACGACTGCGATTCGGTTTTCTCGGCGAGGGTGGTCACGTGGATCGGCCGAGATTCATACGCCAGGAACGACGACGAAAACTCGTCGCCAATTCCGGACGGACGACCCAAACCAAATCCGGGTAACCGTCCTGAACAGAGAAAGAATCGTCGGGTCTGCTGCTCAAGATCAGAGGGTGAACTGCGCTTAGTCGCCCTCCTCAGCCACATTCACCTCGCTGCCTTGGTAACCCATGCCGTGCCCGAGCGGATAGAGCCCTTCAATAGGCACTGGTAGCCGGCCATACGGCTCGGCTCCGAAGACGACCGCGATCGAGGCTTCAAGCAAGCTCTGAGAGAAGGCATAGCCGGGCAAGAACGTGAGAGCGGGCGCCGTAACGTAGGCGTCCACCTCGGAGTATTCAGTGAGGTCATAAGGCGTACCGGTGGCGATTGCCACGAGTGGTTTTCCGGTTGCAAGGAGCGCCTCGACAAGGCGCGTCTGTTCTGCCGGTAGCGGCCCTGCCGAGTAGGTCGCGACAATGATTCTGTCTGCATCTGCGGCCAGTGAAACCGCTGCATCGATTTCAGGGGCTGTGGGACTTTCGGTCTCCGCCGTCCAGGACAGCACTGATCCCTCCGAAACTTCCTCCACCATCGCGGCGAGAGTGGGTACATGGCTCGCCGGCGGCATCGGTATCACCTCGTTCGTCGGATGTGTCACCCCGGCCACGAGCGTCGTTCCGGCTGAACTGTCGAACGGAAGCACGCCACGATTGCGAACCAGAGTCACACCGCGCAGGCTCAGTTCGGCAGCAGAAGCGAGACTATTCTCGCTTCCCACCACTGATTCGGCAGCCGACACGTTCACCAGCGCGAGGTCAAGCAGTCCGTATCGGCACTTGAGCGACAACACGCGGCGCACCGACTCATCCAGCCTCGCAGTTGTAATTTCTCCCCCATCGACAGCCGACAAAAGGGCATTGATCGCAAATACCGCCAGATCGGTGGGGCCTATCTCCATCACGATGTCGGCCCCGGCCTTGACGGCCAGCACGGCAGCCTCATCGACGTCCCAGCGCCCGAGAATGGCGCCAAGCGTCATTGAGTCTGTTACGACCACGCCGTCAAACCCGAGCTCCTCGCGGAGAAGGTCGTTTGTCACGATTGGTGACAGGGATGCAGGTAGTTGGGGATCGAGGGTCTCGACGATGATGTGGCCCGTCATAATCGTTTCGACGCCGGCACGGATTGCAGATTCAAAGGGCGGCAAGTGGGTTCTCTGGAGTGTGGTTCTGTCGTAGGCAACTACGGGCAGCCCAAAGTGTGAATTGACCTCGCTGCCACCCATCCCGGGGAAGTGCTTGGCGGTCGCTATCAGCCCGCTTCGCTGGAAGGTCAGGACCTCGGCCGCAACCAGGCGGGAGGTGAGGTTGGACTTGCCTCCGAAGGTGCGAACTCCCCCTTCGCCATTAAGTGGAGTCGTCAAGACGTCCGCTAACGGTGAAAAGCTCCAATTGAAGCCGAGAGCAAGCGCCTCAGCTGCAGTGACCGCTGCAGCGGTTCTCGTGTCCAGCGGGCGTCGGGCCGCAGCCAGACCCATCTGGGTGGGCAGTGACGTCCCGTCGGCAACGAGGATCGAGACCCCTGCCTCGAAATCGGCGGCATTGAGAATCGGTATTTCGAGTCGCGTAGAGGCGGCAGCTTCCTGGAGAGAGTTGTTGTAGCTCGCGGCATCGGCGACACCAAAACCAAAATAGGCGTGCGAGATGACCGATCCGACCTGATGGTCGCGAATCAGACCGATCGTGTCAGTGAAATCGCCAAAGCCAGGGGCGTTGAGGACCATGACCATTTGGCCGACCTTCTCGGCGTTCGTCATCTGAGCGAGCAATTGATCGACCCGCGTCGAGCACTCGGCATTCTGGAGGGGTACGCCTGTCTCGACGGCGGCTGCCAGGTGCGTTCCGAGGACCCCGGAGACAAATATCCCCGCCACGAGCGCGACTCGGATCTTCCCCATGTATCCCCTTTCTCCCTGTTGGCCCATCATTGCTGACCATGAATGCCGGGGCAAGTAAACGGAGTGATTCTTTGAACCCTGGGGAAGGTCCAAAGACGTCATCCAACTGGCTGAGATTAAGAGTCCGACCCGGACCGGTGGCCTAACTCTCCTTGTCCGACTCACCATTGGACAGGTCGGTCTGCCGGGCCGCCGATCTTTGGAAGTGGGGTCGTCCGACTTCAGGAAAGGTTTGGGTTTAAGCCATATTCATGCAGGGCCCGAGTAGCACCTCGACCGGTTGCAGGAGATCCTCGCCAACAAGATCGACGAAGAATTCCGTGTTGCGACTCTACTTGAGGAGCCTGGCGAGTTCGACGCAGGACTGACCTGTACCCAGAAAGAACCTTTGGGACTCGGTTGTGCCTCGAACCTGACGGGAAGTCCGGTCGTATCCGCCGCCGACAAGATCGAATCATGGTGTCGCTCTCGATACCGTCTACTGCGGGACTGTAAGTCGGCTCGTCGGTCACTCGCCGAGCCTAGGTCGAGGCATACACCGATTCCGTGGAGACGAGACTTTGAGCCTTCGGGTCGGCCCCGAATTCGAGTGCTTTCTTGTGGCAATGACGCTTACTAGTCATTGGGAGTGCCCTACAAAATGGATCTGGGCTTGGTCTCTCCTCACGGCGATTAAAGGGGATGCCCTCTGAGTGGACCCTTCGCCAACGCCAGTTGCGAGACGTCGCCGTTGCGACCTTGTCGGCCTTGGCCATCGATCTCACCCTCGTCAAGATTCGTGGTGACTTTTCAGGCCTAAGGGCGCTACTCCTGATCGGACTGGGAGTGTTTCTCGTCGGGGCCGTCGCAATCACCGCCCTCCTCCTGCTGGCCCTTGATCGATTGCGGATGGCCAAGCTCAACCGAGACGAATAGAGCCACGCCTCGGGGGGGTGGGAAAGAAAGAAGCCCCCGAGAGGGGGCCCTTTCCGTGACTGGCGCACGTCAGGATTATCGGAAAAGGTGTCCCGAAAATTTAGGCTCCACGATCACCGAGGCCGACTATGGCGCGCTAGCCATTAGGCGCGGAGTTACTCCGACTCTTTCCAGTAGCCCGTCCCTTTGGGAACGGTCGGTTTTCAAAGAGATTTCCAGTGAGCCCAACTCGGCGGCTGTGATCATCTCCAAGATCTGTGCCGGGTTTCCCCTTATCCAATTGCGCTAGCTTCCCCGGACTCCGCGGAGGTGTCCAATGGAATTCGGAATGGCGTTGAAGTTCCTTCATGTGGTTGCAGCCGTCGCAATGGTGGCGGGCCTCATCGCACGCGAAGTGGTGCTCGGTCGGGCGCGTCGGAGCAACGACATCAATCAGGTCGAGCTTCTACTCGAGGTGTCCAACCCTTCGAGAAGATGGTCGTCTACGGATCTGTTTCTGTCGTCGTCTTTGGCATCGTGATGGTGAGTCAGCCTCATGACTCGTCAGTGGGGACATCGGAGGTGAGGTGGCTGCCCGCCGGCCCGAACGGCCGCACACTAATAACGCGTTGGGGGGCCCTCCCCTAGAACGGTACGTCAACTACTCGTGCGTCGCTGCCAGAGCACGTTC
>JAICGW010000067.1 GCA_025922945.1 Acidimicrobiia bacterium | reverse complement strand
TTCACGTCGGTCGATGAGGTGATCGAAATGGCCAACCGGACCGAATACGGATTGGCCGCGTTCGTGCACACCCGCGATCTCAACACCGCCATCCGCCTTTCGGAGGAGCTCGACTACGGCATGGTCGCCATCAACGACTGGTCGGTCGCTACGCCCGAGGCTCCTTTCGGCGGTATCAAGCAGTCCGGTCTCGGGCGGGAGTCCGGCCCGGAGGGAGTCCTCGAATACGTTGAGCCCCGGACCCGCTTCATCGGGGGAGTCGAGTGAAGAACCGGCCGATTCGACTTCTGGAGTTGAACGGTGATGCCGAGCATCGGGGTGGGGTGCACGGAGCTGCCTTTCATTCCGAGATCCGGCGTTATACCGAGGAGCGGGTTCGGCTGGCCAGCAACGGAACGTGGGCGGGACGGCCCGCAACGACTGCAGATGCGATCGCTCTCGCCCAAAAGACCCTGGAGGCCCACCGTCGATACGACGCGGATCTGTATGAGGAAATGGATGCCATGGCCCGGGCGGGGGGCATCAGTGTCCCCGAGGCGGTGATTGTCGGCGGCTTCACTGACTTCGTCGACATAGTGCGGGCCGCCGGATCCTCGTCGGTACCCCAGGAGGACGATTGCACCGCCGTCATCGTCCCCGACGATCTCGCCCGGGGCGCGGGCTGGCTGGCACAAACTTGGGACATGCACGACAGTGCCACCGAGCACGTGGTCACGCTCCAGATCGCAACACCCGGCGCCCCCGCCGCTCTGGTCTACTCGACCGTCGGATGCCTCGGCCAGATAGGAATGAACGAAGCCGGGATCGCGGTCGGCATCAACAATCTCACGGCTGCAAATGGTCGCATCGGCTTGACCTGGCCATTCGTCGTTCGGAAGGCCCTCAAGCAGACGTCCCTCGATGATGCCCTCGCCTGTGTGCTCGAAGCCGACCTCGCCGGGGCGCATAATTATCTCCTCTTTGACGATGCCGGGAACGGCTTCAACATCGAGGCGATGCCCGGTTATCGGGCGGTCACCAAGCTCGATGGCAGACCCTTAGTCCACACCAACCACTGTCTCGATCCCGAGGCGAAGATGCGGGAGGCCATCCGACCACCCGATCTGCAGGCCTCCTCGGAAGCCCGCCTCGAGACCGCAAACAGAATCCTCGATGGGTTGGGCGAGATTGGGGAAGCCGATCTGATTGCGCTGATGCGGGAGCCGGATGCGATCTGTCGGCGCTCTGAGCCCCCCTATCACACCGAGTCGGCCGGGGCTGTCTTGATGCAACCCCGAAGTGGAAGAGTCCTGGCCTGTTGGGGGGTGCCGGCCGACAACGAGTTCGAGGAGTTCAAAGTATGAGTGAGCTCCGGCTGACCAATCTCACCGAGGAGCTCGCGCCCCAATGCGCAGCGCTCGAGTTGGCCGCCTTTCCTCATGCCGACCCTTCCGAGCTGCTTGGAGTGGAGGACATCCGCGCCTACGCCCGGACGTTTCCCGAGGGTTTCTTCGTCGTGCTCGATGGCGACCGGGTGGTAGGGCAAGGTGCGGGAATTTTCCTCGACTTCGACTTCGAGCATCCCCAGCACACGATTTCCGAGATCACCGGCGAGCACCAATGCGGCAACCACAACCCGGAAGGGGCGTGGTACTACGGGACTGACATGGCTACCCACCCCGACTATCGCCGCCGGGGAATCGGCCACATGCTGTATGAAGCCCGGAAGGATTTCGTTCGACGGAACAACAAGCGCGGCATCATCGCCGGGGGCCATATGCCCGGCTTTGCCGCCCATCGGCACCAAATGTCGACCGCCGAATACATGGAGAAGGTGCGAAATGGCGTCCTTTATGACCCCACCCTCAGCTTCCAGATGGAGAACGGATTTCGGATCGTCACCCTCCTCAAGGGCTACCTCTCCGACGAGATCACGGGCGGGGACTCGGCCTTGATCGTTTGGGACAACCCCGATTTTGCGGCCGCCGCCGCCTGCTAAGTCCCCTTATCATCGCCGACTGGGCGCTTGCGCCATCGAGGAGGTATCGAACATGACCGCTAGAAACATCAAAGGCCGCGGGCGCCGGGGTCAGCGGGATGTGCTGTTGAATCTGTTGGCATCGGGTCGGATAGACCGGCGGGAGTTCCTGCGTCGGTTTGGCGCTGGAGGAGTGCTTCTGCTCGGTGGGCCTGCCCTCTTGGCGGCTTGTGGCGGTGACGGTGCGGCGACGACTGCGGGCGGCGGGGGCGCGGCGACGACTGTGGGCGGGGGTGGCGGCGGAGTACTGGTGGTCGACAACTGGATCGAATACATAGATCTCGACGACAACGGCGACTCGCCCACGATTCTGCGATTCACGGAGCAAACCGGGATCGAAGTCGACTACATGGAAGGGATCAACTCCAACGAGGACTGGTTCGGCAGGTACCAGCCCCAGCTGGCCGCCGGCGATCCGATCGGCATCGATATCGCGGTTCTTACCGACTACATGGCCGCTCGCATGATTCGCCTCGATTTTCTCGAGACGATTGACCACGCCAACGTTCCCAATATGGAGAACTTGGCCCCGGCGTTGCAGAGCCCGGACTTCGACCCCAACCGCGACTACACCTTGCCCTGGCAATCGGGCTTCACCGGTATCGCCTATGACGTCGATCAGACTGGTCGCGAACTCACGTCACTCCAGGATCTGCTCGATCCGGCGTTTGCCGGCAAGGTGGGATTGCTCGAGGGTTACGCCGATACCGTTCCGCTCTTCCTCCTCATGGAGGGTAAGGATCCGCAAAGTGCCAGCGTGGATGACTATGTCGCGGTCACGGATCGGATCGCCGAATCCATTTCCTCCGGGCAGGTCCGCCAGGTATACGGCAACGACTACCTGGATGCTCTCATCAACGGAGATCTCGCAGTGTCGTTGGGATGGTCGGGCGACATCGTGGCCAGCCAAGAGGACACGCCCAACCTTCATTTCGCCTTCCCCGAAGAAGGCTTCATGATCTGGAACGACAACATGTTGATTCCCAAGGGCGCGGCCAACAAAGCCAACGCCGAGGCGTGGATGAACTTCTATTACGACCCGGTGAACGCGGCCGAACTGGCTGCCTACATCTGGTACGTGTCGCCGGTAGTCGGAGCCAAGGAAGCGGTCGCCGACATAGCCCCCGAGCTCGCTGACTCGGAATTGATCTTTCCGACCGAGGCGACGCTGGGAAATGCGCACATCGTCCGTTCTTTCACCGAGGAGGAAGAAGCCGCCGTCAGCCAAGCCGTGTCAGCTGCGACGGGGGTCTGATGGCCGCAGCCCCGGCTATTGAACTTGAACACGTAACCAAGACCTTCACCGACTTCACCGCCGTCGAGGATCTCACCCTTGCCATCGACGACGGACACTTCTTCGCCCTCCTCGGACCGAGCGGCTGCGGGAAGACGACCACGCTTCGCATGGTGGGGGGATTCGAAGAACCAACGGCGGGAACCATCCGTTTGCACGGCGAGAACGTCACCGGGCTCAAGCCCTACCGGCGTCTGGTGAACACGGTCTTTCAGAGCTACGCACTGTTCCCCCATCTCACCGTTTTCGAAAACGTCGCCTTCGGCTTGCGGCGCCGGGAGGTCTCCGAAGGCGAAGTCCGCAAGCGGGTGGGAGAAGTCCTTGACTTGGTGCAGCTGACAGGGCGCGAGAACCGCAAACCCCGTCAGCTTTCCGGAGGTCAGCAACAGCGGGTGGCAGTTGCCCGCGCCTTGGTCAACCATCCTCGCGTGTTGCTCCTCGACGAGCCCCTGGGAGCCCTCGATCTCAAACTGCGCAAGGAAATGCAGATCGAGCTCAAACGAATCCAGCAAGAGGTAGGCATCACCTTCGTCCATGTCACCCACGATCAGGAAGAAGCCATGACCATGGCAGACACGATTGCGGTGATGCACCAGGGCCGAATCGAACGCATGGGGGCACCGACCGAGATCTATGAGGATCCCCGCACAGCCTTTGTCGCCGGCTTCCTCGGCGCATCCAACCTGATGGGCGGCACGGTCGACGGCGACCGGGGAACGATCGCGTTGTCGGCGGGCGGTGTCGTGTACGCCGATCCCAAGCACATCCCCGCCGGAGTTCGGGAAGTTCTGGTGGGAGTGCGCCCCGAAAAGGTGAGCCTCTTTTTGCCCGGCGACGAGACCGCCCCCCGTAACCGACTTCGGGGCAAGGTCACCGACGCCAGCTTCATCGGCGTCAGCACGCACTATCTCGTTCACTGTCCGCAGGTAGGCGAGATGGCGGTAGTGGTTCAGAACCTCGACGATCGCCGTTTTTCCCTGGGCGAAGACGTGGTCGCGGCCTGGAATCCCGATCACACCTTCGGAGTGGCTGGATGACGGCAGGGGTGGCGGCGCCTCCGGTGGTCTCACCGGAGGGGACCGAACAGGCGGCGAAAAGACGTCGCCGGGTCCCCTATTTGCTTCTGCTACCCGGACTGGCGTACCTGTTCGTCCTGTACGTGGTGCCGCTGATCGCGCTGTTTCGGATGGGGCTGCAGAGCGGGAACCTCGTCTCGGGCTACGAATTCACCTGGGAGTGGGACAACTTCGTGCAGGTGTTCACCACCTACCGGCCCCAACTTCTGAGGTCGCTGCTGTACTCGGTTTCCGCCACTGTCATCACGTTGTTGCTGGGCTACCCACTTGCCTACGCCATCGCTTTTCGCACCGGGCGCTGGAAGAACCTCTTCCTGGTGCTACTGCTGGTCCCGTTTCTGATCCCCTTCTTACTGAGAACCCTGGCCTGGCGGACGATCCTCGCCGACCAGGGGTGGGTGGTTGAAGCCATGAAGACCATCGGCTTGCTTCCCGAGCAGGGTGGAAGGCTGTTGGCAACTGGTTGGGCGGTGCTGGCTGGGCTCGTCTATAGCTTCCTCCCCTTCATGGTCCTGCCCATCTATGTGGCGCTCGAGAAAATCGATCGGTCGCTTCTCGAAGCGGCTGGCGATCTTTACTCGACGCCGTCGACCGCCTTCTGGAAGGTCACCTGGCCCCTCTCGCTCCCCGGGGTGATCTCGGGCACGTTGCTCACCGCGATTCCGGCGGCGGGGGATTACATCAGCGTCCAGCTTCTCGGTAACCCGCAGGAAACGATGATGGGCAATGTCATCGAGAACAAGTTTCTCTCGGTGATCGACTACCCGGCCGCAGCCGCGATCTCGATCACATTGATGCTCGCGATCGTCATTGCGGTGATCTTCTACGTCCGGTGGGTGGGTACCGAGGAGCTTGTTACGTGATGAGAACCATCAAGCGCTTGCTTTTGCCAACGTACCTGGGATTTGGTCTGCTCTATCTGTTCCTGCCGGTGTTGGTGGTGATCCTGTTCTCGTTCAACGATTACCAGGGCCGGTTCAATGTTCGTTGGCAAGGTTTCACTCTCGAACATTGGCTGGATCCTTTTCGGGTCGAGGAGATCCCCCAGGCCCTGGGGGTGAGCATCGTCCTCGCCGCGGTCAGCTCGGGGATAGCGACGATCATTGGCACCCTGATTGCGCTGGCCCTAACTCGCTATCGCTTCAAGGGTCGGTCGGCCACCAACGTGCTTCTCTTCTTTCCGATGGCAACTCCCGAGGTGGTACTTGGATCCTCCTTGCTGGGCCTGTTTGTGGCGATGGGAACCGGTGCCGGCTTCCTAACTCTGCTTTTGGCCCACATTCTCTTCATCATCTCCTACGCCGTCGCCACCATCAGGGCCCGAATGGTCGGCTTCGATCGTCATCTCGAGGAAGCGGCGATGGACCTCTATGCCAATGAATGGGACACGTTCCGCAAAGTGACTTTGCCGATGATCCTCCCCGGCGTCTTCGCTGCCTTTCTGCTCGGATTCGCACTTTCGCTAGATGATTTCGTGGTCTCCAATTTCACGGCCGGCACCATTCAGACCTACCCGCTCTACGTCTGGGGGGCGGCCAGGCGCGGGATCCCGGCTCAGGTGAACGTGTGGGGGACGGTGATCTTTGTGGTCACGGTGACGGTGATGCTGCTCTTCCTCGGGGCCCAGCGCCGCCGCCAGCAAAGGCTCGGCCTCACCTAAACAAACCTAAGGCTTAGGGCGGCGGATTCCGCATGTTTCTGCATTCAGAATTATCCGGGTGATCCCGGATTGAGTCGCTGACCCTTCTAATCGAGTCTTGCTCATGGAACCGGCAGCGTCCGGCTCGCGTCCAAGCGGCAATGCGAGCACTCGCAGCCTTAGGAAAGGAAACTGATGAAACGGGTCACTCTCTCGGTCATTGCTCTGTGCTTGCTCCTCGTGGCATGCGGAGCGAATGCCACCTCGGGATTCAACCCCGGCGGAGACGAACTCAGGGTCGCAGGATCTGGAGGTGCGGCGACCACTGCCGCCCCCAACACCACCGCTCCATCTGCCGAGGGCGGGAGTGAGCAGGGTGCCGTTGGAGTGCCGGCAGTCGACAACCGTCAGGTGATCTATGACGGTTCGATCCAGCTGCAGAGCGCCGACACCCGGGATGCCTTCGATCGGATCGTTCTTCTGGTGGAGAGCGCGGGTGGCTTCCTGGCGGCGTCCCAGGTGGGCGAGGCAATCGAGGAGGAGCAGCCGACAATCAACTTCACCATTCGGGTCCCGACCGATCAGCTCACCGCCACCCTGGCTGGGATTCGAGAGGTGGCCGATCGGGTGGTGACCGAATCCCTCCAGAGCCAGGATGTCACCGACCAGTTCGTCGACATCGAGGCCCAGCTTCGCAACCTCTACGCCTTGGAGGAGGAGTTGCTGGCTCTCCTCTCAGAGCTACGTGACAATCCCAATGCCGATCCCGGCAAGCTGCTCCAGGTCTTCGATCAGATCCGTATCACCCGCGGCGAAATCGAACAGCTCGAAGGGCGCAAGCAGCTCCTCACCGACCTGGTTTCCCTCGCCACCATCTCCATCAGCATCAGCCCGCTCCCAGCGGCGATTCCGATCGTGCCCGAAGATCCGGTCTGGGAACCGGCTGTGCAGGCGAGGGAGGCGTTGCGAAGCTTGGTTGAGGACCTGCAGGCGATTGGCTCCTTCGCCATTCGCTTCGTCCTCTACAACCTTCCGATCCTCGTCCTGATCGCCGGACCATTCGTCTGGCTGGCTTGGTTCCTCTACCGGCGGGTCAACAAGAAGACGGTGACCCCGCCGATTGTGCCCACCAGCTAATCGACGCCTTTATCAGATAGAGGGATCGGCTTCCGGTCCCTCTATCTCGAACCTCCCCTTTTCGGCCAGTCCGTTGAGAATTTCGAGTACTACCCGATTGGCCAGATAAGCGGTGATCTGGCCCGGGCCGTCGTACGGCGGAGAAACCTCGACCACGTCCGCCCCCACCACCGGCAGTTCGCGGGCGAGCCGGCGCACCGTGTCCAGCAGTTGGCGGGAAGTCAAACCGCCCGGCTCGGGGGTGCCGGTGCCGGGGGCGAATCCCGGGTCGACCACGTCGATGTCGATGGAGAGAAAAACCCCTTTGGCCCCGCCCTCGAGCGAGTAGGTGACCGCCTCGTCGACGACGGCCTTGAGACCGCGATCTTCGATCTCGTTCATGAGAAAAGTTCGCATTCCCTGTTCTCGTCCCCATTGCAGGACTTCGGGCTCCGGCCAGTAACCGCGGAGCCCGACCTGGACGAAGCGGTGCCCGGGTACTGCTCCCGACTCGACCAGCCGGCGCATCGGGGTCCCGTGACCGTAAAGCGTCCCGTTCTGGCTCACCCCGGTGTCGGCGTGAGCGTCGAAGTGGACCACGGCCACCTCACCCCGACCGATCGCATTGGCGACGCCGGTGGCATTGGCGTAGGTGACGGTGTGGTCACCGCCGAGGATGACAGGAATCTTCCCCGCGGCGGTGACCGCCTCGACAGTGGCGATGATCCGCTCTAGTGAGAGTTCGATCTGTCCCGGGACCACGTAGACATCTCCGATGTCGACCACGCCCAACGTCTGCAGCGGATCGATCCCCGTTGGAAGATGGGGCCGATAACCGTCCATCGCTCCGTAATCGGCCTCGCGGATGGCCTGGGGTCCAAACCGGGCACCGGGCCGATAAGTAGTGCCCCAATCGAATGGCGCGCCAAGGATTACGACCCGTCCCTCGCCGAGATCGTCGAGTTTGCGCGGCGGTACTCCCAGAAACGAGGTGCGGGAGGCAAAGGAGATGTACTCAGCCGACGCAAAGGGGATCTCCTTGGCTCGCTCCTCGTAGGGCCTCGAGTACGAATCGTGCGGCATCGCTCGAAACGCTACTGCCCTAAACCCGTAGAGAAGCGCGCGCCCCCCTCCCGGCTACGCCGGTACTCCCCCCTGCGGCGGGAGAGATAGGTTGAAGACGACTGTCTGCAGGTCGGTGAACTCCTCGATCCGCTGGCGGCCCCAGCCGGTCTCGGTACCGGCGGCGCCGCCGAAGGGTTGAAAGGTCTCCCAGAAGTCGGTCGAGTCATTGACGATCACCGTTCCACTGCGAATGTGGTCTGCGTACCAGAACGCCTTCGACACATCGTTGGTAAAGACCGCCGCCTGTAAGCCGAGGTGGGTGCGGTTGGCGATCCCGATCGCGTCCTCGTCGTCTCGCGCCACGAGGATCGGTACCACCGGTCCGAAGGATTCCTCGCGGGAAACCAGCGCATCCTCCGGGACCCGATCGAGAACCGTGAACTCGTAGTACAGGTTGGTCGTGTAGCCCGTGGCCCGGCCGCCGCCCATCAAGACCTCGGCACCCTTGCCGACGGCGTCGGAGATGTGACGGTCCATCTTTGCGGCGACGGGTTCATTGTTGAGGGGCCCCATAGTGGTCTCGTCATCGAGCGGATCGCCCAGACGTACCGCCTCGGCCGCCTTCAACGTGGCATCGACGAATTCGTCGTGCAGGTGATCCATGACGATCACCCGCTCCGTGGCGGTACACACCTGCCCGGCGTTGTAGTACGCCCCATATACGGCGGCTACTGCCGCCGCTTCGACATCGGCATCGCTCGCGACGATCAGCGGCCCGTTTCCCGACATCTCCATGATCGAGCGCTTGAGACCCATCGCTGCCACGATCCGTTTGCCAGTCTCTGATGATCCGGTGAAGCTGATCCCTTGGATTCCCGGATGGGTCACGAGCCACTCGCCCACGTCGCCGTCACCGGGAATGACCGACAAGGCGCCCTTGGGAAAGCCCGCCTCTTCGATTATCCGCGCCGCCTCGAGCATCGCCCAGCAAGTGTGGGAAGGAGGCTTGACGATGATGGCGTTGCCGGTGGCGAGGCCAGGACCAACCGTTTCCATCGGAATCATCACCGGGAAGTTCCAGGGAGTAATGGCCGCCCAGACGCCGACCGGTCGTCGGACGGTGAACATTCGGCGATTCCGTTCCGTGGTGGGAATCAGCTCGCCCTTCATCCGCTTGACGTCTTCGGCCGCGATCTGCAGGTAATCGCCCGACTCGGCGATGTCGTCGATTGCCTCGGCTCGCCACGGCTTGCCTTGCTCCATGGTGAGAATCCGGGCGATTTCCTCTACTCGTCCTTGCCAAAGTTCGTAGGCGCGTAGGCAAAGTTCAGCTCGCTCGAAGGCCGACCAATGCCGCATCTCCTCCGAGGCGGCATACGCCGCCGCCACGGCTCGATCAATGTCTGCCTGCGAGGCGCGGGGCACGTCGGCGAGGTGTTCGCCAGTGCCCGGAGATCGAAGCTCGTAGCTGCCATCGCCTGTCCCCTTGGTCCATTCTCCGGCGATGAAGAGCTCTAGTTGCTTTGTCACAGGCGCGACGGTAGCGGTCGCTTGGTTAGATTTGCCGGGCGATGAGCATGCAGGGACCCCGGACCGGCGACTGGTTTGCGCGCGCTCGTCGGAGCCTGGTCAATGGTGTTTCCAGTGGCTTCCGTTATCTCGGTGATGAAGACACCATCGTTATCGACCGGGGCGAGGGCGCCTACGTCTACGACATGGACGGCAAGCGTTACATCGACTACCAGTGCGCTTGGGGACCGATCATCCTCGGCCACGCCGATCCGGTGGTAACCGAGGCGGTCGTGGCTGCTGCCCGCGACGGGACCACGTTTGCCATGACCCAGCGCCGCGAAGTGGAAGCGGCCGAGGCCGTACTCGCCGCGGTGAAATGGGCGGACCGGATCCGATTCACAAACACCGGCACGGAAGCAACCATGCACGCCCTGCGCCTGGCTCGGGGCTGGGCAGGGCGCGACCTCGTTCTCAAGTTCGAGGGCCACTACCACGGCACCCACGACTATGTCCTCTTCACCACCGCCGGGGCGCCGCCTGCTCACCTCGGGTCCCGACTACGCCCGATCCCATTTCAAAATTCGAGCGGTATTCCCGAGGGGATTCGCAGTTATGTGAGGACCCTGCCCTTCAACGACACCACTGCCGTCCTCGACTACTTCGCCGACTACGGACATCAGACCGCGGCGGTGATCATCGAACCGGCCGCCGGCAATGCTTTCGGCATCCTTCCCGAACCGGGATTCCTCGAGACGGTGCGCAGGTTGTGCACGGAAACCGAGACCGTCCTCATTTTCGACGAGGTCAAAACCGGGTTCCGCTTTGCACTCGGCGGCGCCGTCGAGACGTTCGGCGTCGTCCCCGATATCGCCACCTACGCCAAGGCTCTCGGCAACGGCTTCCCAGTAGCGGCCGTAGCTCTTTCCGAAGAGATGGTGGACGGCTGGCGGCTCGGCGGCATTGCCCAGGCCGGGACATACGGTGGCAACGGCATATCGACCGCAGCGGCGCGGGCCACTCTCGGTCAGTTACAAGCCACCGATGCCTATGCCCGGATCGAAAAGGTCGGACTGGCGTTGATGGAGGGCTTGGCCAGGGTGCTGGTGGAATTCGGTGTAGAGAGCCAGGTCATCGGCCACCCGTCGATGTTCTCGATTTACCTAGGCGAGGGTCGGCCCACCGAGTACCGCGACATCGCCGGTCACGACGCTCGCCTCTACTCGGCGGTCATCGCCGGAATGATCCACCGCGGGGTAATGCCCTGCATCGATGCTCGTGAGCCATGGTTCATCTCCGCCGCCCATACGATGGAAGACGTAGCCCAGACCTTGGAGGTTTTTTCCGACGCGCTGGTCTCGGCACTGGAACTGGCCGGTTCGCTGCCCTCCCATCTCGACGAGGCAGATTGAATCCGTACCGGTCGCTGAGTTTCTGGCACGACTCGACTTCCGATCCACTCCAACCCCGAGCGCCCCTTGGGGGCGATACCGAGGCCGACGTGGCGATCGTCGGCGCCGGCTACACCGGACTGTGGACGGCCTACTACCTGAAGCGGGCGCAACCAGACCTGCGGGTGGTCGTGATCGAAGCAGAGATTGCCGGATACGGCGCCTCGGGCCGCAATGGGGGTTGGTGCGCGGGTGAGATCGCCGGAAACCCTGAACGGTTGCGAAAAGCTCATGGTCGCGAGGCCGTGGTGGCTCTTTATCGGGAAATGTTCAGGACTGTCGACGAGGTCGGCAAGGTTGCCTCCGCCGAAGGCATCGATTGCGACTTTCAGAAAGGAGGCATCCTCACGTTTGCGACCAATGACGCCCATGTGGCGAAGCTTCGGCAGAGGCTGGCCGGTGAGCGCCAATGGGGATTTGACGAAGCCGACTTTGCCTGGCTCTCACCAAGCGAATTGCCGAGTCAGGTGACAGGAGCCCTCGGCGCTCTCTATACGCCCCATGGGGCAGCCATCCAACCGTTCAGACTTGTGCGCGGGCTGGCCCGTGTGGTCGATGGACTCGGGGTGAGGATATATGAACAGACCCGGGCGACCCACATCCACACCGGCATGGTCAAAACCGAGAGGGGCTCCGTGCGAGCCCAATCCATCATCAGGGCGACCGAGGTCTATACCGTCAACTTTCCCGGTCATGGTCGCGACTTCGTACCCGCCTACTCGCTCATGATCGCCACCGAGCCATTGGGCTCCGACTTCTGGGCTTCCTATGGATTCGCCCGCCGAGAGGTTTTCAACGACGCCCGCCAACTGATCATCTACGGTCAACGAACCGCCGACAATCGCCTTGCCTTCGGGGGACGGGGTGCTCGTTACCACTTTGGCTCAACGCTGCGTTCGGATTTCGACCGCCAGCCCCGGGTTCACGATGCCGTGACTGAGATTCTTCGAAGCCTTTTCCCCGACCTCGCCGGAGCTCGCATTACTCATCGTTGGGGAGGGCCGGTGGCGTTGCCACGCGATTGGCGGCCGGCGGTGGTGTATGACCGAGGCACCGGCCTCGGGCACGCCGGTGGGTACGCCGGCGAGGGAGTCGCCGCTTCCAACCTCGCGGGTCGCACCCTCACCGATCTGCTTCTTGCTCGCGACACAGAACTCACCCGCTTGCTCTGGGTGGGTCATCGCTCGCCAAATTGGGAGCCGGAACCGATCCGTTTTGTCGGAGCCAACCTCGCCACCGCTCTGGCTCCGGCAGCTGATCGAATGGAGAGCCGGACCGGAAAGCCCTCCCGGTTTTTGACCGGTGCTCTGCGACTGTTGACGGGTCGCTGAGCGATTCAGTCACCCTGGTAGAAAAGCGTTGTGAGCGCAGTCCCGTTCTCGCTTCTCCCCGACAGCTCGACAGCTGGCGAGGACGGTTCCCTCTGGATCGGGGGATGCTCGACCCTCCAACTCGCCGAGGAATTCGGAACCCCGCTCTTCATCTACGACGAGGAACACTTACGAGCGAGGTGCCGGGAAACAGTGGCTTCTTTTGGTGATCAGGCTGTCTATGCCGGCAAGGCATTCCTGTGTCTGGCGATGGCCAACTTGGCCCACGAAGAAGGTCTCCGCATCGACGTGGCTAGTGGGGGAGAATTGTTCGTCGCGCTCGCCGCCGGGGTTCCCGGAGAGCGTCTCGTCATGCACGGAAACAACAAGTCGATGGACGAGCTCGAGGCCGCGGCGAAGGCTGGCGTAGGAAGGCTTGTTGTCGACAGCTTTGACGAGCTCGATCGCATCATCGAGCTTCACGATCGCACCGGCCACGTTTTCGATGCGTTGAT
>JAICGW010000066.1 GCA_025922945.1 Acidimicrobiia bacterium | reverse complement strand
CCTCGGAGCAGGCTCGGTGATCCACGCCGTCCATTCCAACTACATGAGCGATATGGGCGGGTTGCGAAAGCACATGCCCGTCACCTATCGGACTTTCGTCGTGGGAGCGCTTGCCCTCTCGGGGATTCCGCCTCTGGCCGGTTTCTTCTCCAAAGATGAAATCCTCGCCACCTTCAACCACGAGGGTTACACGCTGGTGATGTGGCTCGGGATCATCGCCGCCTTTATCACGGCCTTCTACACGTTCCGGATGGTCTTTCTCACCTTCCACGGTCACTATCTCGGCCACGGCCACCCTCACGAGTCCCCGCGGGTGATGACCGTGCCCCTCGTCGCCCTGGCGATCGGAGCGGTGGCGGCGGGTTGGGTCAACATTCCGGGGGTCTTTACCGGTTTCCATCACTGGGTGGAGAACCGTGAGATCTTCCATCCGGTCGAATCGCCGACGTCTTTTGACCTCGGTGCCCTCATTCCGGGCGTGGTCGCCGGGCTGCTCGGGATCTTTCTGGCGTATCTCATCTTCTACCCCGAACGCAACACCCAGCCCGAACGTGATCGCCTCGAGATCCCGCTGCTCTATCCGCTCCTGCGCCGGAAGTATTTCCTTGACGATCTCTATTGGTATGGCATCGTCGCCCCTATCAAGGGGCCGATCGCCCGGGCCGTCAACTGGACCAACACATATTTGATCGACGGCGTGGTCAATGGCGTTGCCGGCCTCTCCCTGGCTCTCTCCCGATTCGTCTACGGCGGTCTCGATCAGCGCGGAATCGACGGCTTGATCGGGGGAGTGACAGCCGCAGCCGACTCGGCGGGAACGTCGCTTCGCAAACTGCAGACTGGCCGTCTCCAGCAGTACGCCACCGGGTTCGTGCTGGGAACGTTGATCTTGGTGATTTCGATCGTGGTTTTCAGATAGGAGAGGGAATCAGATGGATCTGTTGAACGACTGGGGCTTGACGGCGGTGGTGATGCTGCCCATTGCCGGAGCTCTTCTCATGGCCGCCATCCCCCGGGCGCAGGAGGAGATGATCAAACGCCTCGGTCTGGCGGTGACGGTGGTCACTTTCCTCATCTCGCTCGCCCTGCTGTTCAGCTTCGACTTCGGCACCACCGGCTACCAGTTCGAAACGAATGCTTCCTGGATCAGTGCCATTAACGCCAATTACCACATCGGGATCGACGGCATCAGCCTCCCGTTGCTCGTCCTCTCCACCTTCGTGATGGTGTTGTCGGTGATCTACTCATGGAATCATTGGGAGGAGCCCCGCAACCCCAAGGCTTTCCTCATCCTCATGTTGATCCTGGCCACGGGGCTCAACGGCACGTTCTCGGCTTTGGATCTGGTCCTCTTCTTCATCTTCTTCGAGGTGGTCCTGCTGCCCATGTACTTCATGATCGGGATCTGGGGCGACAAGACCGTGCGGAAGATTCCCGGCTTCGCCCGCGAGACCGAGACCCGGCTTTATGCCGCCATCAAGTTCTTTCTCTTCACGCTGTTTGGCTCGGCCTTCATGCTCCTCGGTTTCTTGGCCCTTTATTTCCGTTCAGATGTGGCCGGCGAACGCACCTTCGACATCCCCGAGCTGGTGGCGATCGCCTCCAACACCCCGGAGGTCTTTGCCGGACGCTTCGGCTGGCTCGTGTTTGGGGCAATGTTCCTGGGCTTTGCGGTGAAGGTGCCGATGTGGCCCCTGCACACCTGGCTTCCCGACGCCCACACCGCCGCCCCCACCGTGGGCTCGGTTCTGCTGGCGGCCATCATGCTGAAGCTCGGCTCCTACGGATTTATCCGAATCTCGCTCCCGATCCTGCCCGAGGCCGCCCGGGAATGGGCGCCAGCCATCGCCATCCTGGCCGTGATCGGCATCATCTACGGATCGCTGGCCTGTCTGGCCCAAACCGATCTCAAACGCCTGATCGCTTTCTCGTCGGTGGGGCACATGGGCTTCGTCATGCTCGGTATCGCCAGCCTGACCGACGTCGGCATCAACGCGTCGATCATCGGGATGGTGGCCCACGGTCTCATCACCGGCCTGCTCTTCTTCCTCGCCGGTTCGATCAGCCATCGTTACCACACGCGGGAGATGGCGCGCCTCGGGGGCAACATGAAGCTGATGCCGATTCTGGGTGGGATCCTCGCTTTCACCGCCTTTGCTTCCCTCGGCCTGCCCGGTTTGGCCGGCTTTTGGGGTGAGTTCATGTCCCTCCTCGGCGCTTACAACCCGGCCGAGGGGCTATCTCTCACCGTGTTCCGAACGGCGATGGTGCTGGGGGCGATCGGGACCGTCCTCACCGCTGGCTACATGCTGTGGATGCTGCAAAAGGTGAACCTGGGCGAGCCCTCGGTCGAATGGGAAAACCACGAATTCCACGACGTCGATCGGTTCGAGATGGCCGCCTGGGTGCCGCTCATCATCCTCATCGTCCTAGTCGGCATCTATCCCCGGCTGGTTCTGGGCGCCACCAACGACTCGGTGGTGAGCCTGGTGGAGACGGCCTTCGGGCCCAGTGTGACTGCGTCGCTCGGAGGCTGAGCCCATGGGCTTTGAGATCGACTACCTGGCGATAGCCCCGGAGTTGATCCTGGTGGCGACCATCGTCATGGTGCTGGTGCTGGATTTCGTGCTGCCGCGGCGAGCGAAATACTTCACCGCCATCGCCTCCGTGCTGGGGGTGACATTTGCCGCCCTGCCCCTCCTGATACTGGCGGTTGACGGTGGCAGCCGGGAGATGTTCGACGGCTCCTACACCGTCGACACCTTCGCGCTGGTGTTGAAGGGACTCTTCATTGTGGCCGGTTATCTCGTGCTGCTGATGTCGGTGTCCTATATCGAGGGCGACCGCTACTACCAAGGCGAGTACTACTTCCTCATCCTCTGCTCGATCCTCGGCTCCTTGGTGATGGCCTCCTCACGGGATCTGATCGTGCTCTTCATCGGGTTGGAGCTGACCACGGCCCCGCTCTTCATGCTGGCGGGGTGGCGCAAGGGCGATATGAAGTCGAACGAGGCCTCGCTCAAGTACTACATCCTTGGTGTCCTCTCGACTGCCCTGATGCTGTTTGGGATGTCGCTCGTGTTCGGGCTCACGGGCGAGGTGTCCTTCGACGGAATCAGGGAGGGCATCGGCGATGCCGCCGCCGGTGACGCTTCGACAGCCTTGGGTTTGGCGGTGCTCTTGATCATCGTCGGCTTCGGATTCAAGGTGTCGGCGGTCCCTTTCCACTTCTGGGCTCCCGACACCTATGAGGGAGCTCCGACCCCGGTCACCGCCTACCTCTCGGTCAATTCCAAAGCGGCGGGGTTCGTCGGGATGCTGATCTTGATGTACCTGGCGCTGCCCGGGGCCTCCAACTACTGGGCTCCCGCCCTCTGGATCATGGCCGCCGCCTCGATGACCATCGGCAACCTGGCGGCGCTGCGGCAACAGAACATTGTGCGGCTGCTGGCCTACTCCTCGATCGCTCAGGCGGGTTTCATGCTGGTGCCCTTCGCTGCCGCCGCGGTCAGTGGAACCGATCTGTCCGAGGCGTTTTCAGCCACGGTCGTCTACCTGGTCATCTATTCGATCATGAACCTCGGCGCTTTTGCGGTGGTGATCGCCGGCGCCCGCAAGACGGGGACGGGCGACATCGACGGCTGGGCCGGGCTCGGGTCTTATGACGCCCGCCTGGGGGTGTTGGCGGCGGTGTTCTTCTTTTCCCTGGCCGGGATCCCACCGTTGGCGGGATGGTTCGCCAAGTTCGTCATGTTTCGTTCGGTGATGATCGCCGGGGGAGTCTCGACGGTGGCCCTGGCGGTGATCGCTGCCGTCAACAGCGTCATCGCCTTCTATTACTACGCCCGGGTGGTGAAATCGATCTGGCTCGATGGCGCCCCCGCCACCGCCCTGGGGGACCGGGCCGACACTCCCGCCGGTTCCCTCCGCCTCGCTCTCATCATCGCCGGGGTGCTGACGGTGCTGGTGGGGATCTACCCCACCTTGGCTTCGGTCTTCGGCGACGCTTCCCGCGTCCTCGCCGCCGGCTAGCTGCGAACCCAGGGTTCACAGGGAGGCTGTACCTATCTGCCGGCCCACAGAACGTCGTCAGCTAATCCTCGAACTCCTGCTCCAGCATCGAGTAGAGGTTGTGGTCGATCCAGCGTCCCCGGATCAGTAGCTCCTCGCGCAAGACGCCTTCCTTGGCAAAGCCCAGCTTTTTCGCCACGTTCTCGGAGGCGTCGTTGCCGACCGCGATCCGCAAGACGATCTTGTGAAACCCGAGCTCCTGAAAGCCAACGCGCATGATCGCTTTGGTGGCTTCCCCAGCCAGTCCCTGGCCGGTCTGGTCGGTCCGAATCCAGTAGCCGATTTCCCCGGTTCGAGTGAGACGTGAAACGCCCCACGTGGAGAGGTTGCCGATGTGGCGGCGGGGGTCTCCCTTTCGTCGTATCGCCCAGTCGTAGGCCTTGCCCTCCCTCCAAGCCTCGATGGAATCGCGGATGTAGATGGCGGCGTCTTCCTTTCGATAACCCGGGTGCGCCCATGGCAACCACTCGTTGAGGGCGGGAAGCGATGCCTGTACCGCCTCGGTGAGAGCCGAGATATCGCGTCGTGAGAATCGACGCAGGATCAGCCGCTCTGTCTGGATCCGCTCGCTAGGCATTGGGGCCGAGCCTATAACGTGGCTCGGTGACGGACCGCCTCCGCATCCTCGCCGAGCTTCCCTCAGACGAAGGCAAGCCCACCGCCTCGGTCCTGGTCCCGCTGTTCGAAGACGAGGCTGGGGAGCTTCGTGTGGTGCTCATCAAACGGCCCGACACGATGCCCACCCACGCAGGTCATATCGCCCTTCCAGGCGGTCGCCCTCATCCGGGAGACCGCGATCCGGTCCACACCGCCCTGCGCGAGGCTGAGGAAGAGGTGGGTATTCCCCAGGACATGGTGAAGGTGGAGGGCTATCTGCCCGCCATCCACACCGTCGAATTCAGCCTGATGGTCATTCCGGTCGTCGGCCTTTTCGATCGCAAAATCGAATTGGTTCCCAGCCCACGCGAAGTGGCGGGCCTCTTCACACCCACCCTCCGCCAGCTAGCCGAACCGGACCTTTGGGTATTCGAGGTCTGGCAGGGTCGACGGGTCTGGTTCTTCGACCTCGGCGGGGAGCTTCTTTGGGGGGCGACGGCGAGAATTCTTCGCTGGCTGGTTGGTCTTGACGCTCTCCCGTGAACTCGATCGGACCTCGACTTTGGGGGCCGTCTTTGCCACGCGGCTGGCGTCGGTATCGTCGATCGTCACTTCGACAGTCTCCGTCGCCTGGATCTCCTCGAGCTGACGGCGGGTGATCTCGAGGGTCTGCATCCGTGCGGCGATGGCCGGCGAGGCACCGGAGTAGCTCGGTGGAGCGGCCGCTCGGACCGTACCGGCTGAGGTCTGGGCGCGGAGGTCGTCGAGCTCGCGGCGGGTGATGTCGAGGGTCTCGGCGAGAAGATCGCGGTCGAGCTCGAGCGAGCGCAACCTGGTGTTGGCGTGACGGAGATTGCGGTCGAAAAGCTCCCTCCGAAGCCCGCCGACCAGATAGCCCAGGAGTCCGCCCCCGATCAAGCCCAATGTCAATACCCCGAGTATTGAAACGTTGTCTATCTCACTGCCTCCCAGACCTCTGTTCGACTCTAGCCCGGGGTGGCTAGTTCGCTACCGGGGAATGCCGCAAGAGCCCAACAACGATCCCATCGACTAGTGCCTCCCACGACGCCTCGATCACGTTCTCGTGAACGCCCAGAGTGGTCCACGACCAGTCTCCGTCCGAAGTCTCCAGCAGGACCCGCACCGTCGCCCCGGTCCCGTCGGAGGAATCAAGGACCCGCACCCGGTAATCGGTCAGGCGCAGCCCGTCGAGGGCCGGGTAATGGCCTCTCAGAGCTGCCCGCAGCGCCTGGTCGAGGGCGTTGACTGGTCCATTGCCCTCACCCGTCGTCACCAGACGCTCGTCACCGACTTTGAGTTTGACGGTGGCCTCGGCCACGACGTTTCCCGAGGCGGTACGTTCGACGAAGGTCCGGAATGATTCGAGCTCGAAGTAGTCCTGCTCCCAACCGAGCGTCCTTCTGATGAGTAGTTCGAAGGAGCCGTCCGCCGCCTCGAACTGGTAGCCGCGATGCTCCAGTTCCTTCACCCGGGCGAGAACCAGACGAGCATCCTCCTCGGACAGCTCCAGGCCGAGCTCGGAGGCCTTGCGCATCACCGCCGCTCGTCCGGCTTGCTCGGAGACCACCATGCGGGTGAAGTTCCCGACTCCTCCCGGGGGAGTGTGCTCGTAGGCATCGGGGCGCCGGGCGAGAGCAGAGGTGTGAAGACCGGCCTTGTGAGTGAACGCCGAGGAGCCCACGTAGGGCCGATGGGGATCGAGCGAGATGTTGACGATCTCGGCTACGTGATGCGAAGTCGGCGCCAGTGCGGCCAATCGGTCGCGGCTCAAAACCGGAATTCCCATCTTGAGGACGAGGTCGGGGATGATCGAGCACAGATCGGCATTGCCCGTGCGCTCGCCGTAGCCGTTGATGCAGCCCTGGATCTGACGCGCCCCTGCCTGCACCGCGGCGAGGGACGATGCGACCGCACAACCCGCATCATTATGGAAATGCACTCCAATCTCGGCTTCGGGAAGCTCGGCCGCTACCTTGCCGATCACTTCGATGATTTGGTGAGGGAGCGTGCCGCCGTTGGTATCGCAGAGCACCAACCGTTCAGCTCCCGCTTCCAGGGCTGCTCTCAGCACCCGCAGGGCGTAATCGGAGTTGGCGTGGTAACCGTCAAAGAAGTGCTCGGCGTCGAAGAAGACCCTACGGTCGTGATGGCGGAGGTAAGAGATCGAGTCCGAGACCATCCGCAGGCCTTCGTCGAGATCGGTTCGCAAAGCTTCCTTCACGTGGTAGTCCCAGGCTTTTCCCACTATGCAGATGGTCGACGTGCCCGCCGCGATCAGGGCCTGCAGCTGCTGATCGTGACCGGTTGCCATCTGGGGACGGCGGGTGGAGCCAAAGGCGACCAACGTGGCATGCCGGAAGTCGAGCTCTTTTTGGGCCCGGGCGAAAAAAGCATCGTCTTTCGGCAGCGCCCCGGGCCAACCCCCCTCCACATAATCCACCCCCAATTCATCGAGGAGCCCGGCGATCCGGAGCTTGTCACCCACCGTCAGAGAGATTCCCTCCTGCTGCGAGCCGTCGCGCAGGGTGGTGTCGTAGATCTCGAGATTCAGGTCGGGCATGGGGTCTCTTTTCGGTAACGACAACAAAAAACCCTTCGCGGGGCGAAGGGTCGAAGGCACACGCCAGGTTATGGCGCGTGCCTATGCGATAATGATGATGTCGTAACGGGCGGTCATCTGCCCGAAGTATCGTCCCGATCGGGGCGCGAGTCAACAGCCGATCGCCAGCGGCTGTTTTATCCAAGAGGTGTTTGTGGTTTCCGCGGTCGAACGAACAGAGCTAGCGCCCTCCCTTTCGGGTCTGGGAGTTTCCCCCGAGTTGATAGAGGTGCTTCGAGCGGAGGGAATAACTACCGCCTTTCCCATTCAGACTTTGGTAGTCCCCGATGCGCTCGCTGGTCGCGATATCTGCGGGAAGGCCAAAACTGGATCGGGCAAGACTCTGGCCTTCGGGCTGCCGATGCTGGAGATGATCGGATCCGCTGAGCCCCGGCGCCCGCGGGGTTTAGTGGTGGTGCCCACCCGCGAATTGGCGGCACAGGTGGCTCAGACCCTGGAGCCCCTTGCTCGGGTCAAGGGAAAGCGGGTGCTGGCGGTCTACGGAGGGACTTCCGTGCGAGAGCAAGTCAACACGCTGGCGGCCGGAGTTGAAGTGATCGTCGCTACTCCAGCCCGCCTGATCGACTTGCTCGAGCGGGGGACGGTGCACCTCGACCACCTCGAGATTTTGGTGATCGACGAGGCCGACGAAATGGCCGATCTCGGTTTTCTCCCCCAGGTGCAGACAATCATGCGCCAGGTCTCGAGCGTTCATCAGACGATGCTCTTTTCCGCCACGCTCGATCATCGGGTGCAGGTCCTCGTCCGCAATTACATGAGGGATCCGATCTTTCACGAGGTCGCCTCCACACGGGTGACCGTGGAGTCGTCGGTTCATCGGTTTCTCGAGGTCCAGGCGAGCGACAAAGCCCGGGTCACCGCTCGCATCGCCCGGTCAGTCGCACGTACTCTCGTCTTCGTGCGGACCAAGCGGGGCTGCGACCGGGTGGCCGCCGACCTCCGCAGTCTCGATATCAGCGCCAAGGCAATTCACGGCGACCTCGATCAGACCCAGCGGGAGAAGGCGCTGCGGCAGTTCCGCAGCGGAAAACTGCCGGTGCTGGTAGCCACGAATGTCGCCGCCCGCGGGCTCGACATCGAAGGTGTCGATGTTGTCATTCACTACGACCTTCCCGAAGACTCGACTACCTACGTTCACCGTTCGGGCCGCACCGCCCGGGCGGGGGAAGCAGGCCTTGTCGTCACGCTCGTGAGCAACGAACAGCTGGAAACCGCCGGTTGGATCATGAAAGAAGCGGGACTGCGGATGCCGGTGGTGAGGATGTATTCGAACGACGAACGCCTCGACGATCTCGTCTCCTTTCATCCCGGTGAGTTGCCTGAGCCGAGAAAGCGACCATCGTCTCGCAATCGCCGTCGCGGTCGCTTGATCTAATTCTTGGCAGATCGCGATATTCCCTTTATCGTCGAGCACTCGTTTAGAGCCACGCTGGGCTTGGAGGCGACTCGTCGGGCGGTGCAACCGAGGAGATTGCCGTGAGAACAACCGACGCTTCCGCCCAGGAGCGTTTCTTATCCCTGTTTGAGCGCTACGCGCTCGCCGCCCGCGATGCGGGCCTGGTGCGCGTCCGGATCGAAGATCACAACCTCGACGCTGCCTACATCACGGTTGGAGGAAGGAAGCTCCTCAACTTCGGATCGTGCGCCTACCTCGGCCTCAACACCGACGAGCGATTGAAGGAAGGCGCCAAGATGGCGATCGATCGCTTTGGGACGGTCTACTCGTCCTCGGCGGTCTACACCTCGGTCGATCTGTACACCGATCTTGAGAAACGACTGCGCCAGATCATCGGAGCGCCGGTGATCATCGTCTCCACGACCACTCTCGCTCATCTGGCCGCCATCCCCACCCTGGTTGGCGAAGAAGATGCGCTTTTGGTCGACACCCAGGCCCATGCCTCCTTGCATTTGGCTGCCAAGGTGGTGGGCTCGGTCGGGATCCCGGTTCTGGCAGTGCCTCACAACGATGTCGCCGCCCTTGAGGAGACCCTGGCTGCTGAGGCATCTCGCTATCGCCACATTTGGTTCCTGGCCGATGGGATTTACTCGATGTTCGGTGACGCCGCTCCGGTGGCCGACTATGCGCGCATCCTCGATCAGTACGAGAACCTCTACATGTATTTCGACGACGCCCACGGATTCGGGTGGAAGGGAGAGCACGGTCGCGGCTGGATCCTCGGGCAGATGCCCTGGCATCCGCGCCTGGTGCTTTCGTACTCCCTGGCCAAGTCTTGGGGCAGCGGGGGAGCCGCCCTGGCCTTCCCCAACGACCAAATGGCTGCCCGCGTCCTCTCAGTCGGCAGCACCTTGACCTTCAGCGGTCCCCTCCATCCGGCGGAGCTGGGCGCCTCGGTAGCGGCCGCCGACATTCACCTCTCCAGTGAGCAAAGTGAGCGGCAGGAGGCACTCGGCAAGCAAATCGAGCTGGTGCAGAGCGCCCTCGATGCCTCCGGTCTGCCGGTGATGCCCACCGATGCGACGCCCCTCTGGTTTGTCAAGGTCGGGAGCTTCACCCGCGCCACCGAACTCTGCCGGCGGATGATGGATCGCGGCTTCTACCTCAACATCGCCGGATTTCCAGCGGTTCCCATGAGGCAGAGTGGGGTGCGTTTCACCAACACTCTCAACCATTCCGACCACCAGATCCTGGAAATGATCGACGCTCTCAGGACCGAGCTAGCAATCGTCACCGGTGAGACCGAAATCGAGATCGATCTCACCGCCGCCAGCGGTGCGGATCGACCCTTTTCCTAGGCTAAAACCCATCCGATAACCCACTTTGTGGGTACTGATGGCGGAAACCGCGGGGTTTGGCGCCGGCTCCTACTGCTGGTCGGACTGATCCCGGCCGCAACGGGTTGGCTCCTTGCCCTGGTCGATCACACCAGGTTTTTCGAGGTCGGTCTGGTCGGCATGTTCTTGGGCACCGGGACGGCTGCCCTTCTCATCCTGCGCGGGGCCAAGGTCCACCCCGATCGCGAAGCGTTGGCTTGGCGGCTCGTGGGCACCGGGTTTCTAATTGCTGCCACCACGGTCGCGGTCACCGGTGTTCTCGCCTCCGCCGGAGCCCTTCCCGTCTTCGGGCTCCATGACCTGGCGTTTCTCACCGCCTATTCCTTTGCCATCGTCGGCTTCCTAGTGATGCCGCACGTCGGCGGCCTCCAAAGCCGGGTCCGGATCTTCCTCGACGGAGCCATTGGCGCGATCTCTGTGGGCATCCTTCTCATGGTCTTTTTCTTGCCCGGAATCCGCGTCCACCTCGCCGGTGCCACCTTCTGGGAACGAGTGGCCGGGATCGGATATCCCCTCCTCGACTCCTTGATGGTGGTGGTGGCCATGATCGTCACCATCCGCCGCTCGGCCTGGCGCTTTGACATTCGCATCGTTGCTCTCGGCATGGCGATGTGCGTCCAGGCTCTCGCTGATCTCCGCCTCCTCAGCTCGGGCATCGGGGAATCGCTGACCGCCGCCCAACCCGACTTCCGATTCTTCCTGGCGGCAGTACTGCTGCAGCTCGTTGCCGCCTCTCAGATTCGTCGGCGGATGAAGCCCAAGGAGTATGCCGACCGGCGTCAGCCCCTCTGGGCGATGGTGGCTCCCTATGGGGCAATGGCGGTTGCACTATTGGTCGTCGTGCGCCAGGTCTGGCTCAGCGATACCGATTCGAACATCGCCCTCTTATTGGCCATGGGGTTAGGCACCGTTGCGCTAGTGGTGGTCCGCCAACTCGTTGCGCTCAGGGATTACCGGAGCCTGGTCAGCGAACAACGGCGGGGGCTGGTTTCCTCTGTCTCTCATGAGTTGCGAACTCCGCTCACGGCCATGGTCGGGTTCCTCGAGGTGCTCGATGACACCACGATCGAGCTGGGTGCCAAGGAGCGCAAAGAGCTGATCTCGATCGTGCGTCAGCAGTCCCTCTACATGTCGAGGATCGTGGCCGACTTGCTCCTGCTGGCCCGCGAGTCCAACACGCTGGAGCTCGAGGAGTCACAGGTTTCAGTCAATCAGCTGGTGGACGAGTCGGCCCGGCGGCTGGCTCGTCAAGATCGCGATCTCGAGGTCAAGGTCGAGTCCGAGCTGGCCGCTTTCGCCGACGCCGACCGCCTCCGCCAGGCCCTGGACAACCTGATCGTCAACGCCTTCCGTTACGGCGGTGGCAAGGTTCTGGTCATCGGTCGTGCCGAAGGCGAGGACCTGGTTATCGAGGTCCACGACGATGGCGCCGGCGTTCCCCGCAAATACGAGCTGGCGATCTGGGAGCAGTTCGAACGGGGAGCAAACCGCCTCAACGCCTCCACGCCCGGTTCCGGCATCGGGCTGTCGGTGGTCGATCTGGTCGTGCGCCGTCACGGTGGCACCGCCACTTACGAGCGTTCCAAGCTTCTGGGAGGAGCCTGCTTCCGCCTGGTGCTGCCTGATCGACTTCGTCCCCAACCATCCTCGAGCCCGGTTCCGATTCGCGCCGTCGAAGGCCACCTCGCCTCCTAATTAACCTCAGACGAACCCAGGGTTCGCAGGACGGTTGTGCCTATCTGTGAGCCCACAGAACGCAAGAAGGAGCGAGATGAGCGACCGACCCCGGGTGTTTTCGGGTATCCAACCCTCAGGGGACCTGCATATCGGCAACCTGATCGGAGCTCTCGACAACTGGGTGAAGATGCAGGACACCTACGAGACGTTCTATTGCGTCGTGGACCTCCATGCCATGTCGGTGCCTTATGACCCAGCCGAGTTCGAACGCAGCCGCCTGAACACCGCCAAGGTGGTGCTGGCCGTCGGAGTCGATCCCAAGCGATCCCTCTTCTACCTGCAAAGTCAAGTTCCCCAACATGCCGAATTGGCCTGGATCCTCGGCACCATCGCCGGAATCGGCCAGCTCGAGCGCATGACCCAGTACAAGGAGAAATCCGATCGTTCCGGTCAGAACTTAGGACTTCTCTCCTATCCGGTGTTGATGGCCGCCGACATCCTCATTCACCGCGTCAACGCGGTCCCGGTGGGGGATGATCAAACCCAGCACCTCGAGCTCACCCGCGATCTCGTCGTCCGATTCAACGGCCGTTTTGGCGAACTCTTCCCCTTGCCGGAGCGGATCACGCCCGAACTCGGGGCCCGGGTCATGTCTCTGCAGAATCCAATGGTCAAGATGTCGAAGACCGATCCCGATCCTGACTCGTATATCAGTCTCACGGAAGATCCCGAGAGCAGCCGGCGGAAGATCATGGGCGCCGTCACCGACTCCGACCGCAAGGTGCGTTACGACTGGGACGAGAAGCCCGGCATATCCAATCTGCTGGAACTGATGTCCTTCTCCTCGGGACGCCCGATTCCGGAACTGGAGTCGGAGTTTGGCGACGCCGGTTACGGGCCCTTCAAAAAAGCTGTGGCCGATGCGGTGGTCGAACGACTGGCCCCGATTCGGGGACGCTTTAAGCGGACCGAGGACGCCGAAGTGGCTCGACTGATGCAGAAGGCCGCCCTCGATGCGCGTACTAGGGCTGAGGCGACGATGCGACTGGTGCGGTAGGCGGTGGGGCTCGGCGCCAACTAGCGCCCTAGCCCTAGGTCTGCCGGGAGACGATCTCCTCGACGAGCTCGGTCGGGAGGAAGAGAACGACCAGGGCGAGCAAGTTGAAGCCGGAGTGGATGAAGATGGCAGGCCCGAGACGTTTCTGCCTCACCGTGACGTAGGAGAGCACCAGGCCGATGACGAGGAAGGTCGGCATCGT
>JAICGW010000065.1 GCA_025922945.1 Acidimicrobiia bacterium | reverse complement strand
GTAGTGACCCACCATCAGTAGGCGCGCTCCGGCCTGGATCCCAGCTCGAAAAGGTGGGAATTCGACTCGCTCCAGTCGGTCGAGGTCGAGATCGAGAACCGGGAGGTCATGATGGGGATCGATCGTGGCTTCGCCCTTTCCAGGGAAGTGTTTGATGGTGGCCGCCACCCCGACGGATTGGATCCCAGCCACCATGGCGGCCGTCATTGCCCCGACCAGTGCGGGTTCCTCACCGAAGGCTCGGATGCCGAGGGAGGGATTCCAGGGACGGCTGGCGACGTCGGCTACCGGGGCGTAATTGACGTTGATTCCCAACGCCCGCAGCTCGGTCCCAATGGCTCTACCGACTTGTTCTGCCAGCCCGGGATCACGGGTGGCGCCGAGCGCCATGTTGCCGGCGAAATGAGTTGTATCGGGTCCGGCGGCAGTGAGCTGGCCGCCCTCCTGGTCGACGGCCACCAGGACGGGTCGGCCGGCCGCGCGTTGCAGGTCCTCGGTAAGTCGCAGGGTCTGTTCTGCGTTGGTGATGTTGAGTGCCCCATATAAGGTCACCCCGGCGACCCTGGGGTCCTGTATGAGATCAGCGAGTCGTGAGTCGACGGTGGTGCCCTCGAAGGCAACCATGGCGCAAGCCGCTGACACGAGATGTCAGCCCTTTACCGAACCCGCTAATAACCCGCGAACGAAGAACCGCTGCAGCGCGAGGAACACGATCAGCGGAACCACCATGGAGACAAAGGCTCCCGCCGTCAGCAGATGCCAGGCGGCACCCCTGCTTCCCACCAACTGGGACACACGGGCCGTGAGAACCGCGACATCAGGGTTGGTCCCCAAGAACACCAGCGAGACGAGCAGGTCATTCCACACCCACAAGAACTGGAAGATCGCAAACGAAGCGATGGCTGGAAACGAGAGGGGCAACACCAACCTAGTGAAAGCGGTGAAAGGCGTGGCCCCGTCGATGTAGGCGGACTCGAAGATGTCCTTGGGAAGCTGTGATATGTAGTTGTAGAGGAGGTAGATCGCCAGCGGCAGTCCAAAGCCGGTGTGAGCCAACCAAACGCCAACGAAGGTCCCGACTAAGTCATAGTTGCCGTAGAGCCGTAGGAGCGGTACGAGAGACATCTGCAATGGGACGACGAGCAGGCCCACGACTATGGCGAATAAGAAGCTACGACCCCGGAACCGGGTCCAGGCGAACCCATACGCAGCGAATGCCGCAAGTGTGATGGGAATGACGGTGGCGGGGATCGTGACGATCAAGCTGTTGATGAATGCACCGAACAAGCCCTCCGCAGTAAGCACCCGTTCGTAGTTGGCGACTGTGAACTGAGTGAGCTCGAACGGATGAGCGAAAATGGTCCACCAACCCGTACCGCTCACGTCCACCTCTGGACGGAGAGAACTAATGAGGAGTCCAGCGGTAGGAACGGTCCAGGCGACGGCTATGACCAGAACCAGCGCCCGGACGAGCCAGCTTCGAGATTTCGGCTCACCAGGCACGCGGGTCGCGTCTTGCGACACATTCGCCAGCGAAGGTGCGGCTCCCGCGGATGCTGTTTCGGCTGTCATACCCCGATTCCCTGTTGGCGCAGGTTTCGTACGTTTACGACCATGATCGGAACCACCGCCAGGAAGAGAATCACGGCCAGAGCAGTGGCGAAGCCGAAGTTCCTGAATCGGAACATTTCGTTGAACATCCGATTGGCAATGACATCGGTGTCGAAGTTGCCGTTGGTCGTCACGTACACGATGTCGAACACCTTGAGTACGGCGATGGCAATTGTGGTGAACACCGTGATCATCGATCCTCGGATCGAGGGAAGCACCACTCGGACGAAGGTCTGGAACTCACCGGCGCCGTCGATACGCGCCGCTTCCACCAACTCGGTCGGGACGCCTTTGATCGCGGCCGAAAGAATCACCATCGCAAACCCGGCTTGCAGCCAGATCATGACGACGACCAATGCCAGGGTGTTGGTCGGGATCTCCTGGAGCCAGGGGATTGGGTCCCCACCGAACAAGGTGACGATTGCATTGAGAATCCCGATCTGGGGCCGGCCGGGAGGCCGCCATTCGTACACGAACCGCCATATCACTGCCGCTCCAGCGCCCGAGATGCAGAGGGGGAGGAAGATGAAGATTTTGGCTAATGCCTCGCGCTTGATCCGATCAACCAACCCGGCGAAGGTGAGACCGATGAGCAATGCACCTGCCGGGGCCAGGACCAACCAGATGGCGTTGTTTCTCAGAGCGAGCAGCAGTTTGGGATCAGAGAATGCCTGCGCATAGTTGTAGAGGAGCCCTTCTCCCTCGGGCACCTCGGTGAAGCTCTGGATGATGGTTCCCACTGCAGGGAAGACCAGATAGAGGGAGACGACCGCAATCGCTGGGAGCACGAAAACAAACGGGCGGATTGCGTTGGTTGCTCTCGCAGGAAGATATTCGACCAGGGAGTTGACCACGATGAACAACGCCCAGATCCCGACAACTCCCACCGCGAGCGCGACCAGGGCTTGGACCAATTTGCCGACGAACGGTCCCAAGCCGGACAGCATGGTTTCGGATCGGAGGATGCCCAGTCCCAACCAGATGAGGATCACAACCACAGCGGCCAAGACCAGATCGCGCAATATCAGCCAGCCGGAGCCGCTGTTCACTTGTGCCTGAGGTTCTAGTGCCCCGGCCAACGAAAACTCCTCAAGGAAAAGTCCCCGGCGTTGCCGCCGGGGACCCTACCTCTCAGGGGCTCAGCCTGCAGGCCAGCCATCCTCAATCGATTGGAAGATCTCCTCGGTGCCTTCGCCATTGGCGGCCACCCAGTCGACCATCCCAGTCCAGAACGAACCCGCACCGACTTCTGCCGGCATTAGATCGCTTGCGTCGAACCCGAAGCTGTCGGCATTGTTCAGGATCGGCACCAACTCGGTGTTGGGATACGAGGTGTACCACTCAACGGGGACCGTGGTGTTGGGGCTGATGAAGCCACCGAGCTCGATCCAAGCCTGCGCTCCCTGTGGGGTCGCCAGGTACTCGAGCAGCGCGCGCACCTCGGGCCGATCACCGTCGGTGAACATCACGAACATGTCACCGGCGCCCAGTACCGGATTACCAACCGCGGGGTCGATCCCGGGCAGATAGAAGAACGAACTCGCTTCACCCGGGGGGTTGGCCCACTGACTTCGGTCGGAGACATCCCGGTTCCCGGGCCAGAACTCGGGAATCCAGGCGGCCTGCTTCTGGAACCAGCACTGTGGTCCGGCCGGATCGAACATCGGATTGGCAACATCGCGAATGTTCGTGGCGTTAATGGCCACATTTCCTCCATAGACATAATCCGGCGCGAACCAGATCGATGCCATCTCTTCGGCAGCCGCCAGCACTTCAGGCGAGTTGAACGGCACCTCGTGCTTCCACCATTGGTTGTAGAAGTCGACCCCGGCCGTGCGGAGCACAATGTCCTCAATCCAGTCGGTTGCTACCCAGCCATCGGCAGCCTCGCTCTCGATGCCAATGCACCACGGGTTGCCGTTGCCATCAGCGATGATCTGATCGCTAAGCGCGGTCATCTCGTCCCAGGTGGTTGGAATTGTGTATCCAGCCGCCTCGAAAGGCTCTACCGGGTACCACACGATCGACTTGACATCGGTCTTGTAGTACACCCCGTACACGCCACCGTCGAATTGGGTCAGCTCAAAAAAGCCGCCCACTTGCTCTTCTACCAGTTTGTCGGTGTTGAACCACGGGCTGATATCGACCAGCTGACCTTCGGAGGCGTAGCTGATCATCTTCCCGGGCTGGGCGATCTGGGCCAGATCGGGAGCGTCGTTGCCATCAACTCGTGTTTGCAGCGTCAGCTCGTAGTCGGTCAGCCCCTCGTATTGAACGTCGATTCCGGTCGCTTCACGGAACGGATCGAGGGAAGCGTTGAAGTTCTCTGCCTCCCCTTCCACCCACTGAGCAACGATCTCAACTGTTGTTCCAGCGAAATCGCCCGCCATTGCCTGATCGAGCTCGGCGTATCCGGTTGGTTCACCTGTGGCAGCGGTGGTTCCCGCCGCGGCCGTCGTTGCCGATCCGGCCGTAGTTCCCGGCGCGGCCGTGGTTCCTGGAGCTGCGGTGGTTGTGCCGGCACCGCCATCGCCGCACGCGGCGACGATGACTGCCAGACACACGACCACCAACAACCAGGTTCGATTCCTCATATCTCTCCTCCGTTGGTTGGTGTGCTCATTGCTGTGCTCGGTATGAAACTGTTGATCGCCCGCATGGCTTGGGCCCTCTGAGCGAGCACGGCGGCCCCCCGTGGTCCGGTCGATCCGTCAATGGGGGCCAGCGTGATGGCATTGGGATCGATACGTTGGGCGGCCAGGCTCGAGTTCTTGGCTGCCTCCCGAAGCCGTCCCCGGACCGCGTCCAGGAATGTGTGACCGGCGTTGCTCACCCCACCACCGAGGTAGATCAGCTCGGGGTCGAAGGTGGCAGCGATCCAGGTGATGGCCCCGGCAATGAAACGGCTGACCTGAGAGGCGGCATCGGCTGGTTCCACATCGGGAGCGAGGCGGGCAATGGCAGGGCCGGCGGCGACCGCCTCCAAGCATCCGGTCTGACCGCAGGCACAGACCGGTCCCAATTCGTCAACTACGACGTGGCCGATCTCACCCGCCATGCCATGGCTGCCGCGATAGAGGTTGCCTTCGATGACGACGCCTGCCGAGATGCCGGTGCCGATATTGAGCAGCACCAGGCTGGCCGGCGCCGCGTTTCGTTTCTTGAGCCCCTCGTGGATTCCGACCGCGGCAACCTTGACGTCGTTCTCGACCGTGACCGGGATCCCCAGCTGCGCGGAAAGGGCTGGACCAAGCGGATAGGGATCGTCACCGATTCCCAGGTTGACCGCCAGCCGCACGTCTCCCGCTGCCGGATCCACCCTTCCCGGAACTCCAACGCCGGCCACCTCGACGACCTCCTCTAGGGCCAGATCCGACCAGGCTGCGAGCACCGATTCGACCACCTGTGCGCCTCCGCCAATGGCGGTGGGAACTTGCGAGCGGGCGTAGGCGGTGCCGGATTCATCGAAAGCCATCGCGCGGACAGAGGTGCCGCCGATATCGACGCCGACGGTGACCGTCATCGCAGCACGACGCCCAGTCGGTCGGCCAAGACCGCCGATGCCGCTCCTGCCAGCACCAGATCCGCACCGAGTGGGGTAGTGGCGATTTCGACCAGTTCGGCCGTGCCCGGAAGCATCCGTCTTCGAATCGATGAGCGCACCTCTTCGATGAGGACGTCTCCGGCATTGCGAAGGTCCGAAGCGATCGTGACCTGGCCAATGTCGAGCATTGCCAGGACCGTGGCGAGCACGGTTCCCAAGTGATGGCCCGCCTCACGAATAGACCGCAAGACCGGTTCTTCACCGGCGATCCCCGCCAGCGTCAAGGCGTCCCACGGCGCCCGCTCCGGGTCTGCACCCATACGCCGGAGGATGGCGGGAACACTGGCCACTGTCTCGAGGCAACCCTGATTGCCGCAGGTGCAGAGGTCGCCATCGTCTTTGACCTGAACGTGGCCGATCTCCCCTGCCGCCGAATGGTCACCGCGGTAGAGCGCTCCGTCGAGGACAACCCCGGAACCGATTCCCCGTCCGATCTTGAGCAAGAGAAGATTGCGCCGCTCGGCTCCGTGCCGGCGATATTCGGCGAGGGCGGCCGCTTGGGCGTCGTTGGTAACGGAAACAGGTATCGAGAAACGGCGGCGAAGGTCGGCGGCGAGGTCGAGGTTGTGCCAGGCCAGGTTGGCGGACTCGATTACCCGCCCATCGGCGTCGACCACCCCGGGGGTTCCGACCCCGATGCCGAGCACCGGGGCGGCGGCCCGATCAAGGACTTCCTCGATCAGCTGGGCGGTCTGTTCGCGGGCAGCTTCGGCCCGCACGGGCTTGGCCTCAGGAGAGGCATCCACCCGCTCGTGGATCCGCCCACCGAGATCGACCAGAGCCGCTCGGAAAGGTCGGCGGCCGAGGTCGATGGCGACGATGTCGCGGCCCCGCTGGTTGAGGGCGAGGAGGGTGGGGGGCTTGCCTCCGGCCGAGGTGCCCTGGCCGATCTCGCGGATGAGACCCTGGTCGAGAAGCTCAGCCACCAAGCTCGACACAGCTGCTCGGGTGAGTCCGGTCCGGCGAGCGATCTCGGCCCTGCTCGTTTGCCGCTCGTGCGAAACCAGCTCGAGCGTGGTCCGCAGGTTGTTGCGCCGGGAATCATGCTTGGTCGCCTTGGGGGGCACCCGATGGGCCCGACCGCCTGAGTTCGCCGTCGACACTTCTCCCCGCCAATAGATGAAAGTTCAGTAAACATACAAAGCCGCCACCAACACTGTCAAGCGGTCGGGGCAGGTTTCTCTCAGACAGCGAGAGAAGCGGGGCGAGTATCCCGTTCGGCAAAAGCGATGAAACCCCCTCCCCAGAGGAGACAGAAGATCCCGCCGAGACCGGCGGAAGAGGCGTCCTCGGGGGTGGCGAGGGAAACAATCCCGTAATACGCGACGGCCGCCCCGACCGACCAGGCGGTGACCCGAGAGCCCGGCACCCGGATTGCGACCAGAAAAGCCAGCACCACGAGGCCGATGGCGAAAGCGGCCATCGCCGACCAATGACCGGAGTGCTGGATGGTCTCTCTTTGCTCTTCGGGAATTCCGAGCTCATCGAAGATCTCGGAAATGGCTTGGTCGAATTCTGCCGGGCTGGCATCGTCAGGGACATCGAGTTGTGCGAAGACGGGGGCGCCGAGATCGGCCGCTTCGATCCCAGCCCGGATCTGGGCGATAGCGAAGATCAAGGCCGGAATCGCCAGCAACACCGCCATGGTCACAAGGGCTCTGGAAGTGCGCGGCGTCGGTTTGAAGACCTGGGTACGGGATGGGTGCAGGAACGCCAACAGGATTGGCGAGACCCCGAATAGAACAAAGAGCAAGCCGGTGTCCGGACCAATGCCGCTTACCAACAGCTCGACGATGATCAGCACCAGGATCGGAACGGCCACCTGTTGCATGGGGGCGACCTTGGCGGGAGTCGATCTGACCTGGGCGAGAATGCCGATCAGACTGATTACGAAAACGACCCCGATCGAAACCTCGTGCACGCGATGCGACGTGCCGGTTCCGGTCAATAGCCAACCGATCACCGCGTAAGGCAAAACCGAAAGCGGACTGACCAATAACAGCCCGTAGGCCCCGGCGAGGATCGCGAATGCGATCTTCCTGCCCCGGGACCAGGTCGTCATTTCGCTCGTCTGCGCGTTCAAGCCGCCGTTTGCCTCGTAAGGATGCTCGTAACGTAGTGTCGAGACAATTTCCGGGCTAATGATTGAAGCTGCGACCCCGTCCGATCGAGCAGAACCGCTAAGCCGGCGATTCCTCGCGTCCGCGGCCTGGACTATGAGCGTGGCGGTCTGGGGCACCGTCTTGGCGCTCTGCCTGATTTTGGCGGTAGTCGGATTTCAAATGCTCCTGCGACAGGCGCGAGCGGGCCTGGTATTCGGAGAGGGGGTTTTCGGAATCTCACAGGACGTGGCGAGGACTCTTATTCGGGCCCGCATCTCACAGGTCGCGCTCGCCCGATGGATCGCCATCGGTCAGCTGGTTGGCTGGTCGCTCTTTGCTCTGACCGGGCTGGTGATCTACGTGCTCAAGCCCAAAGATCGCGGTGCCTTCGTCACTTCCCTGATGCTGCTCAGCCTGGGATCAGCGCTGCTTCTTCCGATGGCACTCATCCGGGCTCGCCGTCCCGAGCTGGTTCCGGCGGTGGCGTTTATTGGTCAAGCGGCTTCCCCCTGGCCACATTTCGGAAGGTCCATTGCCGGAATCTCATCGTTGGCGGCGCTGCTCTTGCTGCCCGACGGTCGATTCGTGCCCAAGTTCAGTCGCTGGCTCCTGCTCTTCATGGTTACCTACGCGGTCCTCTGGGCTGCCGTCCCCGGTGTATTCGCCATCACGACATTTCCGGCCGGCGTCCAGCTCCTCTGGGTATGGGGATTGCCCCTGGTCGGAGTCGCAGCGCAAATCTATCGGTACGTCAAAGTCTCGACCAAGGAAGAACGCTGGCAGACGCGCCTGGTTTTGGGTTCGGTGTTTGTCGGTGCTGCCGTCTTCACGCTTCTCATCGTTCTCGATCCCGACCTGGGGGAGGGAATTCTTGATCTCGGCCTGGTCACCCCGGAGCTGGTGGCCTTTTACGAAGTACTTCTACTGATTCTTCTCGGGGCAGCGGTCGTCTTTCTCCCGCTTTCTATTGGTTGGTCCGTCATGCGGCGCCAGCTTTTCGACGTGCGCTTTTTGATCAATCGCGCCCTGGTCTACACGCTGCTGACGGCGCTGTTGGTGGGCATGGGTTTGGCTGCTGTCTTCCTCTCCAGCCGGGCGCTGGGCCTGCTGCTTGGGGAGGTGGTGGCGTCGGATCTGGCATTGGTCGGCTCCACGGTCGTCATCACGTTGATGTTCGGTCCCGCCCGACGATGGGCGCAGGGCGTCATCGATCGGGCCTTCGATCGGGGCCGCTATGACGCGGCTTTGATCATGGAAGGCATCAGTCGTCGTCTCGGAACCGAGACCTCGCTGGAATCGGTCGCCACCGAGTTGGTTTCGACCATCGACGAGGCGATGAGCCCCCGCTCGATCAGGGTGTGGCTGCGGAGTACCGACCCGAACGCCTAAGTCCCCGATTCTGTGGGCCGGCAGACAGGTACAGGCGCCCTGGGAACCCTGGGTTCGTATTAGGGCTACTTGGCGATGGGTTCGATCATGATGCACTCGCCGGGGCATTCCTCCGCCGACTCGAGCGCGTCCTGAATCAGATGGTCGGGGATCCGGGCCACGCCACGGGATCCGTCGGGCCCGTGGCCGTCGCCCTCTGCTCCGTCGTAGATGACGGTCTTGCCGAAGTGCTTCGTCTCTTCTTTGACCACCCAGAGGCCATCGTCGCGGGCGACAAAGACGTCAGGGGTGATCTCTTCACAGATACCGTCGCCGGTGCATAAATCCTGATCAATCCACACCTGCAATTTCGATGCTGTCGCCATGTCTCAACCAGCGTAACGCGTCGGAGTTCCTTTGCCGGACCGGGGATTTCGCTCCCGTACCGGGCTAGCTTGGTCCCGAATGGCCGTTGCGTTCTACGAGCCCGTCAACAAGGTTCGGTTTGTCACCGCCACGACTCTTTTCGACGGTCACGACGCCTCCATCAACGTCTTCCGTCGGATGTTGCAGGCGTCGGGAGCCGAGGTCATCCATCTCGGCCACAATCGCACCGGAACCGACATCGTCGACACGGCGGTGGAGGAGGACGCGCAAGCGATCGCCGTCACCTCGTATCAAGGCGGTCACATGGAGTTCTTTCGGTATATCCGCGACCTCTTGATCGAGGCGGACCGCCCCGAGATCCGGGTCTTCGGAGGAGGCGGGGGGACGATTCTTCCCGCCGAGGGCGCCGAGTTGATGACCTATGGCATCACTCGCATCTATTCCCCCGACGATGGGCGGGAGTTGGGCCTGCAGGGAATGGTGAACGACATGCTCGCCCAAGCTGACTACCCCACCGGGGAGCTCGACGAGGCGATCGACGTCGCCAAGGCCGACCGTGGCACACTCGGTCGGCTGATCTCGGCAGCCGAGAACTGGCCGGAGAAATACCAGGACCTCTTTGACGAGCTGGCCTCGCAGGCGGCGGGACTCAAGGTCCCTGTGGTCGGGGTCACGGGCACCGGCGGATCGGGCAAGTCCTCGCTGGTGGACGAGATCTTGCGGCGCTTCCTGGCAGATTTTCCCGAGCGCCGGGTCGCGGTGATCTCGGTCGATCCGTCCAAGCGGCGCAGCGGCGGTGCCCTGCTTGGTGACCGGATCCGGATGAACTCGATCCCTCATCCCCGCGCCTTCATGCGTTCGATGGCTACTCGCCAACCCAATCTCGCTCTATCCCCGGCGGTCGGCGCGGCCGTGAACGCGGTCACCGTGGCCGGCTATGACCTCGTCATTCTCGAAACGTCTGGGATCGGCCAATCCGACACCGAAGTCGTGGATGTGGCCGACCTGTCGTTGTACGTGATGACTCCCGAGTACGGAGCCGCCTCGCAGCTCGAGAAGATCGACATGCTTGATTTTGCTGATCTGGTCGCCATCAATAAATCGGACAAGCAGGGCGCCGACGATGCTCTCCGCGAGGTTCGCAAGCAGTACCGACGAAATCGGGTGCGGTTCGAAGGTCCAGACGATGATCTTCCGGTGTATCCCACCATCGCCTCGGATTTCAACGATCCGGGGACCAATCGCTTCTACCAATCGTTTCTGGAGGCGTTGACCGAGAAAACTGGATCGGCCCTCAACTCTTCGTTGCAGCTGGTTGTCGACCCGGTCGAGAAGCAAGCCGTCGTGCCGCCAGGGAGGGTTCGCTATCTCGCCGAGGTAACGGAAGCCATTCGCGCCTACGACCGCTGGGCCGCCGAGCAGGCCGCGGCCGCAGAGGAGTACTACCGATTGCTTGCCGGGGGCGATCAGGAACGAGTCGACGAGGCGCGCTCCCGACTCGACCACGACAACCTGGCCCGCCTCGAAGGCTGGGAGCAGCGGATGGGGGCCTACATGCAGGAGAACTATGTGTTTCTGGTCAGGGGCAGGGAGGTTTCGGTCCCGATCAGTTCCGAGTCCTTGGCGCACTCGCGTATCCCCAAAGTGGCGGTGCCACGGATGCGGGGCTGGGGAGACCGGTTGGCCTGGCTCCTGCAAGAGAACCTTCCGGGAAGCTTTCCTTATACCGCCGGGATCTATCCCTTCAAGCGGATGGCCGAAGATCCCACCCGGATGTTCGCCGGCGAGGGCCCTGCCGAGCAGACCAACCGGCGCTTTCATTATCTGGCCCAGGGAATGCCAGCGAAGCGGCTCTCGACCGCCTTCGACTCAGTGACCCTGTATGGCGAGGACCCTCACGAGCGCCCCGACATCTACGGCAAGGTGGGCAATTCGGGAGTGTCGGTGGCGACCCTCGACGACGCCAAAAAGCTCTATTCGGGATTCGACCTTTCTGATCCCACCACCTCAGTCTCGATGACCATCAACGGGCCTGCTCCGATCATTCTTGGTTTCTTTCTGAATGCGGCAATCGATCAGGCCTGCGAAAAGCACATCCGAGCCGAAGGGCTTAAGGACCAGGTCAGGGAGCGGTTGGCGGAGATGTACCCGGGCCAAACTCAGCCTCAGTACAAAGGCGACCTCCCGCCCGGAAATGACGGGCTCGGGCTGATGCTGCTCGGGATCACCGGCGATCAGGTTCTACCCGAGGACGTCTACCAACGCATCAAAGCCGAGACTCTCACCCGCGTCCGAGGGACGGTTCAAGCCGACATTCTTAAAGAAGATCAGGCCCAGAACACCTGCATCTTCTCCACGGAATTCGCCTTGCGGATGATGGGCGACATCCAGCAGTACTTCGTCGATCACTCCGTCGACAACTTCTACTCGGTGTCAATTTCGGGCTATCACATGGCCGAAGCGGGCGCCAACCCCATCACTCAACTCGCGTTCACGCTGGCCAACGGCTTCACTTACGTCGAGTACTACCTCTCCCGGGGGATGAAGATCGACGACTTTGCCCCCAACCTTTCCTTCTTCTTCTCCAATGGGATCGATCCGGAATACGCGGTGATCGGGCGGGTGGCCCGGCGGATCTGGGCGAAGGCGATCAAAGAGAAGTATGGCGGGAACGACCGCAGCCAAATGCTCAAGTACCACGCTCAGACGTCTGGTCGATCGCTCCATGCCCAGGAGATCGGATTCAACGACATCCGCACCACCCTTCAAGCCCTCTACGCCATCTATGACAACGCCAACAGCCTCCACACCAACGCTTTCGACGAGGCGATCACCACTCCCACCGAGGATTCGGTGCGACGGGCGCTGGCGATCCAGCTGATCATCAACCGGGAGCTTGGCCTGGCCAAGAACGAGAACCCATTGCAGGGCTCTTTCATCATCGAGTATCTGACCGATTTGGTAGAGGAGGCTGTGCTCGACGAGTTCGACCGCATCTCGTCCCGCGGGGGAGTCCTAGGAGCGATGGAGCGCCAATACCAGCGCGCCAAGATCCAGGAGGAGTCGCTCTACTACGAAAAGCTCAAGGAGTCAGGCGAGTATCCGATCGTCGGCGTCAATACCTTTCTCTCGGCGGAAGGCTCGCCTTTCGTCGTGCCGGACAAGCTCGTCCGTTCCACCGACGCCGATAAGGACCGGCTGATCCAGAATGTTCGGGCCGTTCAAGCCCACTACGAGAAGGAAGCGCCGAAGGCATTGCGTGAGCTCCAGGAAGGCGCTCTGGCGGGAGCGAACCTCTTCGAGATCCTGATGGAAACCACCAAGGTCGCCACTCTGAGCCAGATCAGCTCCGCCCTCTACGAAGTGGGCGGCCAATACCGCCGAAACATGTAATAAGACATCGGATACCAGACGTCAGACTTCAGATGTCTGAAATCTGAAATCTAAAAGAGGAGCTGGTCGAGCCCGCGGGTGAGACCGCGGCGTCCACCTACCGCTCGGGTTGCCAGCAGGGTTCCGGCGATATAGGGGGCGGCGGAAGCACCGGCGTCGTGGCGGATCGACAGCCGCTCGTCTTCGGCGGCGAAGATGGCTTCGGTCGAGACGCTGAAGCTTGGTAGCCGCAACGAGTGGACGCGCGTGCCATCGAAGTCGGCGCCCCGAGATTCCGCTTTGCCGAGCATCTGATCGAGGGGGACACCGGCGGCAGGCGTGCGGACGGCACTGAGGCGTTCGGCGAGCTCGCGCGCGGTTCCGCTCGGCGAGTCGGGTTTGGTCAGGCTGGCGTAGTCGACGACCTCCCAGGCCCCGACATGGCGGGCTGCTTCGCTAGCAAACCGGAGGAGCAGGGCGGCCGTGATCGAAAAGTTCCCCGCCGCAATCACCCCCACCCCTCGTTCCCGCGCCTTGGCGTCAATCTCGTTGTAGTCGTCGGCGGACATTCCACTCGAACCGACAACGACCCCGACCCCACGGGTGATGGCGGCGTGGACGTTGGACTTCACCGCCGCCGCCGACGTGTAGTCGATGAG
>JAICGW010000064.1 GCA_025922945.1 Acidimicrobiia bacterium | reverse complement strand
GCCGGGTGCAGTGGTGGCACCCTTCTACGCCCGCCAACATGGCGTCGCGCTCAGCGGTTGCCCGGGTGGAGGGGGGGCGATCAGTGGCCTCGCCTTCTACGAAGGCGGGGACTATCCCAGCGCCTACGACGGTGCCCTGTTCGTGGCCGACTATTCGATTCAGTGCATCCGAGTCATGCTTCCCGATGCGCCTTTTGGCCTCCCCAACAAGGCAAACATCAGCACCTTCATCCCCGACGTGACCGCGGTCGACCTCCAAATCGGGCCCGGGGGCGATCTCTACTACGCCGACATCACCACGGGCCGGATCGTCAGGGTCAACTACAGCAACGCGGGACCGACGGCGGATATCGAGGCGAATCCCACCACCGGAAGTGTTCCTCTTCAGGTCAGTTTCGACGGAACCGGCTCTACTGACCCCGAGGGTGACGCGTTGACATACGCCTGGGACCTGGATGGGGACACCCAGTTCGACGACTCGACCAATGCGCAGCCGACTTGGACCTATGCGACCGCCGGTGCCGTGACAGTGCGTCTGCGGGTCACCGATCCCTTCTCGGGTACCGATACCGACACCATTCAGATCAACCCGGTAGCAAACCAGGCCCCAATCGCCACCATCACCAGTCCTATCAGTTCCTTTACCTGGCGGGTTGACGAAATGATCTCTTTCAGCGGCAGCGCCACGGATAGCGGAGCGCCATTACCGGCTTCGGCCTTGTCGTGGGACATCGTGCTCAATCACTGCCAAGCGGGCGGGGCATGCCATGAGCATGTCATTCAGACGATCGATGACATCTCATCTGGAAGTTTCACGGCACCCGATCATGCCTATCCGAGCTTTCTCACGCTCCGCCTCACGGCAACCGACGGTGGCGGCCTCACCGGTGAGGATGAGGTCGCAATTCAGCCTGAAACCAGCGTCCTGACTATCGCCTCCAATCCATCGGGCGCGCAGATACAGATGGGAGTGGAGGGCGCCCTCAATACATTCACGGCTCCGGTCGAGATCACGGCAATTGTCGGTGGCAGCATCACCGTCAACGCTCCCTCACCCCAAGCCATCGGCGCTAGCTCTTACACCTTCTCCAGCTGGAGCGATGGCGGGGCCCAAAGTCATGCGATCACCGCCCCGAACTCCGACATGACCTTGACTGCCAACTTCATCCCAAGTGGCGGTGGGGGCGGAGGTGGAGGTGGCGGGGGTGGCGGCGGCGGCGCGCAGGAGGCTCTCTTCGATGATGTTCCGTCTGGCCATCCGTTCTTCGCGGCGATCAATTGGTTGGCCGGACAACGGATCACCTTGGGCTGCACCGAGGATGAGTTCTGCCCGGAAGATCCGGTGACCCGGGGTCAGATGGCGGTGTTCCTGGCCCGGGCATTGGCCTTGTTGCCGGCTCCTTCGGGGAAGTTCACCGACACCGACGGGTCACCCTACGAGTGGGCGATCAGCTCCGTCGCCGCGGCCGGGATCACTCAGGGATGCGATGTCGACCGTTATTGCCCGAATGATCCGGTGACCCGGGAGCAAATGGCTTCATTTCTCGTCAGAGCCTTCCTGTTCCCCGCCGGAGAGGACTTGTTCACCGATGACGAGGACTCGGTGCATGAGGCCGACATCAACGCTTTGGCAACGCGAGGCGTGACGCTTGGCTGCGCCCCCAAGCTCTATTGCCCCCAGGAAGTGGTGACGCGCCAGCAGATGGCCGCATTCCTCTTTCGCGCCTTCAACCCTTAGCTCATTACGCGAGGATCGAGCGGGAGGCGACGATCGCCGCCCCCACGATGCCGGCTTCGTTTCGCAACGCAGCGGGAACTATTTCCACCTCGCTGGTGAGATACTTGCCCCAGGTATCCCACTTGCGCGAGACCCCGCCGCCGAGGATGAACAAGTCGGGAGAGAAGATGTGTTCGAGGTGGTCGAGCAGTCGGTCGACCCGCTTGGCCCAAGCTGACCACGAGAGGTCGTTGTCGTCCTTGACCGAGGCTGCGGCCCAATCCTCCACCGGTGAATGGCCCCTCAATTCGAGGTGACCGAACTCGGTATTGGGAACCAGATCTCCATCGACGAACACCGCCGAGCCGATGCCGGAGCCGAGGGTGAGCAGGACCACCACCCCCCGGCGCCCTTGCCCAGCACCGAACGCCATCTCTCCCACGCCAGCGGCGTCGGCATCGTTGATGACGCTGACCTCCAACCCGGTCGCAGCCTCGAAGAGTTTCTTGGCATCGGTCCCAATCCAGCTCTTGTCGACATTGGCGGCGCTGAGAGTCACACCACCCTTGACGACCGCAGGGAACGTACATCCGAATGGCTCCGACACCTCGAAGTGCTTGACGATCTGTGCCACGACTTCGGCGACTGCCTCTGGCTTCGACGGCTGGGGGGTATCAATCCGGTATCGAGTCGCAACGACGGCGCCGTTAGCGGTGTCAACCAGGTTGCCCTTTATGCCCGAGGCACCAATGTCGATGCCCAATGTCGCCGCGGCCATCTCCCGAGACTATCGGGATAGTCTCGCCGCATGGCACCGAAAGACATAGGACTCTATGGCCTGGCGGTGATGGGCCAAAACCTGGCCCTCAACTTTGCCAGCCATGGCTACCGGGTAACCGTTGCCAACCGAACTCAGAAGACCACCGAGCAATTCGTCGCTGAAAACGGCCAGGAATACGACCTGAGCGGCGCTGCCGACGCAGCGAAGCTAGTGGCCCGCCTCGAGCCCCCCCGCCGCCTCATCCTGATGGTCAAGGCCGGCGCAGCAGTAGATGCACTTACCGACGAGCTCATCGGGTTGATGGAGCCGGGCGACGTCATCGTCGACGGTGGCAACAGTCATTGGCAGGACACCACCCGCCGGGTGCAAGCGGCAGCCGCCTCCGGGATCAATTTCGTGGGCGCAGGGATTTCTGGCGGCGAACAGGGTGCTCGCTACGGGCCCTCGATCATGCCCGGTGGCAGCCCGGCCGCCTGGGAACACCTGCGCGACCCATTGACGTCCATCGCGGCTCAGGTTGACGGAGAACCCTGTTGCGCTTGGATCGGTCCGGATGGCTCCGGACACTTCGTCAAGATGGTCCACAACGGCATCGAGTATGCCGACATGCAGGCCATCGCCGAGGCTTATCACCTCCTTCGCTCCGGCGGGCGTTCGGTAGCCGAGACCGCCGCCGTCTTCCGGCGCTGGAGCAGCGGTCCCCTCAACTCCTATCTGATCGACATCACCGTCACCATCCTCGAAAGGGAGGACGTAGATGGCGAGCCGCTCATCGAGAAGGTGCTTGACACAGCGGCACAAAAAGGGACCGGGAGATGGGCAGTAGATGCCGCCCTCGACCTCGGTCAACCAACCACGGTGATCACCGAATCGGTCTTGGCTCGATCGCTTTCGGCTTTGAAGGACCAACGAGTGGAGGCGTCGAGGGTGCTCGCCGGTCCGCAGACCGGCACCGGGGCTGAGGAGTCCGACCTCGAATCCGCGCTCCTCTGCACCAAGATTGTTGGCTATGCCCAGGGATTCATGCTGATACGGGCGGCATCTGGGGAGCTCGGTTGGACTCTTGATTCGTCAGCAATCGCCTCGCTGTGGCGGGGTGGCTGCATAATCAGGGCGGCCCTTCTCTCTGATATCACCCGGGCGTTCCAAAGACAGCCCGAGCTGACAAATCTTCTGCTCGATCAGCATTTCGCCGAGGTTGTCGGCGGTGCCCAGGAGGCTTGGCGACGCGTGGTCGCGGGAGCGGTCACCGACGGTGTCCCGGTGCCGGCCTTTTCGACCGGACTCGCCTTCTATGACGGCCTCAGGTCCGAGCGCCTTCCGGCCAACTTGATCCAAGCCCAACGCGACTTCTTCGGAGCGCATACATATGAACGAATTGACCGTCCTCGAGGTAGTTCGTTCCATACCGACTGGACCACCGGAGGAGCAAACGAGAGCGGCTCCTAACATCGGTACATGCCAGACAACCCCTACCGATTGCCGCGAACGGTCATTCCCTCACGTTATGACATCAAGCTGGTTCCCGACCTTGCCGCGGCGACCTTTTCCGGCACCGAAACGGTCGCCGTGGAAGTGCTCGAATCCACCGATGAGATCATTCTCAACTCGCACGAGATCGAGATCCAGCGCGCTGAGCTCCGGCGAGGAGACCTATCTCTCCTAGCCGAGATCTCCTACGAGCGCGAAAATCAGCGGGCCCGCCTCGCCTTTGACCAAGCCATTGGGTCGGGACCGGCCGAGCTCTTCTTGGAGTTCACCGGCCTCCTCAACGATCAACTGGTGGGCTTTTACAAGTCGACTTTCACTGACGTCGATGGCAATGAACAAGCTATTGCCACCACCCAGTTCGAAGCGACCGACGCCCGGCGGGCGTTCCCATGCTGGGACGAACCCGATCTCAAGGCCGTATTCGGTATCACGCTGGTCGTCCCCGAGGATCTCATGGCTGTTTCCAACGGGCCGGAGGTAGGGAGAGAAAAGGCCGGCGACCGCAAGATTGCAGTGCGTTTCGCCGACACAATGAAGATGTCGACGTACCTGGTTGCCTTTGCCGTCGGCCCGTTCGAAGCAACCGACCCAGTCGATGTCGATGGGGTGCCGGTGAGAATCATCGCCCCTCGCGGGAAGCTGGATTTGACCGGCTTCGCCCTCGAGTGTGCTCAGTTCTGCTTTCGGTACCTGCGGGACTACTACGAAATCCCCTACCCAGGACTGAAGATCGACCACATCGCCATTCCCGACTTCGCATTCGGGGCGATGGAGAACCTGGGATTGATCACCTACCGCGAGACCGCTCTCCTGCTCGACCCCGACACCGCCTCCCAATCGGAATTGCTCCGAGTGCTCGATGTCATCGGTCACGAGCTCGCTCACATGTGGTTCGGCGACCTCGTGACCATGAAGTGGTGGGACGGCATTTGGCTCAACGAAGCATTCGCCTCCTTCATGGAGTTCAAAGCTACGGATGCGATGCGGCCGGAATGGAAGCGCTGGCTGGCCTTCGCCGCCCTCGACCGTCCTTGGGCCTTTGGAGTGGACGCCCTCGCTGCCACCCGGCCCGTCGAATTCGAGGTCGGATCACCGGACGAGGCCAATGAGATGTTCGACGCTCTCACCTACGGGAAGGGATCGTCGTTGCTGCGAATGATCGAGCAATACATTGGCGAGGAAGCCTTCCGCCAAGGGGTGGGCAACTACCTCCGCAAGCATGCATACGGAAACACGGTCACCGAAGATTTGTGGTCCGGTTTGAACGATGCCAGCGATCAACCGGTCGGTGAAATCATGAACACCTGGATCTATCAACGGGGCTATCCACAGTTGGAGGTCCAGAAGGTCGGGACCGGTGTCAAGGTCCTTCAGCGTCGCTTCATGACGATTGCCGACGAAAGTGATGACACCCTGTGGCAGGTGCCGATGCAGGTACGCGGTAACGCCGGCGGAACCACGTTTCAGCAGAAGTTCCTATTGACCGCGCCGGAGGCAACGATCGATGTCGGCGAGATCGACCTGGTGGTGGCCAACGCCGGCGGTCACGGCTTCTACCGGGTTCTGTATTCGCCCGAGCTTCTCGACGCCCTGGTAGACGAGCTCCCCCGTCTCGAAGACCTCGAGAGATTCACGATCATCGAGGATGCCTGGGCGTTCGTCGAGTCGGCGCAGCTCTCGGCCGCCGACTATCTGCGCCTCGCCGAGTCTTACAAAACCGAGCCCGAACAGGCGATTTGGGGAGCAGTTCTCGGCGGTCTCGCCGCCATCAACCACCACCTGATCGATGACGATGGCCGTCCCCATTTCTCGGCCTGGGTGGCAGGCTTGGTGGGCCCTACCTATGAGCGTCTCGGGTGGCAGGCCATGGAGGAAGAAACCGACCTCACCCGCCGGCTCCGGGGCCAGTTGATCGGAGCGATGGGCCGCTTGGCCAACGATGCGGACGTGATCGATCGATGCCGCCAGCTCGTCGACGAGATGCTTATCGACGCTCGCCCGGTCGATCCCGAGATCTGTCGGGCAGCCCTGTTCGTGACCGCCACCCATGGCGGCAAGCCGGACTACCAGCGCTTTTTTGAGATGTACAAGAAGACCACCGCCCCTCACGAGCAGCAGCGTTGGTTGCTGGCCCTGGCAGGTTTCGATGAGGCCGAATTGGCCACTGAGACCGTCAAGGCCAGCCTTGACGGCCGCATCAGAACTCAGGACTCGGCCTGGGTGATTGGCGCCACCCTCGGAAACCGCCAGCACGGGGTTGACGCCTGGCAGCAGCTTCGGAGGATGTGGGAAACGTTCATCAAGCTACCGACGATGACGCAGAGACGAACTATTGAAGGAATACCGGCGTTGTCCAAGCCCGAAGTGGCAGCCGAGGTGCAGGCGTTCTTCGCCGAGACCAAGCTCCCCCACGCCACCAAGTCGGTCGCTCAGAACCTCGAGCGCCTGCGGGCCAACGTCGAGATGCGTGAGCGCGAGACGAAGGCCGTCAAAGAGTTCTTCTCATAGACATCAGACGTCAGATCGCCCGGCAACCCCCGGCTCAGCCGAATCTGAAGTCTGACGTCTTTACTGCAGTTCGACGGTGGCGCCGGCTCCCTCGAGTTGCGCCTTCGCCTTGTCGGCGGTCGCCTTGTCGACGTTCTCCAAAACCGGCTTGGGAGCACTGTCGACTAGTTCCTTGGCCTCGCGCAGGCCGAGGCTGGTCAGCGTGCGGACTTCCTTGATGACCTGAATCTTCTGGTCGCCGGCAGCGGCAAGAACGACCGTGAACTCGTCCTTCTCCTCTTCGACGGGAGCTGCGGCGCCACCACCACCTGGGGCAGCGACGGCCACCGGAGCGGCGGCGGTTACCTCGAAGCGGTCCTCGAAAGCATCGAGAAACTCCTTGAGTTCGAGGACGGACATCTGCTCGAAGACTTCAAGCAGATCGGGGGTGCTCATTTTTGTTGCCATGTACTTCTCCTTGTTCTGGCTGCGATTAGGCAGCGGATTTCTTGTCCAAAAGCTGTCCGAACATCGAGGCGGCGTTGCGAGGGAAAGAGTTGAAAAGTCGAGCCGCCTTCGCCATCGGCGCTTGCATTGCCCCAGCGATCTTGGCCATGAGGACTTCCCGGGGTTCGATGGCGGCTAGCCGGGCGACTTGTTCAGGGGCCAACACGACTGGGCCTAAGAGTCCGCCCTTGAGGACGAGGCGGTCGTTCTCGGTGCTGAAATCGCGCAACGCCTTAGCCGTGGCTGCGGCGTCGCCACTCGCAAAGGTCAATCCCGTTGGGCCGACCAGCTGGTCCTCGATGCCAGCAACGCCGAGCTCGTTGACCGCAAGTTTCGCCAGCGTCATCTTGACGACCTTGTACTCGGCACCGGTCTTTCTCAGGTTGCGACGAAGAGTCGCCATCTGACGGACCGTTAGTCCCCGATATTCGGTGATGAACACCGCCTCAGAGTTCTCCCACCAGGTTTTGATGTCGGCCACTGCCTGGACCTTTTCGGGTCGCGGCATCTCGTCTCCTTGGATAGAAAAGGCCCCCTTCGACACGCGGCAGGGGGCTCATGAGAACCGACCTGCGCTGGCTTTATGCCTTTGGGCCACCAGCGGTCTTGGGCCGAAGAAAGGTTGTGAAGAAACGTTAGCACTGACCGGGGATACGAACTCCTGACCCAGGTGAAGAGCGCGATAAAACCTGGCAGGATTTACCTGGACGGGCGTCGCGATCGGTGTCACACTGACCAAGGCCCCGAGCCGGCAGCTTGAGATCTAAAGGTCAGGGGGATGTCGGAGGCAAACGGCGGGTTTCCTGACCGCCCCCGCCACCGGCACCCCTACGACGATGGCAGCGGGATGGAAAGGGATCGCAGCCCTACCCTGGGATCCAAGACGGACATCTCGTGGATGGTGGACCTGGCAATACCAAGCCGGCGTCGTAATCCGGACTCCGACACCCCCCTACCTTGGAACCCAGAGCTTGCTCTGGGTTCCAGTGTTTCTTCCCCCAGCGAGCCAAGCGAGTGTTGGGGGCCCGAATGGCCAGGGGGACTTAGCGGGCGGTGGCCGAGAGGTCCTCGACCTGGCCCACGTCGATCTTGACCCCGGGGCCCATGGTCGACGAAACCACCAGTTGTTGGACGTAGCGACCCTTGGATGAAGCTGGCTTGACCCGCATGATTTCCGCCGTCAATGCCGCCAGATTGGCGACTAGAGCGTCAGGCTCGAACGAGGCCTTTCCGAGGGGAACGTGGACATTGCCAAATCGATCGTTGCGGTACTCGATCCGACCGCCCTTGAACTCAGTGACCGCTTTCGCCACATCCGCAGTGACGGTTCCCGCTTTCGGATTCGGCATCAAACCGCGAGGTCCCAGCACACGTCCCAGCTTTCCCACTTCGGCCATCATGTCGGGTGTGGCGATGGCCAAGTCGAAGTCGAGTTCTCTCCCACCGGCGATCTCGGCTACGAGTTCCTTGCCCCCGACGAGGTCGGCTCCCGCCTCCTCCGCCTCCCGGGCCTTGTCGGCCTGAGCAAAGACGGCCACCCGGACCTCCTTGCCCGTCCCATGCGGCAGGGCGACGGTCCCGCGAACTAGCTGATCTGCCTTGCGGGGATCGATCCCCAGCTGGAAGGCAGCCTCGACGGTCTCGTCGAAGCGGGCGGTTGCCATCTCCTTCACGAGATCGAGAGCCTCTTTGGGGCTATAAGGATGGTGCTTTTCGAAGCGGGATTGCGCTTCGACGTATTTCTTGCCGTGTGGCATTTCTTCTCCTTGTGGTCCCGGCGGTCGCCAGAGCGACCTCCCACGTCTATCCGTCTACCTTGATTCCCATCGAGCGAGCCGTGCCCTCGACGATCTTCATCGCCGCCTCGATGTCGTTGGCGTTGAGATCGACCATCTTGATCTCGGCGATCTCTTTCACCTGCGACCTCTTCACGGAACCCACCTTCACCTTGTCGGGCTCGGCCGATCCCTTCTCGACCCGGGCCGCCTGTCGCAGCAATGCCGCCGCCGGCGGGGTCTTGGTGACGAAGCTGAAGCTGCGATCCTCATAGATGGCAATCTCGGCGGGGATGATCATCCCTCGCTGGGCGGACGTGGCGTCGTTGTACGCCTTGACAAACTCCATCAGGTTGATCCCGTGGGGGCCGAGCACCGTTCCCACCGGCGGGGCCGGCGTCGCCTGGCCGGCGGGGAGCTGGATCTTGACGGTCGTGACGAGTTTCTTCCTACCCATATATTTCAACCTTGCTGCGAGTGTTCGGACCTAGTTCTTGTGGATGTCGTCGAAGCCCAGTTCCACCGGGGTGTCGCGACCAAAGATGTTGACAAGGACGGTGACCTTCGACTGGTCGAGGTTGATCGCCTCGATGACGCCGGGAAAGTCTGCGAAAGGACCGGTGACGACCCGCACGGTCTCGCCCACCTCCCAGGCGGGCTTGAAGCGAGGCTTGACCTTCTCGTCCTCTTTCTGCACACCGAGAAATCTTTCCACCTCGCGCCGTGACAGCGACGTGGGTTTGTTATTGCCGCCCACGAAGCCGGTAACTCCGGGAGTGTTGCGAACCGCGTACCAGGAGTCATCGTCGAGATCCATCCGCACGAGGATGTAGCCAGGGAAGACCTTGCGAGAGACCGTGACCTTCTTTCCGCCCTTGATCTCCACCACATCTTCGAGCGGAATGTGAACGTCGAAGATGCGATCTTCCATATGCATGGAACGAATCCGGGTTTCGAGGTTGGCCTTGACCTTGTTCTCGTAGCCCGAATACGAATGGATGACGTACCAGTCTCCGGGCAGGTCGTAAGGGCTCGGCTCTTGGGGCTGCGGGCTCTCGGTCTGATCGACGGCTTCGGTGGTCACGCTCGTTCCAAAAGGGTGAGGACGGCCTCTTTCATCGCCACATCGAGACCGAATATGACCATGGTCAGCACGGTCGTCGTGATCAGCGTAACGATGGTGAAGATGACCATCTGTTCGCGACTAGGCCAGTTGACCTTCCGCAACTCCTGGCGGACCTCGTGGAGGAAGGTCATCAAACGGGTCCAAATTGATCGCCGCTCGACAGTGCCCCCCGCCGCCTTTTGCGGACCACCCGGAACGCGGCGCTTTTGACCATTGGGGTCACTTTTCTGGATGCGCTCCTCGCGCTCCATCAGTCGTCGCATTTCTCGGTTCATGGTTTTGGTGTTCCTTCAAGCCTTCGGCAGGGGTGGAGGGATTCGAACCCCCATCCTCCGGTTTTGGAGACCGGCGCTCTAGCCAATTAGAGCTACACCCCTAATGGGTTAGGCCGGGATGGCAATTATACGCCGACCGCTGCCATCACGAGAAACCCTTAGGGGTGCGCTCCAAATGGGCCAGTTTTCACCGTTCGGGCATGAACCTGGCGCTCGACACTCGCCGGGATCAGCCCGGAGAGGGCATCGTCCCTTCGAACGATCCGGTGGTCAGGCCCGCTGCCACGAAAAACGTGCGCTCGATGACGAAGCTTCCGGTGGCGCCGGCGAATCGACCCGTACCGCCCGTGATGGACGCGGTCTCGGTGATCGAGAGCACGCCAGGCGCCACCAACGTCCCCTGCCCCATCCCCTCGGCCGTCAGCGTGTCGCCGTTCGCGGCGGTGAACACGAGCCTTCCGGGACCGACACCCTGGCGGGTCGTCTGGTTGACCGTCGCAATGAACTCGACGCTGTAGCGACCCAGGTGCGTCGCATTGCCCGTGCCCTCGATGAGGACAGATGCAAACGGAGGGTCGAGCGGCGTGATGGTGACTGTCCCTTCCAGGCTGCCTTTGAACGGCACCTGATCTGCGGCGGCGACCGGCGCAGCGAGCCCGAGGGCGAGGAGGGCGGTCATCACCGCGAGTACCAACGAGCCCCTTACGTTTGCCAGGGTCCTGCTTTTGACATCATTCATCTCTATACCTCCTTTCGAGGTTGGCACGGCGTCCCGTCCGGGTTGCGCTCGTTTCGAGCGAGGCGTCGGCGTCGGCTACGGGCGTCTGAAAGTAAAATTGGTCAATTGCCCTTGGCGTTCGCTGACCACATCGGCTGGCTCGAGCTCGGTAAAGGTCAGCGTGTCACCGTCGATGGTCCATTCGTAGAACCCGTCGCCCGGAACGGGCGCGTCGTAGAACCGGATCCGGTTGCCTTCGACAGATATCTTGCCGCTGACACCCTGACCTCCTACAAATTGCCACGCGTAGTTGGTTCCAGTGAACGACAACAACACCCGTTCTCCGTTGATCTCGGTCACCCAGCGCCCGGCCAGTTCGGGTGGGGCGGCGTCGGCAGCTCTGGCGGTAGTGCTGGGTGGGCTGGCCGAGGTGTTGGGTGAGAGTGTGGTGGTAGCGGGCGCCACCGGGCTCTGGTCGACCACCGGTTGGTCCCCGTCTCCCGCCATGGCCAGGTACAAGCCCACCGTGGCCACTATCACCACCACCGCCGCCACGGCCGGGCCGAGACGGCGGCTACGGCCCGGATCGGTTCTCGTCATGGGTTCGTCAGTTTTGGTCATCAGTAATCCTCCTCGTTGCTTGGTGACAACGACGAAGGGATCTCCGGCCAATTCGGCCTCGATTCTCCCGATCAACTCCTCCGCGCCGACAGGACTTCCTCGCTCGCTGAGCCACTGCAGCTTCCGCTCGAAGTCAGCCACCTGGCACCTCCAAGGCCTGTCGGGCCAGCTTGCGGGCCCGACTCGCCGTCGCTCGTGCCGCCATGGCCGTCATCCCCAGCTGCTGTGCAGCCTCGGCATAAGGCACGTCCTCCACCTCGACCAGGTAGAGGACGGCCCTGTGCTTGGGAGGAAGATCGAGGATCGCCTCGATCTCGGACGGATAGCTGGGAAACCAGCCATCTTCGGCGGAAAGTCGAGCTTCGGCTCTCCGCCGCCGACCGAGGCTCCGCCGCTGATTCGAGGCCAGGTTGACGATCGCCTTCCGCAGGTAGGCCAGAGGATTGTCGAGATCAGAGATGGCTCCTTTTCTCAACGTTCGCACCAGCGCCTCCTGCACGAGATCATCCGGCTCGATATCGACGGACCCTGCCACCGCCGCGATTCTTCGCAGGGCGGGGTAGAGGGAGGTGATCAGCTCTCTCTCCTCGTCCTTCAAATGTGAGTCCGGTGGCAATCGAGGTTCTTCCCTGTCGTCAATCCCAAAGACACCGATGCCAGAATGAATGTGACACCCTTTAACTAAGGATCACGCGACCCGAGACGAATTGGCGGCCGTTCCCGTCCAGACTCACCTCTAGCTCCTCGCCATCGAAAACCCCGGAAACCTCCGCCGGCGCGGCCGCGGGAAGGGGGGTCCGGAACCGGAACTTGGCCCCCGCTAGCGAATCCGGTCGATCTCGCAGGCTCGAGGCCGCGCTCATCAACCAGGCCGCCTGCAGCAGACCGTGGACGACCACGCCACCTAGTCCGGCGTTGACCGCGGCTTGATGATCCCAATGAACCGGGTTCCAATCGCGGGTGGCGGCGGCATAACGGATCAGATCGGACCGGGATGCCGATCGGCGGAGCGAGGGAAACTCCGAAGCGTGTTGAAGTAACGAATCATTGGGGCTCGCCTCGGACGGGCCGGGCTCGGCATGCTCACCGCCTTCACCCGCGGGCGGGCTCTCTCCACCGACTAGAAACAGCGAGCTGCCACGTATCAGCGGACCCTCGCCATCGGCTGCCACGATCTCGAAGGTGAGGAAGTGCACTCCACTTCGCTCCCGGACTCGGGTCACCCTGCCGCTGACCTCGAGGTTGCTTTCGATGACCAGAGGTCCAGTCCAGGTGAACCGTTGTTCGCCATGAATGACCGGGGCCGAAGCCACGGCCGGATCCTCGAGCAACTCTGGAGCAACGACGAAGAGGGCTGCGGCTGCCCATCCCGGAGGTGCGTACTCGGTCCATCGTTTCGGGTCGTCACCAGTGGCGGCGACGAACTCATCGACTTTTTCCCGGCATACCCGCAGCGGGTATGGGCCGTACTCCCGTCCTTCGAATTGGTCGATGGCTAGCGAGTCTCGCGGTGCTTGGTGTGCTGGCGGCACCAACGGCAGTACTTGGAAAGCTCCAAGCGTTCGCGCGTGTTGGCCTTGCTCTTGGTGGTGACGTAGTTACGCCGCTTGCACTGCTCGCAGGCGAGCGTGATTGGAGGTCTCTTATCAGATGGCATCTTGACTCACTTCAGGATCTTCGTGACTCGGCCCGCTCCCACCGTCCGCCCACCCTCGCGGATGGCGAAGCGGAGACCTTCGTCCATGGCGATGGGGTTGATGAGCTCGACGCTCATCTGGGTGTTGTCCCCCGGCATCACCATCTGGGTCCCCTCCGGCAGGGAGACCACCCCGGTGACGTCGGTGGTG
>JAICGW010000063.1 GCA_025922945.1 Acidimicrobiia bacterium | reverse complement strand
GCAGTTAGCACGCGGGCGATGTTCTGGATCGCGACGGCCTTCTGCGACTGCGGTCCGCGCAGACAGTGGAGCACGTAGTTGAGTGCCGCCGAGTCGAACGGACCTTCGACGGGAAGTGGCTTCATCACATCCGCCTCGATCGTGACCGGGTGCAGAGCCTTCAACGTGCGAGACGCGTGCGCGAGAACGTTGGGGTTCGGATCGAGCAGCGTGATCTCCGCCCCTTCGGGTGGCGCGGCCTTTGCCAGGAAGTACCCCGTTCCGGGACCGACATCGAGGTGCCGTCGTCCCATGAGCTGGCGATAACGATCGACCACGGGCGGCACCGGGGACCTCCAGACGGCTCGGGTCATGAAGCCGACCACGAACGGGTCGTAGAGCTTGAGGAACAGTGGGGTGTAGGCAGCCTGTCCCTTGAAGGAAGGGTCGTCGCGATCCGTCGTCTCACCTCCTGGCAGCGACCCTACCGCTCTACATCCGGTGGAGTTCCTTCCGGCCTGCCGAAGCTCTCGCAGCAACCCAGAGTCGTGGCGATATCGATGAAGCCGCTCCGATAAGGCAAAGTAGGTTCTCGAGCTCTAGGCTTTGGGGTCGGCGAGCTCTTTCGCCTCACTTGCTGACCTGGCGCCCATGCCGCCAGGCATCGCGCAAGGGAAGGTGGCCATTGCCATCGAGAGCGGGCAATGGCGTCCGAACGCGACGTGCACCCGATTCAGAAGCATGGGATCAAATCGATCGGGTGGCGCGTCCGTGGAGACAACATGACTACTCAGAAGAAACTCAAGGCGTCGATTCGCGCCCGCATGAACCAGACCGGTGAGAGCTACATGGTGGCGCGCCGCCACATCCTCAACCGGCTTGGGTCTGACCAGTATGCGCTCCGAGGCGGGATCCACCCGATCACGTCGTCCCTCGCCAGCGTGCTCGCTAATCGGGGGATCACCCATCCAACCAACGGCCGCCCTCTTTCCGAGGCGATGATCCTCGGGGTCGGTGGGGGCCTCGGCGCGGGCTACATCCTGTGGCAGTTTGAAAAGCACCACCGCGGAGTGGTAACCATCGGATTCCTCAACAACTCGCAGTATCCAGACCGGTGGTTCCGCAAGACCTGCGAGCGCCTCGGCTTGCCGTTTGCGATCCATGAGACCTCGGGTGAGAAACGCGCCGCGAGCCATCTTCGGGATGCACTGGCTTCCGGCCTCCCGGCCATCGCCTTCGTCTCCACCGCAGACCTTCCCTACTGGCACCTGCCGTCGGAAGAATCGGGTATTTGGGGCCACACCATCGTCGTTTACGGTCAGCAATCCGATCGATTCCTGATCGATGACCGGAACCTCAAGCCGCTTTCTTTGCCAAGCCAGGATCTGTCGGCCTCTCGAGGCCGGATTTCGTCCTACAAGAACCGGCTGCTCGTCGTCGATCCCGCCGCGGTTGAACTCGACATAGATGCTCTCCTGCGAGCGGTCGAATCCGGCCTGGCCGACCAGGTCGAACACCTGTCGTCCAAGTCGGATTCCTTCTCCCTTCCCGCGATCGCCAAATGGGCGCGGATGCTTACCGATGAGCGCAATCCCAAGGGCTGGGGACAAGTGTTCGTCAATGGTGACGGACTCGTCGAAGCGCTGGTATCGGTCCACGAGGGCGTGAACGAGGTGGGCATCCAGGGAGGCAATCTGCGTTCTTTGTATGCCGACTTCCTGAAGGAGGCGGGCAAGATCACCGGAAGGTCCCTCGGAGAAGCAGAGCGGGCTTATCGTCGGGCCGCGAAGGCGTGGGAGGAGTTTGCCTCGGTCGGCCTCGAGGTCCCGGTAGTGAAGGAGATCGTCGATCTGGACCGACAACGGCGCAACGCGGTACGCCAAGGGGACCAGGGTTGGGACGAGGCAAAGGCTGCCGGGCTTCGTAGCGCCCGTCTGAAGAAGTCCGATGCCGGCCTGGACGCCGGGGCGAGAAAGAAGCTCTTCGGGCGGATGGCGGAGACGCTTCGCATCGTCCACGGCCAAGAGGTGAATGCCCTCGAAGCCATGATCAGCTCGGTGGGCTAGCCGGTGGTGGGAGCGATTTTCCGATTACGAGAATCGGGTCAAGATTTAGCGAAAAGAAGGAGGCGTCATGCTGAGGCAGGTCGCGAAGGGTGTGCTGGTCCACCAGAGTGAGTTACTCCAAAACAACGCCGTTGTCGTGGAAGGCCGATCCGGTGTAATGCTCATCGACCCCGGACAAACGGGCGACGAAATGGCTTGCCTTGCGGAGGACCTGCGCAAATTGGGCCTTCCTGTTGTGGCGGGCTTCTCGACGCACCCTGATTGGGATCACGTACTCTGGCACGCCGTCCTTGGCGAAGCGCCTCGTTATGGGACAGCCCGCGGGGCGGCCTATATGAGAGAGTTGCTGTCGAACGCGGACTGGAAGGCCCGGATCGCGGAGGGATTACCGCCGGAAATTGCCGACGAGATACCGCTGGATTTGTTCGGCCTCATTACTGGCCTGCCCGCCGGAGCTACGCAGATTCCTTGGGATGGCCCCCTAATCCGGATTATTGAACATGAGGCGCATGCTCCGGGCCACGCGGCACTGTTGATCGAGGAAAGCAGGGCTCTCGTAGTCGGCGACATGCTTTCTGATGTCTTGATTCCGATGCTCGACGTCAGCGCCCCCGACCCCATCGGAGACTATCTCGACGCGATGGACCTGCTCGAGGGCGTGGCGAAGGGCGTTCAAGTCTTCATTCCAGGTCACGGCTCTGTCGGCGGCGCTGATCAGCTACGCACGCAGATAAATCAGGATCGGGTGTACGTGCAGGCCTTGCGTGACGGCGGTGGTCCCGACGACCCGCGAATCGGTCCATCCGCCAAGAAGGGCTGGGAATGGGTGAGCGACGTTCATGAAGGGCAGCTGCAGCAACTTGCTCGAAGAAGCGACGGAACACCCGGCTAGCGATCGGGCTGCGTGTGCGCGCTACTTGAGGCAGCGTGGCCTGCACAGGTAAGCCGCAGCGCCCGAGCGAGACTCAGTCGACCTACGCATAGCCCTGAGGAACTGGTCCCAAGACTTCCATCCCATAACGCTGCGCAATTGCGCCGAGAGTCGCGTCATCAACGTCGTTCGAGGCGATTGCAGCGGCGAGATCATCGAAGTAGCCAACCATCGCCTGAGGAACGTAAATATTGAGCTTTGCGCTCGGATTAGGGCCCACGCGAAAGCCGTGTGCCACACCTGCCGGGATATATACGAATGATCCAGCTGGGCATCTGCTCTCTTGGTCGTCGATGAAGATGACGTACTCACCTCTGAGGATGTAGAAGGCCTCTGCCGCGTCACGGTGGATATGCATCGGCGGTCCGAACTCGGGCGGCTCCGCTGCCTCGAGCAACGTGAAGCCACCGCTCGTCGCCTCGGCCGATGCTTTCACGGTCATGATGAAGGCGCCGAGGTCGATGGCTCGGCCCTCACCGGGTCTCAGAACGTACGAGTCAATGGACATGCCTGGGCTTTTCGGGAGCCTAAATATTTGGAGCTCGGAGTCGGCATCCCTGTCGCTCGGAGCTCAAACCGGGTTCTCGAAGCGGTAGCCCATGCCAGGCTCGGTGAGGAAGTAACGGGGATTGCTCGGCTGCGGTTCGAGCTTGCGCCGCACTTGAGCGATGAAGACCCGCAGATAATTCGTCTCCTCGCCATACTGCGGGCCCCAGACCTCCTTTAAGAGCTGAGTTTGACTGACCAGTTTTCCCTGGTTGCGGACCAAGACTTCGACAATTCCCCATTCGGTCGGCGTGAGCTTGATCTCCTGATCGCCCTTGGTCACCCGTTTCACGGCGAGATCAATGATGAAAGCAGGAGTCACCACCACGGGCACTTCGGCGTCGGGCTCGAGTTCGCGACGGAGCGCGGCACGCAGACGAGCCAGGAGCTCGCCCATGCCGAAAGGCTTGGTGACGTAATCGTCGGCCCCGGCGTCGAGGGCGGCGATCTTCTCCCGTTCGGCCTCTCGAACCGAAAGCACGATGATCGGGACGGTTGTCCAGCCCCGCAGTCCGCGGATCACGTCGATCCCGTCGATCCCCGGAAGCCCTAGATCAAGAATGACGGCATCGGGTCGGTGATCGGCCGCCTTACGGAGGGCGTCTTCTCCATCGGCGGCCGCCTCGATCTGATATCCAAGGGCCTTCAAGTTGATGCCGAGAGCGCGGACGATCCCCGGCTCGTCATCCACAAGGAGTATTCGTTGTCGTTCAGCCACGCCGCGCCTTTTGGGAAAGCTCAGCCGGCGTTTCGGCAGGGCTGGTTTTGAGCTCGATCACCATTGTCGTGCCGCCCCCGGCGGTGTCTTCAATGCTCAGGCTGTTGCCCATAGCCTCCAGGAGGCCGCGGGAGACGGCGAGACCGAGGCCGACTCCTTTGCCGACCTGCTGACCGAGGCGTTGGAAAGGTTGGAAGACCAGATCCCGGTCTGCAAGCGGAATGCCGGGCCCGCGATCGATTATCCGCAGCTTCACCCGACCGGCCTCTTCTGCCGCAGCCACATCGACGGTCTTTCCGGGGCGCGACCAGGTCATGGCGTTCTCGACCAGGTTGGCCACCGCCCTTTCCAGAAGGTCGGGGTCGGTTTGCACGGGATCCAAGGACTCGGGGATGTCAACTGACACTCTTTCCGAAACATGCGCCAGCCCCGAGAGGGCAGAAGACACGACCTCGTCGAGCCCAACGGAACGAAAGAAGACGTTGATCGCTCCGGCCTGAAGCCGGCCGGCGTCGAGCAGGCGACCGACCATCCGGTTGAGGCGTTCCGCCTGGTCCACCGCCTCCTGGAGGAAAAGACGCGTTTCGGTGGGAGACCACTCGACCCCGGTTTCGAGCAGGCTCGTAAGAGAGGCCTTGATGGTGGCCAAGGGAGTGCGGAGGTCGTGGGACACCGCATCGAGAAGCGCGGTTCGCAGGCGATCGGTCGCCACGATGGCCTCTGCAGCTTGCGCTTCTCGCTCGAGTTCTTCGCGTTCCATCGCAGAGAGGATTTGGGCGGCGAAGGCTCGGAGGACCATTCGATCATCGGGGGTGAGGCGCCCATCGAGGAGCACCAGCACTGCTTCTGTCGAAGATTCGATCGTCTCCGTCCCCTCGTCCGGCGTCGAAAGCTCACGATCACCCGACCAAGCCAGGGTCCGCCAGCCGCCACCATCGCGGCGCAGCAGGCTTACCGCCGTCAATGAAAAGACCTCGCGGATCCGGGCGACGAGGTCGTGCTCGTAGGTACCGGAGCCACCTCCGGAGACGCTCATTGCAAGGGCCTCTGCCTGAGCCCGGGCTCGGTTCGCTTCGGCGCTGCGGCGAGTCGAGAGGCCAACCAGGAGGCCAACCGCCAGTGCCACCACCAGGAAGACGAAGATCGACACCAGATGGTCGGAGTCGGCGACCATGAGGGTGTGGATCGGTTCGGTAAAGAACCAGTTGGCGAGGAGGAATCCGGCCAGGGCAGTGACCACTGCGGGGAGCACGCCGCCGATTACTCCGACTACGACGGCGGTGAGGAGGTAGAGGAGGAGCACGTTGTGGAGACCCAGGCGATCGGAGAGACCGTCGAGGAGCCAGGTCAGAAGTGGCAGACCCAGAATCGCCACCGCCCAGGCGCTCGCGGTCCGCTGGCGACTCAAAGCTTCACCAGCCGGTTGCCCGGCCAAGGGCATGCGCTTCACCTCGAAAAGCTACATCCGCAGCAACGCGTCAATATTCAGACTGGCCCGTTAGGAAATCGTCAAGATCATCGGCTTGCCCTCAGCTAGGGGTATCAATGAGGCCATGGCCCCGTGCCGGTTGACGACCGCTATCCAGTTGACGACGTAGTCGCGAGTCGACTGCATCTCACCGATTTCTCTCATTCGCTGGTGCTCCGGTGACTTCCTGGACGACCGTCAAACGCCGGGTTATAGGTCGGCCCCTTGCCTCCCACGACGAGCACGATCAGCTTCTCCCTAAGCGTTTGGCCTTGCCGGTATTTGCCTCGGACCCGCTCTCTTCGGTGGCTTATGCATCGGAGGAAGCAATGCTCGTCCTCGCCCTGGCGGGGGCCGGAGCCCTCCGTTTGTTGACACCGATCAGTCTGGCAGTCGCCACCCTGCTCGCCGTTGTTGTTGTCTCCTATCGACAGACCATTCGCGCCTATCCGGGAGGCGGGGGAGCGTTCATCGTCACCCTCGAAAACCTGGGAGTCGCCCCCGGAGTGGTGGCAGCCGCGGCCATCCTCACCGACTATGTGTTGACTGTCGCCGTTTCCGCCGCGGCCGGGGTGGCAGCCATTACCTCGGTCTACCCGATCTTGCTCGAGCGGCGGATCGAGCTCGCCCTGGCCTTTGTGGTGATATTGACCGTCATGAACCTGCGGGGCACAAAGGAATCGTCGCGGCTGTTCGCAGTTCCCACTTATGCCTTCGTAACCACAGTCTTTGTAATGCTCATCACCGGCTTCTTGCAATGTTCCGATGGCGTCTGTCCGCAAGCTCCCTCGGCTGGGATCGAACTCGAGCCCGAACTGGGAGGGGTCACGTTATTTTTGATACTGCGAGCCTTTGCCTCCGGATCCACCGCCCTGACCGGGATCGAAGCGGTCGCCGACGGCGTCCAAGCATTTCGGGAACCGAAGAGTCGGAATGCCGCGGCGACGCTTGGCATCATGGCCCTGATTTCGATATCGATGTTCTTGGGGATCTCGACTCTGGCACGGCTCTTCGACGTCAGGATCTCCGAGGCTCTCGTTGACCAGTACGGAACGGTCATCTCCCAGATAGGTCGCACTGCTTTCGATGGCGGAGCCGGTTTTTGGATCCTGCAAGTGGTTACCGCCGGGGTACTGATCCTGGCGGCCAACACGGCCTATCAGGATTTCCCGCGATTGTCGGCGATTCTGGCCCGCTACCGATTCATGCCGCGCCAATTCCGAAACCGAGGTGACCGATTGGTCTTCTCGAACGGAGTGTTTGCCCTCGCTCTCCTTGCCGGTCTGTTGCTCGTGGCCTTCGATGCCCAGGTGTCTCAGCTCATTCAGCTCTACGTGGTTGGGGTCTTCACCAGCTTCACGCTCAGTCAGTCGGGGATGGTGCGACACTGGTTGAAGACTCGGGAAAGAGGGTGGGCTCGCTCAGCGGCGATCAACGCCATCGGAGCGACAACTACTGGAGTGGTGCTCGTAATCGTGGCCGTCGTGAAGTTTGCCCACGGCGCCTGGATCGTCATGGTGGCTGTGCCTTTGCTCGTGGCTTGGATGATGGGGATCAACCGGCACTACCGCCGTGTGGCCCTCCATCTCGGCCGCGTCCCTCCCCGCAGTCAGCCGAGGACACATCGCGTCATCGTTCTGGCGGCTCATACCGATTCGGCCACCGAGCGCGCCCTGCGCTACGCCGCATTGATCGACCCCGACAGCGTCACCGTTGTGCACGCGGTCGAACCCGAGCAAAGTGAAGATCTTGTCCACATCTGGAGCCGGCTCTATCCGCAGCATCCGCTCGTGCTGCTGGAGCCGGATCGCGAGCCGATCGTTCGCAGGATCCGTAACTACATCCGCGGCGAGCGGGACGCTCATCCCGGTGCACGCATAACCGTTGTGCTCGCAGAGCGGTTTCAGACTCGCCGGCTGAGGAGCATCTTCACCCACCCCCACAGTCTCATTCTCAAGGCGCTGCTGCTCTTCGAGCCCGGAGTGGCCGTGACGGACTTGACCGTGGTTCAAAGTCGGTGGGTCCATCAGGTTCAACAGGGCACCATCTCCCGGCATGTCCTGGTGGTGACAGTCAGCGAGGTAACTAGGCCGACTCTCGAGGCGCTCGCGTATGCCAAGCGCCTGGGCCCGGATGGCATCCACTGCGTCCATGTGGACGTTGACGAGCAGCAACGTGAACGGGTGGAGGCTGCCTGGGAGGCGCATCACATTGAGCCTGAGCTGGAAATTGTTGAAAGCCCGTACCGCGGCATTACCCGACCTCTGTTGAGATACGTGAGACGCCGTCGACGGGACGAACCTCCGGGCACACTGATCAATGTCTTGCTGCCGGAGTTCATCGTTTCGGGACGGCTCGGACAACTGCTACACAACCAGACCGGGCTCGCCATCAAGGGAATACTCGCCGCAGAGCCCGACGTGGCCGTTACCAGCGTGCCCTTCCACCTGGCGACGGCGGACGAGCTCGAGGCCGTGGCGCCCCGAGCCTGATGTCGGGCTTCGGACTAGGAAACGACTCGGGCGACGGCGGCGATCAGAGCCACGAGCAGGGCGAGAACCCAGCCGTAGGCGGTACCCAGAAGGGCCATCAGCGGAAGGAGGTCGTCTTTAAGGGCCTGCCAACCCGTCAAGCTCTCGACGACAATGAACCGTTCGGGATGTTCGCGGTCAAGCGTTGCAGTCGAATCACTCATCGATATCACTCGATTCGGTTGTAACCGATAGCCGGCGTTGTTTTGCCGGCCTGATGGACTCTTAACGACCGCCGGGCCGCTTCATACGCCTTCCTAATTCGAAGGGAAGGGCGCTGTTATCCGACGGGCGGAGAGCTGGGCCCAGACGACGGTCTTGTCGAAGCAACGCGATCCATGATGGAATAGGGGCTGGCGCTGGGGCCGTTCTAGGTCAGCAGAGCCCTGGAGAGGTGGCCGAGTGGTCGAAGGCGCTCGCCTGCTAAGCGAGTGGAGGGTGATATAGCTCTCCCGAGGGTTCAAATCCCTCCCTCTCCGCCAACTGCGCCTTTACGCCGAGCGGGCCTTACCCACCCAGCCCTCGACCAGGTCGGACAGGATGGGGAGGTTGATGTTGCCGCTCCCGAGGCACACGTCGTGGAAATCCTTGACATCGAATCGATCACCCAGATCGAGCTGGGCCTTTTCCCGCAGCCGGAAGATCTCACGCTGGCCCACCTTGTAGGCCAGGGCCTGGCCGGGCATCCCGATATAGCGGTCGACTTCCACCTGCACAGAGGGCTCGTCGATCGCACACCACTGGTGCATGTAGTCGACCGCCTGCTGACGGGTCCAGCCCAACGCGTGAATTCCGGTATCGACCACCAGGCGGCAGGCTCTCCAGGCGTCGGCCGAAACCATCCCCAGGCGCGTTAGATCATCTGTGTAGAGGCCCATCTCGTCGGCCAGCCGCTCGGAGTAGAGACCCCAGCCTTCGACGAAGGCGTAGGTGAGCGCATGCTTTCGAAACTCGGGGAGATCCGTCAACTCGGTTGAGAGCGTGAGTTGGAAGTGATGACCCGGATTGGCCTCGTGGTACGCCACGGCTTCACCTGAGTAACGGGCCCGACCGGAGGCGTCGTAGGTGTTGATGAAATAGATCCCGGGGCGGGAACCGTCTGTGGCCGGAGGGAAGTAGTAGGCGGGGGGCACATCCTTGGCGAGAGCTGCCGGGACCTCTTTGACCTCACAATTGGCGCTCGGTCGGAGGTTGAACCAGTCCGGCGCCGCCGCCCAGGAGCGGGAGACATAGCTTTCGGCATCGCTGGTGATTTCGGCGGCGTTCGCATACCGAAGAGTGGGATCGTTGCGCAGTCGATCTAGGACCTCGGACAGATCCGAGGTCCCCAACGCATTTTCGCCTAGAGCCCGAAACTCGTCGGCGAGCCGACCCTCCGCCTCCTCCCGCCCGATTTCGTGCAGTTCCTGTGCCGTAAACGGAAGGCTGGTAAAAGTCCTGATCGCGCGCAGGTAGTCCTCGTCGCCCCGCTCGATGTGACAAAGGCCTGGATGGTCGTCATCGCGACCCTGGACGGCTAACTGCTCTACGCCATCTCGGTATTTGGTCAAGGCCGGTCGAATGATCTCGGTTGCAATTTGCTCGAGCTGACCTCGCCACTCGCCGAGGCCGTCCCAGTCTTCGGGACCGGCCGTCTGGACGAACGGATCATCGGTGGAATCGCTGCCGAGATACCCGTCGAGTTGGCTCACAACCCGCGAGATGTTGGTGGCCGTGGGTGTTCGCCCAGCGGCGAATTCAACGAGGTGTCGTTCCAGTGCCTGATCGAAGAGACGTGGCACCTGCCGATAGCGCTCGAGCAGGGCGGCGGCGTTCTCGGGAGTAGTGGCCACGGTCTGGCCCGCCGCCTGGAGCAGACCCACCAGCACTCCGGTGTTGGGATCGCAGGCGCCATAAAGGACTCCCGTCTCGATCATGTCGATATCGGCCTGGGTTTCGGATAGGAGCATGGATCGGGTGATGCGGCCCTGATGGTCAAGTGCGCCCTCGTCGATCGCTTCCGCCTCGGCCTGGATTCGTCGGTATTGGGAGAGGATCTGCTCGGTCGCCTCGGGAGAGATGTCGTCGAGCAGATGATCGAAGCGACGATCCCCGATGATGGTGGCGGAGGTCGGGTTGGCTTCGAGGTTTCGGTCCCAGTAGTCAGCGGCGAGGCGATCGATCTGCGTCATCAGCCGATTGTGCCATTCAGCCAACTGGCGGGCGCCAGCACCAAACCGGGACCGGCGCTGGCTCCGAACATCCTTGGCGCATGCTCGCAACCGCTCTCACCAGAGCCCGCGTCCGTGGGACGTCGGTAGCCTGGGCCGCCCCGTCCATGGAATCCTCCCTCCCGCAGTCGCGCGTCACTCCCGAGCTCGAGGATCTGATGAGGGCCGTGGCCTTGGGAGACGAGGCTTCCTTCGCTCTTCTCTACGACCGCACTGCCCCGGTGGTGTTCGGCATCGTTCGTCGGATCGTCCGCTCACCGGAGCACGCCGAGGAGGTGACCCAGGAGGTGTACCTCGAAGTCTGGCGCAAGTCCCAGAACTGGGACCCGAGCCGGGGCTCGGTGCTCACCTGGATCATGCTGATCGCCCGCGCCCGAGCCACGGACCGAGTGCGGAGCGAGCAGGCTGCTCGTGATCGCCAGGAACGCGTGGCGCCGAGTTGGGTCGAGCTTCCCGCCGACCGGGTGGCGGAGGAAGTCTCCATCGCCTTTGAGCAGGTCGAGGTTCGAAACCTGTTGGGCCAGCTGACCGACCTCCAGCGTCAGGTGATAGAACTCGCATATTTCGGGGGGCGCACCTACCCCGAGGTGGCCCGAATGCTGGACCTTCCCCTCGGCACCGTGAAGACTCGGATGCGTGATGGCCTACTGCGGCTCCGGCAGGCGTTAGGGGCGACTTCATGAGCGAGTTCGAAGACCTCGCGGCCCCCTACGTTCTGGGAGCACTGGAGCCCGAGGAGCGAAGCCGATACGAGGCCCATCTCCTCGAATGCACCGAGTGCACCGCGTTGGTGAATGACCTTACCCAGGGAGTGATCGCTCTTGACCAGGCTTTGGCGGTCGAGCCACCCTCGGATTTGCGGGGCCGGGTTCTGGGTGGCATCGGCTCGGTGACGGACACTCCGGTCGTCGAGCTTGCTCCAAGGCGACGCCCGCTTTGGCGCTTGACCTGGGTTGCGGCCGCGGTCCTTGTCGTGCTCTTGGGCGGGCTGACGCTTTTCAATCCCAATCCCCTCGATGAGCTGATGGCAGCCGCCGACGCCCGCACGGTTGAGCTGGCGGTTCACGACGCCTTCGCCGCCGCTCCGCCCGAGCAGGCCCAGGTGGTTTTCTCGGCGTCGGAGGAAGCGGCGGCGGTGGAGTTCAGCGGCCTGGCTTCCCCGGAGGAAGGCAGCACCTATCAACTCTGGTTGATTGGGGAGGGAGAGCCGCTGCCGGCTGGAGTCTTTGTTCCCGATGAAGCGGGCGAGGCGACCGTGCTTCTCCAGGCCGAGGCTCGTTCCGGCCAGCTGGTGGCGATCACCCAGGAACCGGCCGGCGGCCTGCCCGCTCCCTCGGGCGAGGTGCTGTTCAGCGCCGAGCTCTGATGGTGAGATGAATAAGCCGACCGTCATGTTTGCTTGCGTCCACAATGCCGGTCGGTCACAAATGGCCGCGGCCTGGCTACGACATCTCGCCGGCGACCGGGTGCGAGTCCTATCCGGGGGTTCGGAGCCGGCCGCGCGTGTCAACCCGATTGTGGTCGAGGCAATGGATGAGATCGGGATCGATCTGACTCAGGAGCGACCTCGGGCGTGGTCGACCGAGGACATCCGCAGCGCCGACGTAGTGGTGACGATGGGCTGCGGCGATACCTGCCCGATTTTCCCCGGCCGGCGTTACCTCGACTGGGAGATAGACGACCCTTCCGGCCGATCGATCGCAGCCGTCCGTGCGATCAGGGACGAGATCGAATCCCGGGTCCGTCGCCTAATTGGCGACCTCGATCTCGCTACGGCCGCTTCGCCCGAATAAGGGCGTTGTACATCCCCTGGGCGGCTTCGGAGGTGAACTCCAAGTCGATATCGGTAAAGCCTGCTTCAGCGAGGCCTTGGCGATACTCGTTCTCGGAGAGAGCACCAGCAATACAACCGGCCCAGTCACCGCGCTCTGCTCTCTCTGCCGGGGTGAGGAAATCATCGGCGACGATATCGGCGATGCCGATGCGACCACCGGGACCCAGGACTCGCGCCATCTCCGCAAAAACGCGGGGCTTCTCCGTCGACAGATTGATCACGCAGTTGGAGATGATCACGTCGACCGACCCACTTGGTATGGGCAGCTCCTCGATGTGACCGAGCAGGAACTCGACGTTGTCGACGCCGGCCGCAACGGCGTTCTTGCGGGCGAGCTCGAGCATCTCGGGAGTCATATCGACTCCGATCGCCTTGCCACCCGGTGCCACTCTCCGAGCGGAGACGATTACATCGAGTCCTCCGCCGGAACCGAGGTCCAAAACGGTTTCCCCCGGGTGAAGGTCGGCCACTGCCGTCGGGTTTCCGCACCCGAGGCTGACCTCCGCCAAGGCCCCCATGTCCTCGTAGTCGCCGTCACCGCAGGTCGACCCTCCGCAGCAACCGGATTCCCCTTCCAGCATTTGCAAGGCAGCCGATCGATAGCGGTCGGCCACTCTCTCTTTGATATCCATCAGCACGCCCTCCATTCGGCGGTTGTACGAGCTACTCCCATGACCAGTTCGGCCGCGGTAGGGAAGCACTCGAGACACAGGTCATTCACGCGATAAAGATTCGAGGTTCCTCGCTCCTCGACGAGCACGAAGCCCACATCGGCAAGTTGCTTGAGATGATGGGAAACCGTCGACTGGCCGATGTCGAGCGCCTCGACGATCTCTCCAACTGACATCGGTTCGGCCTTGGCCGCCAGCAGGTTCAGCACCAGAATCCGGGAGGGATCGCCTAGCGCTCGAAACCAGCTAGCCCAAACGGCCGCGGTCTCACGATCAACATTCATCGATCATCGACGATAATCGATGGAACCCGGCCTGTCAAGGGAATCGACCGCGCACGGACCCACAACATTGACCCCACGGCTCCGACGATGAGCGCCGCCCCCAGCATCTGAAGGGCGCTGAGACGCTCCCCGAGCAGGTATCCGG
>JAICGW010000062.1 GCA_025922945.1 Acidimicrobiia bacterium | reverse complement strand
TTTCGACGCCTCGATGGACTTGGTCGCCACCGAACCAATCTTCAACCTGTACAACTCGCAATGGCCGATCTACACCGCCTCGGTCACCTCGCCGCCGGCGAAGGTGGTGGCGGTGGCGCATCATGGCTCCGGACAGATCGCTGATTCGATCCTTTCGAACGGCGTCATCGTGTCGGGCGCCTATGTGCGCAACTCGGTTCTGTCTCCGGATGTCCGCGTCGAGCCGGGCGCAGTGGTCGAGAACAGCATCCTCTTTGATGACGTGACGATCGGCACCGGAGCCGTGGTGAGGCGCACCATCATCGACAAGAACGTGACTGTGCCCCCCCAGGCGCGCATCGGCATCGATCGCGAGCACGATGAGAGCCGCTTCGAGCTGTCCCCGGGTGGGGTGGTGGCGATCGCCAAGAACCAACGCATCGACTGATACCACTCTTCTGTGGGCTGTTAGGCCGGGTTTTCTCGGACTAACAACCCTGGGTTCGCTTAGCGGGTGCGGTAAAGGGCCATCGAGAGCGGGAGGAGCGTCGGATTGGGATCTTCGGCCTGCGATGGTCCCGTCGAAATCACCTCGCGCCACGACCACTCGTCGAGCATGTCCGGGAGATGAAATTGGGTAGGTTCGGTGCTGGCGTTCATTATCAGATAGAAGGACTCGTCCCGCGGTTCGACTGCGCTTCCGTTCCAATACACCCCTAGCGTCCTTATCCAGGAGGTCTCCCAGTCACGGGAGGTCATGATCTCGCCCGCGGGCGAAAACCAGCCGAAATCGGGCAAACCGTTGGGGGCCAGGTTGCCGGTTGGGTACGAAGGTCGGCGCAACACCGGATGCTCGCGTCGCAGGCGGGCGAGTGTGCTCACTAAATGGCGAGGGCCGGGATCGGCGGCCACCCAGTCGAACCAAGACGTCTCGTTGTCCTGGCAATAGGCGTTGTTGTTCCCGCCCTGCGTCCGCCCCAGTTCATCGCCACCGAGAAGCATCGGAACCCCGTGCGAGAGCAGCAAGGTGGTGAGGAAGTTCGAAACCCGCCGAGCGCGAAGGGCAATGATCTCCTCGCTAGCGGTCGGACCCTCGGTACCGCTGTTCCAGGACCGATTGTTCGACTCGCCGTCCCGATCGCCCTCTCCGTTGGCTTCGTTGTGCTTGACGTCGTAGCTGACCAGGTCGCGCAGCGTGAAGCCGTCGTGGTTGGTGATGAAGTTGATGGAAGCAGTCGGTCCACGTTGATGAAATATCCCCGAGCTGCCGGTTAGTCGATCTGCGAATTCGTCGATCGTTCCCGGGGTGCCTCGCCAAACCTCGCGCATGGTGTCGCGGTAGCGACCATTGAGCTCGCGCCAGGGCTTTGGGAAATTGCCTAGTTGGTACCCACCGACGCCATTGTCCCAGGGCTCGGCGATCAACTTGCACGTGGCCAATACCGTGTCGGCGGCCAACTCGCTCAGAAACGGGGACTCGCTATCGAAATGATCGGGGTTACGCGCAAGTGAGGTGGCCAGGTCGAAGCGGAAGCCGTCGACGTGCATCTCACTGACCCAGTACCGCAGGCTATCCAGCACCACTTGTCGAGCCCAAGGCAAGGTCAGATCGACGCTATTGCCTGTACCGGTGCGATCGAGATAGCGGCGCCGATCGATGGGATCGAGACAGTAGAAACCAGGATTGTCGAACCCTCGGAAGCAAAGCATCGGGCCTTCCTGGTTGCCTTCGGCGGTGTGATTGAAGACGACGTCGAGAATGACCTCGATGCCACGCAGGTGTAGGGCCTTAACCATCGCCTTGAACTCCTTCACCGGCTCGGTGGTGGCGGCGAATCGGGCATCGGGAGCGAAGAAGCCCAAGGTGGAGTATCCCCAATAGTTGGTCAAGCCGCGGTGGGTAACGGCCGGCTCGGTGGCCGAGGCCTGCACTGGCATCAGTTCGACCGCCGTCACGCCCAACTCGGCGAAATGGTCGAGGATTGGCGGGCTGGCGAGGCCGGCGTAGGTGCCCCGCAAATCAGGAGGCACCTCGGGATGGAGGACCGTCATCCCCTTGACATGTGTCTCATAGAGGAGGGTGTTTTCCCACGGAGTATTCGGAAAAGACTCTCCCTCCCAGTCGAAAGCGAGATCCGCCAGAACCGACCTTGCAGTGTGCTTGGCGCTGTCCCGAGGATCTGGTTCGAGGTCGCCGGCGACGAGTGCGTCGTCGCCGGTCACCCGACCTCTTATGCATCTGGCGTACGGATCGGTCAATAGCTTTTGTGGGTTGCTCCAGATGCCCTCGTCGGGACTCCAAGGTCCATGGACCCGGAAACCATATTCCTGACCGATTCCCACCCCGAGGTCGACCGTGTGAGTGGAACCCGCCGTGGGGTTGAGGATGACGCGTTCTTCCGCTCCGTTCTCGAAGAGGCAGAGTTCGACCTTCTCCGCAGATGGAGCGTGGACCGCGAAGGTGTTCAGGGCGTGCAGTACCAGGGAGTCCAGGGGTTGCGACCGAGGCTCTGGTAGTAGGCCGCGAGCCAGGCGGCGGTACCGATATTTGCTTCGGGGTCAAAGGCGCTTGCCCCTCCAAAGCCGGCTTTGGATGCAATCACAGCCCAAGTCCCGGGCAAGAACTGAAACAGACCGGAGGCTCCCGAATAGGGGTTGTAGGCCTCAGGGTCACCGAGGCTCTCGCACTGGATGATGCGAAGCGCCGGTTCCACCCACGCCGACGGGAAGTATGCGGACACCAGGCCCCGCCATCGCTCCACCGCCGGTTTGATCGGATTGGTCCCAATCGAGGGAGGCGGGGGAAGCGATGTGGACGTGGTCGGGTTGGGAGTGACAACCGGAGATGGCCCCGTCGTGGTGGTGGTGGAACGTTCGGACTGGCGCTCCTGTTCTGCGGCCGCAGCCTGGGCTCGCTCCACTCGGTCAAGCTCCGCCAAGAAGGCACGGTCGGCGGCTCGCGCCCGGCCGATGGCGACGCCGACCGCCCGGTCGGCTTCTACAAACAACGCTTCCAGGTTATCTGCGGCCGCCTCGGCCGCCACCTGCAATGTGGTTACCTCCGCCATCTCTCCCGCCATTCGAGAACGGAGCTGATCCAGATTTCGACGACTGACCACCAGCGTGTTGGCCCGGTCTTGTTCGTCACCAGCCAGCAGCTGGATGATGGGCTGGCGAATCAGGGCTTGCTGGACGTTCTTGCTATCGAAGACCAACCCCGCCGGTAGCGAGAGGGCCTCCATGTAGGCATCGGCCGCAAACGCATCGACGCGGGCGGTGACCCGGGCCAACTCGCTACCCGCCGTTCCGACCAACTCTCCTAATCGGTCGACTGAAGCCGCCTTCTCGGCGAGCAAGGCCGAGAGTCGCTGGTATTCCTCGAGCGCCGCCAACAACTTGGCCTCCGTCTCCTGGCGGTTGGCGACCGCGCCGGCCAGCAAGGTGAAGGCAGATTCTCGCCTGTCCTCCGCTTCCTCGAGGCTGGTTTGGGCATGAGAGACGACCGGTAGCAAAGCCACCAGGAAAACCAGCGCAATGAAGGCGACTCCTGCCCGTCGCGGGCCCATGACTTGACGGCAAGGCTAACTGGCCTCCTGCCCACCCCCTCCGTTGGGGAACCCCCCTAACGCTCGCTGGGAGCCAGCCCCCCTCGGCCCTCTGGGCCACTCCCCCCAACACTCGCTGCGCTCGCTGGGGGGAGAAACAACGGGCTAGACGCTGCCGGAGAAGGTGTCGCAGGCGTTCGGATCGCCCTGGTCGTAACCGGTCTGGAACCAGCGCTGGCGCTGTTCGGAGGTGCCATGGTTGAACGATTCCGGATCGATCCGTCCCTGCGTGGTCATTTGAATCCGGTCGTCGCCTACCGCGGCCGCCGCCTCCAGCGCCTCGCTGATCTCTCCGGGGTCCAAAGCGAGGTTCTCCCCGGTCTGTAGCTGTCCGACAAAGACCGTCGAGGCCCAGACCCCGGCGAAACAGTCGGCCTGGAGCTCCATCCGAACCGACAGGTCATTGGCTTGGGAGGGATCCTGCTGCTGGAGCTGACGCACCTGCTCGTTGATGCCAAGCAGATTCTGCACGTGATGGGCGATCTCGTGGGAGAGGACATAGGCGGGAGCAAGGTCGCCCGTGGCTCCAAATCGGTCCGAGAGCTCCTGGAAGAAGTCGAGATCCAGATACATCTGCTGGTCGAGCGGGCAGTAATGAGGACCCATCCGAGCGTCGGCCCCGCCGCAGGCTGAGTCGGTGAATCCGGTGAAGAGAACCAGCTGTGCGTTCTGATACTGGCGGCCCGAGGAGGAGAAGATCTCCTGCCACATGGCTTGGTTGTCGTCGAGCACCACCGACATGAAGTCCGCCATGTCTGCCTGCGGATCGGTCGCCGGGTCGAGCGGGCTCTCGACGGCGGAGGTCTGGGGGGCTGGAGCTAGGTCACCGAGAATGTCGCCGAGCCCTCCGCCTTCGCCACCGGTCAGGAGGGCAACGATGATGGCGATGATGATCGCGAGCCCCCCTCCACCGGCACCGATGGCAACTCCCGGCCTCCGCCTGCCACCGCTTCCCCGCACATCGATGATGTCGCCCGAACGTTCCGTTGGCTTGCGGTATCGAACCATGTCTGGCGATAGTAAGGGAAAGCCGAATTTGTCGGTTCGCTCTGTCAGGAAAAACAGTCAGGGTCGGGGTTGAACCGCCGACCTCTCAGCGCTCTCTTCGTCGCCGATGCGATCTCCTTGACGGGCAACGCCGTCGCCCAATTGGCGATCCCTTGGTACGTCCTCATCACCACCGGCAGCCCTGTCCTCACCGGTCTGGCAGTCTTCTTCAACTTCCTTCCCGCCGTGCTGGCCGGGTTCTTCGGCGGAGTAATCGTGGACCGCCTCGGGTTTCGTCGCACCAGTGTCATCGCCGACCTCGCCAGCGCAGCAGCCGTAGCCGCCATACCTCTTCTCGAGGCCACGGTGGGAATCGAACTCTGGCAGTTGATGGCGCTGGTCTTCCTCGGAGCGTTGCTCGATGCACCCGGAGCAACAGCGCGCGCCGCCATCCTTCCCGACCTCGCCGCGGCTGCCTCTCTCCCCATGGAAAGGGCTAGCGGGATCCGCGGCAGCGTCCAGCAGGGGTCTCAGCTCATCGGGGGACCGCTCGGGGGATTGCTAGTAGCCGCTCTCGGCGCTCCGACCGCACTTTGGGTCAACGCTGCCAGCTTCCTCTTCTCGGCTGCCCTAGTGGCCTGGGCGGTCCCGCCGACGCCTGGCCGCCGACAAGAGGCCACGAGTTTCCTAACCGACGTGGTGGAAGGTTGGCGGTTTGTGCGCCAGCACCGACTGATCCTGGCGATCGTTCTCACCGTCCTCGCCACCAACTTTCTTGACGCGCCCTTTTCGGTGGCGATGCCGGTGCTGGCCGACCAGGCATATGGTGGAGCGGCCGAACTCGGCTTGATGTACGGCGTCTTCGGAGGGATGGCGCTGCTGGGGTCGCTGCTCTTTAGCGCCGTCGGACACCGTCTTCCCCGGCGCCCGATCCTGCTCGGCGGATATCTGGCAGTCCCTGCCATGTACCTGGTGCTGGCCTCGTTGCCACCGCTTCCTGCTGCCCTGGGCACGTTGGGCCTGGTCGGCTTTGCCACGGGTGGGCTCAATCCAGTCATCTATACGGTGGCCTACGAGAATGTGCCGTCTGCCTTGCGGGGTCGCGTCTTCGGGACCATGCGGGCGGGAGCGTGGGCGTCGATCCCGGCTGGCGTCTTGCTGGGTGGGGTCGCCGTACAAGCGCTGGGCGTCGTCACCACGTTCCTCATCATCGGCCTGTGCTATCTCGCTGTCGTCCTATACGGGTTCTTCAACCCGGCTTTTCGCCAGTTGGAAAAACGCCAGGAACCCGTGGAACAACCGGGTATCCCCGACGGGTTTTAGTCTCGTACGCGAAGGGAGCTTGCAGATGTTTGGACGGAACAAATCGACGGAGGGCGCTCTAGCGGGCCGGGAGGAAGCGATGGCGGTGCCCGCCCGCCACTTCGTCAACGGGAACCCGCTCGTGGGCCCGTTTCCCGCTCATTTCGAAACGGCGATCTTTGGCATGGGCTGTTTCTGGGGCGCCGAGCGACGCTTCTGGCAAACGCCGGGGGTTTACACCACGGCCGCTGGCTACGCCGGCGGCATCACCCCGAACCCCACATACGAGGAGACCTGTAGCGGCCGCACCGGCCACGCCGAAGTGGTGTTGGTGGTATTTGATCCGGCCGAGGTCACCTATCACGAACTCCTACAGCGCTTTTGGGAAGGACACGACCCAACGCAGGGCATGCGGCAGGGAAACGACGTCGGGACCCAGTATCGGTCGGCGATCTACACCACCACTCCTGAACAGCAGGAGCAGGCGGAGAAGAGCCGCGACGCTTATCAGGAAGATCTTGAGCGGGCGGGCCATCGGGGCCGGATCACCACCGAGATCAAACCCGCCGGGCCCTTTTACTACGCCGAGGACTACCACCAGCAATATCTGGGCAAGAACCCCAGCGGCTATTGCGGTCTGGGGGGAACCGGCGTCTCCTGCTCCGCCTGACTTAGCACCGCGGGTTGCTAGGACCAGCCGCTGAGATCGGAGACCGCCAGCACCAGCTGATCGACGGTCAACTCGTCGAGATCGGCGGCGATATCCGGAGTGACACCGTTTTCGCCGAAGTCGGTTCCCGCGGCGGTCACCCAGCGGGCAACGGTGAGCTTGAGGGCTCCGCCGTTGGAAAGTCCATAACGCTGCTGGACGGTGTTCTTTCCAAACGTGTTGTCGCCTATCACCACCGCCCGATTCCGCTCCTGCAAGGCGGCGGAGAGGACTTCGGAGGCGCTGGCGCTCCCCCGATTGACCAGGATCGCCACCGGAAGCGAACTGTCGGCGAGGAGACCGCCGTCGTCGGCGTCGTAGACCTCCTCATCCTCGGGCCCGATCGTGCGCACGACAACTCCGTCGGAGAAAAACTCGCTGGCAATCTGGACGGTCGCGAAGAGCGCTCCTCCCGGGTTGTCGCGTAAGTCGAGAACAAGTTGATCGATCCCGGCGGCGACGAGACGATCGAGCGCGTCATGAAACTGTGAGTCAGAGCTATCGGTGAACACGTTCAGCTTCAGATAGCCAACATCTCCCACCACCTCGCTCTCGACCACCGGCACCGAAATCGAAGCTCTGACGATGTGGAATTCGATCTCCCTCCGGTCACGCTCGACCGTGAGACTCACGCTGGTGCCCGCCTGTCCGCGCACGGCTGCCGTCACTTCGTCGACAGTCCAACCGTCGATTGACTGACCGTTGACTGCCACGAAGACGTCGCCGGAGAGCAGGCCTTGCGCCTCGGCGGGGCTCCCATCGAAAACGGAGATGACCACCAGACGACAATTCTCCGAGACCACGCTGCATGGGGTCGACTGGGGATCAGCGGCGTTGAGATCCTCTGAGGCCACCAGAGCACCGATTCCTTCCACCGATCCGGCTTGATCCTCCTGCAGCATCCGCAGCGCCGCCGGGTCGAGGTAGGCGCTATTGGGGTCCAAGGCGTTCATCAGGCCCCAGACGGCGGCTTCCTCCGCCACCGCATAGGGCACTCCTTCGGAAACCCACTCCTGGCACACGGCGACAAAATCGGGGCTCGGAATCAGACATTCGCCAGTGGCACGACTTGGTTCTTCATCAAGGGCCTCGACCTCGTCGGCGGCAGCGGCCGCCAGTGTTGAGTCGGGAACGGGGTCCACGTACTTCTCCCCGATCAACCGGTAAGCCTCACAGAGAAGGGTTTGCTCCTCGGGGGCACAGGTCCGGAAGTCGACGGCAATCGTGGTCGTGGTGGTCGAAGGGACGGTTGTAACCGCCTGCTCGAGAGCGGCGGTGGTCGTGGCCGTCGACGATGAGGTGGTGGCTTCCGAGATCGAAATGGTCCTGGGCGGAGCGGTGGAGACCGCGCACCCGACGACCAGGAGGAGAAAGAGCGCCCGGAGCCGGTTCACATTCGTTTCTTGCCTGGATTTGACCCCATATATGCGGCCAAATCTACGCCTGAACGCTCTCTACCCGAGAGCAGAGAGCACAGCGTCGACCACGCTGGCTACGTCGGCGGTGGGATCGACGGTGAGGGTGACATCGGGGACAACTCCGGTGCCAGCCACCGAGGCGCCGTCGGCTGTGGTCCAGGTGGCGATGGTCAGGCGAAGGAGGCCCCCGTTCCTCAGTTCGAAGCTCGACTGCACCAGATTCTTACCGAAGGTTGGGGTGCCTACGACCACAGCCCGATCACGTTCCTGCAGCGACGCCGCCAGAATTTCCGCCGCCGAGGCGCTGTTCTCGTTGACCAGCAGGATCAGCGGGACGCGGGTGGCGATGCCCCCTTCGACGGCCGGGTAATCGAAGTTGCCAACCCGCTCCTGGGTCCGATAGAGGACCCCGCTGGGCACGAATTCGGAACCGACGATGGACGCGGAGAAGAGGTATCCCCCCGGGTTGTCGCGCAGGTCCATGATCAGCCGATCGACGCCGGCGTCGTTGAACGCCGTTAACCAGGCGTGGAGTTCAAGGTGGGTGGCAAACCCGAACTCGGGTAATCGCAAATAGGCCGTTGATCCGACGATCTCGCCGCTCATCGGGATGGCGTCGGCGGGGGTGCGAGTCAGGGTGACTTCAGTCGAGTCGATCGTGAGGATCGCGGTGGTACCAGCCTCTCCAGCCAGCAAGCCGGCCGCCTCCACCGTCCCCAGGCCTTCGACCGGTTCGCCATCGATCGCCGTGATAACGGCGCCGGCCCGGATGCCGGCGTCCTCGGCGGCCGAGTCGGGAAGGACGGTCACGACCTGGAGTGGACACGAGGGCGCCACCCGAATACACGGTGAGCCAGCCGCGCTCAAGGCGGCGATCACCATTCCGACCCCGGGAACGATCCCGTCCTCGCCGATCGAGCCCGACAACTCGGGAGGCACGTAAACGTTGTAGGGGTCGACCATCGCCGACAGCACGCCGTCGACCGCCCTCTCGACGATGTCGGAGACGGGAGCGGAGGAATCGAGCACCTCGGCCCGAATCGATTCACAGAGCGGAGCAAACTCTTCCGAAGGCACGGCACAAACGAGACCGCGGGGAAGCTCCTCGGTATCGCCTGTCTCGAACGTCGCCACCGCGTCGAGCGCGGCGGCGGCCATGGTTGGGCGGTCAGGAGGGCTGAAGTGATTCGTCTCGATCAGCTCGACCACCTCGCACAGCACGGAGAAGGTCACCGGCGGCGCTCCGCAACCCTGGATCGTGACCTCGAGGTCGCTCGGGGATGTGGTGGAGGTGGTGGCAGACGCGACGGGCACGACGGCGCTCGTAGACATCGGGGCGGGACCGCCACAAGCGAAAATCGAGAACGCGAGCAAGAGCAGCGCCGCCTTCATACGCAACACATTCTCGCCGCCGCCTTCGCTACCTTCCATCGGCACATGTCGCTTCTGATTCGGACATGGAATGATTCGCTAAAGCAATTATCGATCTCCAACGGCTCATGGATCGAGCCCGATTCCGACTTCGAAGTTGACCTGAGCCGCTACTGGGGGCTTCCCGGTCTGGCCGATTGCCATGCCCACCTGGCAGTGGACTCCCTGAAGGACGTTTCCGCGGCCGGAGAAATCGAAGGGATCAAACGCCGGGCCTTCGCCCAGCTGCAAAGCGGGGTCTTCCTGGTCATTGACAAGGGCTGGCGCGACGACGTAGTGCTGCGGTTGATGGAGAGCCCGCCCGCGACAAGACCCGAGTTGCGAGCAGCGGGACGGATCATCACCGGACAGCACGGGTACTTCCCGGGCTTCGGCGTCGAGGTCTCCGACGCCGAGCTTGCCGCTGCGGTAAAAGAATCCGACCCCAGCGGCGGCTGGGTAAAGCTCATCGGCGACTGGCCGCAGAAAGGCCGAGGGCCGGTGATCAACTTTTCAGAAGAAGCGCTGGCCGATGCCTGCCGAATCGCTCACCAGGCGGAACTGCGGGTGGCCATCCACACGATGGGCCCCCACACTCCGGGAATGGCGGTTCGAGCTGGGTGCGATTCGATCGAACATGGCCTCTACCTCACCGAGAGGGACCTCGAGCTCTTGAGCAGCCGCGGTGGCGCCTGGGTTCCGACCGTTTGCAACACCGAAGACGTGATGTCGGGCTTTGGGCCGGGATCGACGGCGGCCCGTGTGCTCGGAACGGGATTAGAGAATGTCCGCCGGCTACTCCCGCTGGCTGCCGAGATGGGGGTCGCAGTCCTAGCGGGGAGCGATCTGGGTCTTCCCCATGGCAGAGTTTCGATGGAGGCCGTACGCCTCCACCAGTATGGGCTGGGCGCCCGCGAGTCTGTGGAAGCAGCCGGCCCCAGCGCATACGGCTATCTCGGGCTGCCGAGCCTGGAAGTCGGCGCTAGCGCCGATCTCCTCCTCTTCGATTCCGACCCCGCGGAAAACGTCAGCGTCCTCACCCGGCCGGTGATCGGGATCCGTTGCGGCGAAGTGGTCTTCGATCACGCCGGGGTCCTCCCAGAGTGGGGAGCGGTCTAGGGTTCTCCGACCGATCGGGGGAGAATTCATGCAGAGAAGGCACTGGGCCGTTTGGTTTCTGGTTCTCATGCTGGCCCTATCGGGGCTGGCGGCGCAGGCACAGACCACCCTCCCACCGGGAGGGACTTTTGTCGACGATGACGGCAATCCCCATGAGGGGGCGATTGAGGCGATCGCCGCCGCCGGCATCACCACCGGCTGCCTTCCCGACCTCTTCTGCCCCGCGGCTCCGGTGACCCGGGCGGAAATGGCTGCATTCCTGGTCCGGGCCCTCGGTCAGGGCCCTCTGGCCTCAGCGGGGACCTTTAGCGATGTCCCCGCCGGCCAGTGGTACACGGGCTTTGTCGAGCGAATCGCCCAGATGGGAATCTCTACCGGTTACGCGGACGGCACCTTCCGTCCCCAAGCGCCGACCTCGCGGGGGGAGATGGCCCTCTTTTTGATGCGGGCACTCGGGCTCTCTCCCCGAAGTCATGCCGGCACTTTCAGCGACGTCGGGCCGGGAGCCTTCTTCACCCAGGCGGTCGAAGCCATTGCCGCCGCCGGGATCACGAACGGCTGCGGCGGCGGTCGTTACTGCCCCTTTGATCAGGTGCTGCGCGACCAGATGGCGACGTTCCTCACCCGGGGATGGGATCTGGTTCCCAACGTCCCCCCGCCTCGGGCCAACCGCCTTTCCCTCTCCACTATTGCCAGCGGGTTCGACCAGCCTCTCTTTTTGGCCTCACCTCCCGGCGATGACCGGCTATTCGTCGTCGAGCAGACCGGGCGCATTCGCATTATCGGAGGCGGAACCTTTCTCGACCTCTCGGCTGCCGTCTCAACGGGCGGTGAACGAGGTCTTCTCGGTCTCGCCTTCCATCCCGACTACGCCAACAACGGACGGCTCTACGTCAACTACACGAACACGGCCGGCGACACCCGGGTGGTCGAATACGAGGCCTCCTCGGATCCCAACCGAGCCGACGCCGGGAGCGCCCGCCAGCTCCTAGCCGTCGACCAGCCCGCTTCCAATCACAACGGCGGTTGGCTCGGATTCGGTCCCGACGGCCTGCTCTATATCGCCCTGGGTGATGGCGGGGGTGCCAACGATCAGTTTGGCAATGCTCAGGACGCCTCCAGCCTCCTCGGAAAGATCCTGCGGATGAATGTCAACCAGGCCAATCCCGGAGCGGAGATATGGGTGATGGGGGTTCGCAATCCATGGCGCAACGCCTTCGACGGAGACCTGCTCTACGTGGCCGACGTGGGACAGAACGCGCGCGAAGAGGTGAACGTAATCTCGCGTTTGGCCACCGGGATCAACCTGGGCTGGCCCCATCTGGAAGGCAGCACCTGCCGCAGCGGGCCGTGCAGTGGCTACATCGGGCCGGTGGCCGAATACACCCACAGTCAGGGCTGTTCGATCACCGGCGGCTATGTCTACCGGGGGACGGCGCTGGCCGGATTGGCCGGGACCTACTTCTATTCCGATTTCTGTGAGGGTACGTTGCGATCGTTTCGGTACACCGGATCAGGAATCAGCGAGAGCAAGATCTGGAGTGAAGTAGGCGACATGGGCTCGGTGACCTCGTTCGGAGTCGACTCGGCCGGTGAGATCTACGTCGTCACAGTCGACGGGCGAATCCGCAAGATCGTCGCCGGTTAAGAACCAAGCTTTGCCCATGAGGTCTTGTCCCATCGGTCGACGGATTGCCGGCCGATGAAGCTTGTGCTCGCCTCCACCTCCCCCCGGCGGCGTGAGCTGCTCGAGACCCTGGGATTGACCTTCGAGGTGGTGGCACCAAATGTCGATGAGCTACGGCTCCCCGAAGAGGAGCCGTACGACTACGTCGAGCGAATAGCCCGCGCCAAGGCGAATGCTGTCGCCCAGCCAGGCGTGGTGGCGGTCGGGGCCGACACCACCGTCGTCATTGAGGGCCGGGTGCTGGGCAAGCCGGCACATCCAGACGAAGCCCGATCGATGCTGGGGCGGCTCTCGGGTCAGACTCACGACGTCCTCACAGCCGTGGCGGTGACGATCATGGATCCGGTCGTGCGAACGGTGTCGGCGGTGGAATCGACCCTGGTGAGGTTCCTCGACCTCACTGACGAGGAGATCTCCGAATATGTCGCCACCGGCGAGCCGATGGACAAGGCTGGGGCCTATGCCTTGGGCGGTATTGGCGCCTTGTATGTCGCCGGGGTGGACGGGAGTCCGTCGAGTGTGCGCGGGCTCCCGCTTCATACCCTGGCTCGACTCTTTCGAGCACTCGATCTCGATTTGCTCTCCTTTCGATGAAGCATTCGATCCTTCTTCTTTCGCTACTTCTGGTTGCGTGCGGGGAGAGCGCCAGCACGACCTCCTCGACGATGGCGGTCGCACCCACCGCTTCGACTGCCCCAACCAGCACCACGATCGGTTCGACCACGACAGATGCGCCGGCCACCACCACAACCGGCGCGAAAGCGGACTTCGCGCTGGTAGTCAGTAGCTCGGGATTGCTCGGGTATCACGATGGCACTCAGTGGATACCTGGCGAGGCAGTCTTCGAGGTAGAGGGAGGAGAGGAGTATCAGGTGGTCGATCTCAGCGGAGTCGCGGGTACCGCCGTCGGTTCCTCGCTCCGGATCTGCGAACCGAGCCAGACCCCGATGATCTCTCTGGATCCGAGGTTGCCCGTAGGCCATGGCCAGCCGGGAGCGATCGCCATCACCGGGGCCACCTGGAACGTCGTGCCTCGGCTCGCAAATTCCGATGGCCCGCCTCCTTCCGATCTAATTGACGAAGCGGTGGCTTTCATCGCCGGCCGCGGGCTCTCAGATCCTGAACCCGGGGTGGCGCAGTATCTGACCTTCGACCTCGAGGGCGATGGGATCGACGAGGAACTGCTCGTGGTCCGCCGGATTCCGGAAGATCTCTTTGGAAATGTCGAGTCCTAC
>JAICGW010000061.1 GCA_025922945.1 Acidimicrobiia bacterium | reverse complement strand
CCGAGCGTGTAGCCAAAGCCCGGCTCCAGGGGCTCGGCCACGAACTTGGAACGGTTCTCTCCGGATTCTCTTTCCTCGATATGAGGACGCTGAACAATCAACACAGGCCAGTTTCCTTTCCGGTCACTTGGAGTAGAGCTCGACGATCATCTGCTCCCGAATCGAGGTATCGATTTGAGCTCGATCGGGCAGGGACAGCACGGTGACCTCTCGCCCATCCCCGTTCACCGACAGCCATTCCGGCACGGGATGGCTAATGGTGTCGAGCGAGTGCTGGATGATCAAAAGGTCGCGACTGCGATCCTTGGCCGACACCACGTCGCCGGCCTTGAGCTGGTAAGAGGGGATATCAACCTTTTTCCCGTTGACTCGGAAATGGCCGTGGTTGACGAGCTGGCGAGCCTGAGGACGAGTGGCGGCCAATCCAGATCGCCACACGACGTTATCGATTCGCGATTCGAGTATCCGCAGGAGGTTCTCGCCGGTGATTCCCGGCTGGCGGGTGGCGGCTTCGTAATAACGGCGGAATTGACGCTCCAGAATCCCATACATGGCGCGCAGCTTCTGCTTCTCGCGCAGCTGCAACTGGTAATCGCTCTCTTTGATCCGCCCCCGCCCATGCTGGCCGGGCGGATAGGGGCGGCGCTCGACCGGGCAGCGCTTCGATTGGCAAAGCGGGGTGCGGGCGCGCCGGCAGGCACGATGGCGAGGGCCGATACTCCGGGCCATCAGCCGCGCCGCCTTTTCTTAGGACGGCAACCGTTGTGGGGCATCGGGGTGACATCTCGAACCCCCGTTATCTCCATGCCCATGTTCTGCAGCGTGCGCACGGCGGTGTCACGGCCCGAGCCGGTCCCGGCCACGATCACGTCGAGCTTGCGGATTCCGTGTTCACCGGCGCGACGGGCCGCCTCTTCGGCGGCCACTTGGGCGGCGTAGGGGGTTGACTTACGGGAGCCCTTGAAACCGACGGCTCCCCCCGAGGTCCACACCACAACGTTTCCGCCCTGATCGGTGATTGTGATGATGGTGTTGTTGAACGAGGCCTTGATATGCGCCTGTCCGTGGGAAATGTTCTTGCGCTCGCGACGGCGCACCCGCTTCTGAGTGGTTCCCGCCTGCGCCTGCTTCTGCGCCATTACTTCTTCACCTTCTTCTTGCCGGCAATGGCGACCTTGGGGCCCTTGCGGGTACGGGCGTTGGTATGGGTGCGCTGACCCCGGACCGGGAGCCCGCGACGATGTCGAACGCCCTGATAGGAGCCAATCTCAATTTTGCGCTTGATGTTCTGCTGAACCTCACGGCGGAGGTCTCCCTCAACCTGGTAGTTGGACTCGATCAAGCGGCGAATCCTGGCGGCCTCGTCCTCGGTCAGGTCCTTGATCTTTGTGTCGGGGTTGAGTGCCAGATCACGACAGATCTCATGGGACCGGGTGAGACCGATCCCGAATATGTACGTCAAACCGATCTCGAGCCGCTTGTCGCGGGGAAGGTCAACTCCGGCGATACGAGCCATGACTCTTAGCCCTGACGCTGCTTGTGTCGGGGGTTGGGACAGATAACCCAGACGCGACCGCGTCGCCGGATGATCCGGCACTTTTCACACATCTTCTTTGTGGATGGTCTGACCTTCATCGGTATCTCCAGACGATTCGGCCCCTGGTGGGATCGTACGCTGACAGTTCTACGTCTACCCGGTCACCGGGAAGGATCCGGATGTACCGCATCCGCATCTTTCCGGAGACGTGCGCGAGCACTTCTAATCCGCCGTCGATTTCAACCCGAAAAGTGGCATTCGGGAGGTTCTGAACAACGGTGCCAGAAACCCGAATGACATCATCTTCTTCCTCAGAAGTCACGTCAGCAGGGTCCCGGAGACCGGTTGTGAATGATAGCGCAAGGGCCCGGTTAGGGCGAAAGTACTGGTAGGAACGGGCCCGTTGGCCACGGTGGTCACCTGGGGGCCGTCTTTGGACAGGATCACGGTGTGCTCGAAATGGGCCGAGAGCGAGCCATCGGCGGTCCGTACGGTCCAGCCGTCGGCATCTACCGAGGTCTCCCAGCCACCCAGGTTGAACATGGGCTCGATACAGAGCGCCATTCCGTTCTTGATCCGCAGGCCCCGGCCCTCGGTGCCCAGATTCGAGACCTGGGGCTCCTCGTGCATGCTGCGGCCGATGCCGTGACCGACGTACTCGCGCACGATCCCTAGTCCCTGCCCCTCGCCGACCTTTTGTACCGCCGCTCCGATGTCGCCCAGACGATTGCCGCTCCTAACCGCGGCTATCCCCGCCCACATCCCAGCGGCGGTGGCGGCGATTAGGCGGGCCGCCTCCGGGGCCACCTCCCCGATCGGCATCGTGAAAGCGGCGTCCCCGTGGAAGCCCTCAAATATCGCTCCGGCGTCCACAGAGAGAATGTCTCCTTCTCGCAGCCGGTAGGCGCTGGGGATGCCGTGAACGATCACGTCATTCACGGATAGGCAGAGGTGCCCCGGGTACGGAACCTGATGAGGCGAGGGCTGGTAGCCGAGAAAGGAGGGGGTGCAGCCGTGGGCGGCGATGATCTCTCCGGCCATCTTGTCGAGCTCGAGCAGGGTCTTTCCGGGAACGGCGGCCGCCCGAACCGCATCGAGGACCGAGCCCACACAACGACCGGCCACGGCCATTTTGGAAAACTCGCGTTCGGACTTGAGAGTGATCACTTTTCGAGCACGCGGAGAATCCGTTCGGTGACCTCGTCGACGGGGCCCTCACCGTCGACCGACACCACCAGTTTCCGGCTTCGGTAGAGCTCGACCAACGGGGCGGTTTGCTCTTCGTAGACCTTGAAACGGCTGCGAATTGTCTGCTCGCTGTCGTCCGCCCTCCCCCGGGCCAGCATTCGCTCCACCAGCCGTTCCTCGTCGACTTCGAAAAGCACCACCCGGTCGAGGCCATCGGGGCCCAGCAGCTTGTCGAGCGATGCGACTTGACCGATCGTGCGGGGAAAGCCATCGAGGATGAATCCCTTGTCCGTGTCAGGAGACCGCATGCGGTCGGCCAGCATGGCGACCGTGATCTCATCGGGCACGTAGGCCCCGGCCTCCATCAATTCCTGGACCTGCCGGCCGAGATCCGTTCCAGAGGCGACGTGGTCTCGAAACATCTCCCCGGTCGAGATGTGGGGGACCCCCAAGCGGGAGGCGACGAGGGCGGCTTGTGTCCCTTTGCCCGCTCCCGGGGGCCCGACAAACAGCAGCCTCAAGTCAGGAAGCCCTCGTAGTTGCGCATAGTCAACTGGCTCTCGATCTGTTTCATGGTTTCGATCGCCACTCCGACCACGATCAGTATCGAGACCCCCGAAAAGCCGATCGGAATGTTCCAGATCAGGGTTGCCAGAGTCGGCAGCACGGCGATGACGCCGAGGAAAATCGATCCGGGCAAGGTGATCCGATTGAGGGTGTGGCTCAGATAGCGGGAGGTGGCCGATCCGGGTCGGATGCCGGGAATGAAGCCCCCTTGCCGTTGCAGCATCTCCCCCTGGCGCTGGGGATCGAACTGGATCGCGGTGTAGAAGTACGTGAAGAAGATGATGAGAGAGAAGAGGATCAACACGTACCAGAAGCTGATCTGACCCCCGCTCGATCCGCCTCCCAGGTTGGAGTCCAACCACCGGCGGACCCCCTGCATGAACCGATTATTGAAAGGAATCGCCGTCACCAGGAGGGAGGGAAAGAGCAAGACCGAGGAGGCGAAGATCACCGGGATGACTCCGGCGGTGTTCACCTTCAGCGGGATGTAGGTCGATTGCCCGCCCATCACCCGCCGGCCCCGAACCCGCTTGGCAAATGAGATCGGAATCCGGCGCTGGGCCTGGTCGATGTAGATGATCGCCACGATCATCACCACGAAGGCCAGGATGACCAGGGCGAATAGGCCGTAGCGCTCGATGGCGCCGGTGGCTCCCCAGAGCTGACCGAAGATGGAAGGAAACTGGCTCAGGATCGAAGCGAAGATCAAGAGCGACATTCCGTTGCCGATTCCGCGCTGAGTAATGAGCTCGCCCAACCACATCACAAAGGCGGTGCCGGCCGTCATGGTCAAGATGATCAGCGCTACCCGGCCCGGGGTGTAGTTGGGCACCAGGTCGATGCCCTGGGTAAAGGTGCCGGTATGAAAAAGGTAGGTGAATCCCGCCGATTGGATGGCGGCCAGACCCACGGTCAGGTAGCGGGTCCATTGGGTAATGGTTTTCCGACCCGCCTCACCCTCCTCCTGCAGCGCCTGCAAACGGGGGATCACCACGGTGAGAAGCTGCATGATGATGGTGGCGGTGATGTAGGGCAGGATTCCCAAAGCCAGTACCGAGAATTGCTCCAGGGCTCCGCCCGAGAAGAGATTCAGCAATCCATAGATGCCACCAGCCTGTTGCTGGGCCTGGAAGATCCTCACCGCCTCGAGGTCGATGCCGGGCACCGGAATGGCGGTGCCGAGGCGATAAACGGCGAACATCGCCAGCGTGAAGAGAATCTTCCCCCGCAGGTCGGGAATCGTGAACATGTGGCGGAACATCGAGAGCATGGTTAGAGAACCTCTACCGACCCACCAGCCGCTTCGATCTTGGCCTTGGCCGCCTCCGAGAAGGCATCGGCCTTGACGGTGAGGGCCCGGTCGATCTCTCCTAAGGCAAGGACCTTCACCCGGCCGTGATGCTTGACCAAGCCTTTGTGGCGCAAGTCCTCGGGGGTGATGACGGAACCGGCCGGAAAGCGGTTGAGCGTCGACAGATTGACGACTGCGTACGGGTCCTTGTTCGGGTTTCGGAAACCCTTCAGCTTGGGAATCCGCATCGACATCGGCGTCTGGCCACCCTCGAACCCGGGTCGAAGGGTGTTACGCGCCTTCAAGCCCTTGGTTCCCCGTCCGGCGGTCTTGTGGCCCTTGCCCCCCGTGCCGCGCCCGACCCGCTTCCGCGCCTTACGCGACCCGGGAGCTGGCGAGAGATCGTGAAGTTGAAATTGCTCGCTCATTCTGAAGTCTTTTGTCTCTTGCCTTTTGTCTTCGGCTCGTCACCGACGGTCACTTCTACAAGGTGCCTCACCTTGTGAATCATTCCCCGGGTGGCCGCATTGTCGGGGAGCTCGTTGCTGGAATTGAGCTTGCCGAGGCCCAAGCCCTTGACGGTTTTCACCGTCCCCGGCTTCTCGCCGATGAGCGAGCGTCGCAGTATTACCTTCACCGTCGCCTCCGCCATCAGCTGTCGACCGCCCGCATCGCTTCGGTGCTTCGATAGGCAGCGAGTAGCCCTGGAGGAATGACGTCCTCGGCCTTTCGGCCCCGCATCTGCGCGACTTGATCGGGTCGCCGCTGTCCGGTGAGTGCCTTCATGGCCGCTTGGGCAACGTTGATGTGCGTCGGCGAACCGATCGACTTTGCCAGGGCGTCCTTGATACCCGCTGCCTCGAGGATCTGGCGCACGGCGCCTCCGGCGATGACGCCCGTTCCGGGGGCCGCCGGCTTGATCAGCACCCGCGAGGCTCCATGGACGCCAAGCGCCTCGTGAACGATGGTGCTGCCGGCCATGGGAATCATGACCATGGCCTTGCGGGCCGACTCCATCCCCTTTTGGATTGCGGTCGGGACCTCGCGCGCCTTGCCATAGCCGACGCCAACCTTGCCGTTTCCGTCGCCAACGACCACGAGGGCGCTGAAGCTGAATCGCTTGGCGCCCTTGGTTACCTTGGCGACCCGGTTGATGTTGATCACTCGCTCTTCAAACTGTGACTCTGCCACTACACGCTCCTTAGAAATCGAGACCCGACTCGCGGGCGGCATCGGCCAGGGCCTTGAGCCGGCCGTGATAGGCGAATCCCCCGCGGTCAAAAACGACCGTATCGACACCGGCGGCCTTGGCCCGCGAGGCGATCAGCTTTCCCACCTCGGTGGCGGTGTCGACGGAGAGCTTGCGGTCGCGGAGATCGGCCTCCTGAGAGGAGGCGGCCGCCACAGTCCGCCCGCTCTGGTCGTCGATGATCTGGGCATAGATGTAGCGGTTGCTGCGATACACCGCCAGGCGGGGTCGGCCGGCTTCGCCGAAAACCCCCTTGCGGACGCGGGCATGACGCCGGCGACGTTGGTCGATGCGCGTGCCTCTCATCGCTTGCCCGCCTTGCCCGCCTTACGGCGAACCTGCTCGTTGCTGTACCGGATGCCTTTGCCCTTGTATGGCTCAGGAGGACGCAGCTTGCGGATATCGGCCGCCACCTGGCCGACAACTTCTTTGTCAAAGCCAGTGATGATGACCTTGGTGGGCTCGGGCACTTCGAAAGTCACGCCCTGCGGAGCGGCGAAGCTGACGGGATGGCTGAAACCGAGCTGCAATTCGAGGTCCTGGCCTCTTTGAATAGCCCTATAACCAACGCCGACGATGGTGAGCTCGGAACGAAAACCCTCCGAGACCCCGACGACCATGTTGTTCAGCAAGGCCCGCGACAAGCCATGAAGGGCGCGGCTTTGGCGCTCATCATCGTGGCGGGACACCACCAGCTCCCCGTTCTCCTGGGTGATGCTGACCCGATCCGAAAAGGTTCGCTCGAGCGTTCCCTTTGAGCCCTTGACCGAAACGCGCGGGCCCGACACCTTCACCTCGACCCCACTCGGAATCGGAATCGGTTTCTTCCCAACCCGGCTCATCTCACCAAACCTCACACAAAATCTCGCCACCGAGGCGTCGACGGCGGGCTTCCCGATCGGCCAAGAGGCCCTGGGAGGTGGACACGACCGCCACTCCGAGACCCCCCTGGACGCGCGGTATCTCGCTGGCCTGGCGATAGACCCGGTGTCCGGGCCGGGATACCCGGCGGAGACCGGCAATCACCGGCGAGCGGCGGGGTCCATAGCGAAGAAACAGAATCAGGTTCTGCTGGACGCCTTCGCCCGCGGTCTCGTAACGATCGATGTACCCCTCGACCACGAGAATCTTGGCGATCCCTTCTCGCAACTTCGACAAGGGCATCTCCACCTGCTCATGGCCGACCGCGATCGAGTTGCGGATCCGGGTCAACATGTCGGCAATCGGATCGGTCATCATGGCTACCACGAAGCCTTTCTGATCCCCGGCAACTCCCCGCGGCTGGCGAGCTGGCGAACACAGATCCGGCACATGCCGAAGTCGCGCAAGAAAGCCCGCGCTCGCCCGCACCGCTGGCAGCGGCTGTAACCGCGCACGGCGAACTTGGGCTTGCGATTCGCCTTGAGGACCAATGATTTCTTCGCCACAAATATCTCCTAGCGAACCGATGTCTCTTGCTTGCGGAACGGAAAGCCGAAGGCATCAAGCAGTGCCTTCGCCTGGGCGTCCTCGGAGGCCGAGGTGCAGATGGTGATATCCATTCCCTTGACCGAGCTCACTCGGTCGAATTCGATCTCGGGAAAGATGAGCTGCTCGGTCACCCCGAAGGTGTAATTGCCGCGGCCGTCAAACGAGCGCGGATTGAGGCCACGGAAGTCGCGGATCCGGGGGATGGAGACCGCCAGCAGTCGATCGAAGAACTCCCACATCCTGTTGCCTCGCATGGTCACCGAGGCCCCGACCGGCATTCCCTCCCTCACCTTGAAGCCGGCCACCGATCGACGAGACCGATTCATGCGCGGCTTCTGGCCCGTGATGAGGGCCAGCTCATCCATGGCCGACTCGAGCTGTTTGCGGTCGGTGACGGCTTCGCCAACGCCCATGTTGACCACGATCTTGTCGAGCCGGGGAACTTGCATCACATTCGCGAGTTGCAGCTGCTCGCGCAAAGCCGGAGCCACCTTCTCGAGATATTCGGTCTTCAGCCGGGGAACGGTCACAGATCGCCTCCGCAGCGTTTGCAGACCCGCTGTTTGCCGTTCTCGTCGACGCGATAGCCGATGCGAGTGGGAAGACCGCAGTCGTCGCACACGATCATGACGTTGGAGGCGTCGATGGGCATGTCCTTGTCGATGATTCCCGCTTGCATCGTCCGGCCTCGCGCCTTCTGGTGCTTGCGAACCGTGTTGGCGCCTTCGACGATGACCTGATTCCTGCGGGGAATGACGCGGGAGATGCGCGACTCTTTGCCGGCATCCTTGCCGGAAATGACCTTCACTTTGTCGCCTTCTCTCAATCTCATGGTCACAAGACCTCAGGGGCCAAGGAAACGATGCGCATGAAGCGGTGATCACGCAGCTCGCGGGCGACGGGACCGAAAATGCGGGTGCCGCGGGGCTGACGGTTGTTGTCGATGATCACGCAGGCGTTGTCGTCGAAGCGGACGTAAGTTCCATCGATCCGTCGCGCCGCTTTCCGAGTGCGCACGACGACCGCCTTCACTACCTCACCCTTCTTGACCGCTCCGCCAGGAATCGCATCTTTGACCGTGGCCACGATCACATCCCCGACACCGGCGTAGCGACGCGTCGAGCCACCGAGCACCCTTATGCAGAGCACCTCCCGAGCCCCGGTGTTGTCGGCCACTTTGAGCCGGCTCTCCTGCTGGATCATCGGGCTCGCTCCACGATCTCGGTTACTCGCCAGCGCTTTTGCTTGGAGATGGGCCGGGTTTCCATGATCCGAACGGTGTCGCCCCGCTTGGCGTCGTTTCCCTCGTCGTGGGCGTGGAACTGCGATGTTTGTCGCACGATCTTGTCGTATCTAGGGTGTTTGAACTGGGTCGGGACTTCGACCGTCACGGTCTTGTCCCGCGCGTCAGAGATGACGACTCCCACCCGCGTTTTTCTGCGTCCCCGTTGGTCAGTCATGACTGGCTCTGTCTCCATTCAGCAAGTTCTTGCTCACGCAGCAGGGTGGCGATTCGGGCGATCTCACGCCGAACCGTCCGCAGTCGAGCGGTGTTCTCCAGTTGATTGGTGGCTAGCTGAAAACGCAGGTTGAAAAGCTCAGCCTTGGCCTCGGCCAGCTTGTTGGAAAGCTCTGCGTAATCGAGCTCGCGCAATTCGGCGGTTTTCAAAATGGGTCCCTCGTGATGACGTGGGTCTTGATCGGCAGCTTGTGCCCGGCCTTGGTCAGGGCCTCCCGCGCGAGGTCCTCTGGCACCCCGGCCAGCTCGAACATGACCCTTCCGGGTTTGACCACGGCCACCCAAAACTCTGGGTTGCCCTTGCCTGAACCCATCCGAGTCTCTGCCGGCTTCTGGGTAACGGCCTTGTCGGGAAAGATTGTGATCCAGACCTTGCCGCCACGCTTGACGGTGCGGGAGATGGTGATACGGGCGGCCTCGATCTGACGAGCGGTAATCCAGGCCGATTCCATGGCCTGGAGACCGAACTCGCCAAAGTTGACCGAGGTGCCGCCTTTAGCCATGCCGGTGCGACGACCACGATGCACCTTGCGGTGCTTGGTGCGCTTGGGCATCAACACGACTTATTCCTCTTCCTTCTCCGATTCTGAATCTGGATCTAGATCCGCCGCCCCGCTGTCGATGGCCTCGGCGAAATCGATATCGACCGTTTCCTCGACCGGGGTTTCCTCGGTGGAGTCTTCGACCACGGGCTCGGGCACGACTGATTCGGTCGATTGCTCCTCGCGCGCAGCCTCGTACTCGACTTCGGCTTGTTCGGCGGTGATCCGCCGCCCGCCGCCCGCTTCGATCAGGCGGCGGCCGGGTTCACGCTTGCCCCCTCCGGCCTCGATGAGACGCTTGCCCCCTCCGGCCTCGATGAGACGGGGCATTTTATCACGACCGACTGCTTGCTCGGCTCGGGCCTTGGCCGGGGCGGTCCGTCGCGCCGGGCCTCCGGTGGCCAGAGCCGCCTCGGCTGCGATCTTCTCGCGACTGGCGGCCAGACCCCCGATGATGTCCCCGCGGTAGACCCAAACCTTCACTCCGATGCTGCCGCCGGTGGTGTGGGCGGTGGCGGTGCCAAAGTCGATGTCGGCTCGCAGGGTGTGGAGCGGGACGCGGCCCTCGCGGTACCACTCGCGCCGGCCCATGTCCGAACCGCCCAGGCGACCATTGCACTCGACTCTCACTCCCTGAGCGCCGGACTTGAGAGCGGAAGCCACGGCCCGCTTCATTGCTCGGCGGAATGCCACCCGGTTCTCGAGTTGATCAGCAACGCCCTGGGCGAGAAGCTGGGAGTCGAGATCGGGATCCTTGATCTCGGTGATATTGAGCTTGACGGGCTTCGAGGCGATGTTTTCGAGACCAGTACGGAGCCGCTCGGCCTCCGAACCCTTACGGCCGATGACGACTCCGGGGCGGGCGGTCTGAATCTCGACCACCACCCGGTCTCGGGTCCGCTCGATATCGATCCGCGACACCGCCCCCCTCTTCAGCTCGCCGCGGAGATAGTCGCGAATCTTCCAGTCTTCGTTCACCAGGGCGACGTAGTCCTTGTCGGAGTACCACTTCGACTTCCAGTCGTTGGTGGTGCCGATGCGAAATAGATAGGGGTGGGTCTTCTGTCCCATCAGTCTTCTTCTTCCTGGCCGTCGGAGACGACGATCGTTATATGACTTGTCCGCTTGCGAATCCGGGTCGCCCGACCTCGTGCCCGCGGCCGAAACCGGCGCAGCGTGGGGCCCTCATTGGCGAAGGCCTCGGCCACTTTCAGTTCATCCGGATCGAGGGCGAAATTGTGCTCGGCGTTGGCAATCGCCGAGTTGAGGACCTTGCTCACATGGGCCGCGGCGCCGCGGGACGACAGTGCCAAGAGTGCCCGCGCGTCTTCGACCGGAAGTCCCCGCACCTGGTCAAGGGTGCGCCGGACCTTCAACGCCGGATGGCGGATGAAGCGAGCTTCGGCCCTAACTTTCATATTGATCGGCCTTCACTTCTTCACCGCCTTCTCTTTCTTACCCGAGTGGCCGCGAAAGGTTCGGGTGGGAGCGAACTCTCCCAGCTTGTGTCCCACCATCGATTCGGTGATGAAAACCGGCACATGCTTACGCCCGTCGTGGACGGCGATCGTGTGGCCGATCATGTCGGGCACGATGGTGGATCGGCGACTCCAGGTTCTGACCACCCTCTTGTCGCCCTTGCGATTGAGCTCGTCGACCTTGTCCATCAGATGGTCGTCGACGAATGGGCCCTTCGAAAGACTCCGTGCCATTTTCTACCTCCGCCCGCCGACTGAGCGCCGACGCACGATCATCCGATTGCTTGACTTCTTCTTCTTGCGGGTCCGACCTTCGGTCTTGCCCCAGGGACTGGAGGGATGGCGCCCACCAGAGCTCTTCCCTTCACCGCCACCCATGGGGTGATCAACTGGGTTCATGGCGACGCCCCGGGTCTGGGGCCGCACCCCTTTCCAACGCTTGCGCCCGGCCTTGCCCAACTTCACCAATTCGGCTTCGGTGTTGCCCACCTGGCCGACCGTGGCACGGCAGTCGAGAGGGACCATTCGCATCTCCCCGGAGGGCAGTCGGAGCAGCGCCATGTCGTTCTCTTTTGACATCAACTGCACGCCGGTTCCCGCCGAGCGGGCCATTTTGGCCCCCCCACCGGGGCGCATCTCGATGGCATGCACCGTCGTCCCAGCCGGGATGTTGCGCAGCGGAAGGGCGTTGCCGGATCGAATGTCAGCCCCTGGACCCGATTGCAGCCTGTCCCCGACTTTGACCCCGAGCGGCGCCAGGATGTAGGACTTGACCCCGTCGGCGTAATGGAGCAGGGCCAGCCGGGCGTTGCGGTTGGGGTCGTACTCGATCGCCGCCACCTTGGCGGGGATGGCATCTTTTTGACGGCGAAAGTCGACCTGGCGATACCGCTGCTTGTTGCCTCCCCCGCGGTGGCGTGAGGTGATCCGGCCCGCGACATTTCGGCCTCCGCTCGACTTCTTCGAGGAGAGGAGGGCCTTCTCCGGCTCGGCCTTGGTGACCTCGACGAAATCGGCCACGGTTTGAAACCGTCGTCCGGCCGAGGTTGGTTTTCTGCTTCTTATCGCCATCTCAAACTCCGAAAAGATCGATCGAGTCACCCTGAGCCAGGGTGACGAGGGCGCGCTTGGATCCGGCCCGGCGCCCCAAGGTGCGTCCGGTGCGCTTCCACTTGCCGGTCCGGTTCTGTGTGTTCACGGAAAGAACGCTGACTTCGAAGATCGACTCGACCGCGTCCTTGATCTCGCCCTTGTTCGAGCGCCGGTCCACTTCGAACGTGTAGGTATTGGCTTTCTCGATCAAGTCGTAGGACTTCTCCGAGACGACGGGAGCGACAATCACGTCACGAGGGTCTTTCACGATGCCTCGCTTTCCCGTACGAAGTCTGACTTGGAGATGTCATAGGTGCCGCCGCCGTTGACGATGTCGAGGCTTTGACGGGTGAAGACCACCTGCCGCGCCCAGAGCACGTCATAGGCTCCGAGCTGGTCGGGACTTGTGATCCAGACTTGGGGCAGGTTGCGAAAGGCTCTCCGAGCGGTTTCGTCACCACGACCGAGCACCAGCAGGGTCTTGCCCCCGGCCTCGATGGCATCGAGTAACCCCACTGCCTCTTTGGTCCGCGGATTCTGCCAGTCGAAAGAATCGATAACCCTGATGGCCGATTCCGCCGCGCGGACCGAGAGCGCCGAATAGAGGGCCAGTCGCTTCATCTTTTTGGGGGTGCGTTGGCTGTAGTCGCGCGGAGTCGGGCCATGGGCCACCCCACCGCCGCGCCAGATGGGGCTGCGAATGGAGCCATGCCGGGCCCGACCGGTTCCCTTCTGCCGCCAGGGCTTGGCGCCACCGCCCCGCACCTCGGCCCGGGTCTTGGTTTTGTGAGTACCCGCCCGCGCTCCGGCCAGCTGGGCCGTGACCACCTGGTGCATCAATGCGTGGTTGGGTTCAACTCCGAAAATCTCCGAGTTGAGCTCCACCTCGCCTGAGGCATCGCCCGATCCCGAGAAGCTCGGCGCTTTCAGACCCGCCATCAGCCCTTCACCGCCTCCCGGATCAAAACCATCGATCCGTTCGCCCCGGGCACGGCACCCCGCAGCATGAGGAGATTGCGCTCGGTGTCCACACCGACGATCAACAGGTTGAGGGTCGTGACCTGATCGCCACCCATTCGCCCCGCCATCCGCATCCCTTTGAAGACTCGGGAGGGGGTGGCGCAGGCGCCGATCGAGCCGGGTGCCCGATGCTTCTTGTGGTTGCCGTGGGCTGCTCCCTGCCCGGAGAAGTTGTGACGCCGCATTACCCCCTGGAAACCCTTGCCCTTGGAGAGGCCGGTGACGTCGGCGAGCTTGCCCTCTTCCAGGACGTCGCTGACCACGATCTTTTGCCCTACCTCGTAGGCACTGGGGTCCTCGACCCGCACTTCCACGAGATAACGCGCCGGCTCGACGCCGGCTTTGGCATAGTGGCCCTGGATCGGCTTGTTGACCTGCTTGGCCTTGATATCGCCGAAGGCGATCTGGATGGCGGAGTAGCCGTCGGCGTCCGGCTGCTTGACCTGGACGACGTGGCAGGGCCCGGCCTTGATGACCGTGACCGGCACCGCCCGCGACTGAGCGTCGTAAATCTGGGTCATACCCAGCTTCTCGCCGAGAATGGTGTTCACAGCTTGATCTCCACTTCAACCCCCGCCGGCAGATCAAGGCGCATGAGTGAGTCGACGGTCTTCGGAGTGGGGTCGAGGATGTCGATCACGCGCTTGTGAATTCGCATCTCGAAATGCTCCCGCGAGTCCTTGTCGACGTGCGGCCCCCGGATCACGCAATAGCGATGGATCTCGGTCGGCAACGGGATTGGCCCCCGGATCTTGGCCTGGGTGCGGACCACAGTTTCGGCGATCTTGCGCGACGACTCGTCAACCACCTGGTGGTCGTAAGCCTTCAAGCGAATGCGGATCTTCTGTTCAGCCATTAGCTCACTCGCTCCGCTCGTTCGCAGACAAGAGGTCGCCGGACTTCGTCCGGCTTGGAGACGTCAGATCGCCGGGCTGGCGCCCGGCTGTCAGATCTGATGTCTGAAGTCTGATGTCTGATGTCTTCATTTCAGGATCTTGGTGACTCGGCCCGCTCCCACCGTCCGGCCACCCTCGCGGATGGCGAAGCGGAGACCTTCGTCCATGGCGATGGGGTTGATGAGCTCGACGCTCATCTGGGTGTTGTCCCCCGGCATCACCATCTGGGTCCCCTCCGGCAGGGAGACCACCCCGGTGACGTCGGTGGTG
>JAICGW010000060.1 GCA_025922945.1 Acidimicrobiia bacterium | reverse complement strand
GTTGGGCCTCGACCTATGACGCCGAGTACATCGCCCTCACTCAACTCCAGGCCGACGCTTTTGTCACCCTCGATAGAGGTCTAGCGCGCCGGGCTAAAGGGGTGGTGATCGTCGCCCCGATCAAGGAATTGCTTCGACACTCGGCGCGCGCCGGCTGCCGCAGCGGGGCTGATCTAGAGCCGTAATGTCGCCGCGACTGGAAGGGCGGGGAACCGCAGAGGGAGGCTGGAATGCAAGGAAGTGGTACGGTCGACAGTTCATGAATTCCCGGGCACCGAGCCCGGGAATTCTTGTTTTATGGTCAGAACAAAGGAGGTCGGATGCCAGAAAACGTGGACCTGTGGGTGGAGGGATATCGGGTGGCGTGGGAGCAACGAGACCCGGCAATGGCGGCCATGCTCTTTACGCCCGATGCCACCTATAGGTCGAACATCTTCGAGGAGCCTCACCAGGGTCGGGAGGGGATTGAGGCCTACTGGCAGTCAGTCACCAGTTCCCAGGATGAGGTGCAGGTGCGAATGGGAAAGCCGTTTGCCGACGGGGCTCGGGTGGCGGTCGAGTTCTGGACCACGATGCGGGTGGAGGGGGAAGAGACCACGTTGCCTGGCTGTTTGCTCCTGGACTTCGACGACAACGGTCTTTGTCGACGGCTTCGTGAGTACTGGCATTTCGCTCCCGGCCGCCAGGAGCCGCCCGCTGGCTGGGGTGAGTAGCTCTCGCGTCTCGAAGACCTTCGGCAAATTTGGTTGCTGGCGAACGGTTCTTGCGAAATTTGGTAGCTGACGGACGAGTACCGGGACTCTGCAACCAAATTTGGGAGAAAGCGGGCGTAGGTGACCGAATTTCAGCCCAATCGTCTCGGTTAATCAGCGGTCCGCCGAGACGACGTGGGTCACCGGGATCGGGAGCCGCTTCTCCAGGCGGGTAACGGCATTGCCCCGCAACCAGCGCGAGGTTCCTTTGGCAAAGGTCGAAAGAATCAGGCGGTCGTAGTCGGGATGCTCGTTCCACTCGTCGGCGGCGGCTTCGACCGGATCTTGGTCGCCGACTCGAATCGCCTCCAGTTTCACCCCTTGACCCTCGAGTCGCTTGCCGGCTTTCTCCCCGGCTTCCAAGGCCACCGCCGCGGCTTCTCCCTCGGTCCAGCCGCGCACGTGTTGGACCGGAGTTGCCGGAACGAGGAGGACAAAGGAGGCCGTCGGGTCGCCGTCGGCAAACTGACGGAGCACGGCCGAGAGTTCGGGGCTGTCGGCCGTCTGATGCGCCACCACAAGGAAGCGGGCCACGACTTGGTCACCCTACCGCCTTTGGGCTGTCAACGAGGAGGGCGCCTGGGCCACTGGTCAAGCCGGGGGCTAGGGTTCGGCCAATCGGTTTGAAAGAGAAGGAGTGCCGGACCTGTTAGAGGTCGGCCGAGAAGCCGTCCGCAAGAATCAGTGGCCAGAGGCCGTGACCGCACTCCAAGCGGCAGGCGATCGAAACCTATCTTCCGATGACCTAACGCTCCTCGCCGACGCTTTGTGGTGGGCGGGGCGACCTGACGATGCGATCGAGGTTTTTGAGCGAGCGTTCGTTAGCTTCGAACGCGAAGGGCGTTACTCGGAGGCGGCGAGCATCGGAGCCCGCCTGGCGTATTTCGCCCTACGGCAACTGTCGATATCGGTTGCCGGGGGCTGGATCTCCCGGGTCGAACGAGTTCTCGAGGGCAAGCCGGAGTCCATTGGGCACGGCTGGCTCACCGTCATCTACGTCGCCAAGGCATTGATGGTCGACCACGACCCCGATCGTGCAATCTCGCTTGCCGAGCAAGCCATCGCCTTGGGTCGTCGATTCGGTGTTCCTGGAATCGAAGCCCTGGGCTTGAGTTTCAAGGGGATCGGCCTGGTCCATGCCGGCGACTGGCGGGCTGGGCTCAAGATGATGGACGAGGCCTCCGTCGTAGCGACCTCGGTAGGTGGCGATCTTCGGGCTGCGAGCGATGTCTATTGCAACACCATTGCCGTCTGCCGCAATCTCGGGGACTACCGGCGTGCGGGCGAATGGACCGACAAGGCCGATCGCTGGATGCTCGCCCATGCGGTGGGCGGCTACTCCGGCATTTGCCAGGTGCACCGAGCGGAGTTGAAACGACTGCGGGGCTCCTGGTCGGAGGCCGAGCGGGATGCTCGCCACGCCTGCATCGACTTGGAACGCTTTCACATCATGGACGGGATCGGGTACGCCCAGTACGAGATCGGGGAGGTGCGGCGGCGGATGGGTGATTTTCTCAGCGCCGAGGAAGCCTTTCTCAAGGCCTATGAATACGGCCACGATGGTCAACCGGGACTCTCGTTGTTGTTGCTGGATCAGGGACAAATCGAGGAAGCGGTGAAGTCGATCGCGGAAGCGGTCGGGAGGCCCGAAGGGGTCAGTGCGGCGTCTCCTGCCGCCGACAGTCTCTCCCGGGCCCACTTGCTTCCAGCGCAAGTGGAGATCTCGATTGCAGCCGGAGACCTCGAGACGGCCAGGCGATGCGTTGTCGAATTGGAACAAACCGCCCATCTGTACGAAGGTCCTACCTGGGAGGCGACCTCGCTGACGTGTCGGGGATCGCTCGAGTTGGCCGAAGGACAGTTCGATGAGGCCGCAGTCGCGCTCGGGCGAGCCTGGCGGCGCTGGCAGGAGGTGGGGTTGCCCTACGAAAGCGCCCAGGCCCGCTTCTTGCTCGGTCAAGCCCGCCTTAAACAGGGAAAGACCAGTGCTGCGCAGTTGGAGTTTCGGACGGCGGCTTCGGTCTTCGGCCAGCTGGGGGCGACCCATGACCTCCGGCGGGTGCAGCAGCTAACCGGAGACACGACGACCGTGCGGGGCGAGAGGGTGACGAAGATCTTCATGTTCACCGACATCGTCACCTCGACGGATCTGATCTCTCTGATCGGCGACGCCGCCTGGGAGAACCTGCTCCACTGGCACGACCGCACCCTGCGCGAGGCAATCAGCAAGCACGGAGGGGCGGAAGTCCGTCATACCGGGGACGGGTTCTTCGCCACCTTCGAAGACGCTCGCTCCGCGATCGACTGCGCGGTGTCGATTCAAAGACTGCTCGAAGCTCATCGGCGCGAACACGGCTTCGCGCCCTGGGTTCGAATCGGGCTCCATCTGGCCGAGGCCACTCGCGAGGGGGGCGACTACTCGGGACATGGCGTCCACGCTGCCGCCCGCGTGGGGGCGATCGCCGAACGAGAAGAGATCGTCGTGTCGACAGCGCTCTTAAGCACCGCGGGTGCCATTCCCTACCAAGTGAGCGAGCCTCGCTCGGTCACGCTCAAGGGCATCACTGAACCCGTGGATATCCAATCGGTGGAGTGGCGCGTCCTCGCCTGACGCCATCTAGCCATATCGAAACCGAGCACGACGCCTCCGGCCCCGGCGACCCACTAGTCCATACAATCGGCCGCCATGGCGCAGATCTGCTCTAACTGCGGGAACGTCAATGTCGAGGGAGCGCGCTTCTGTGCCTCATGCGGCAACTCTCTCGCCCTGACCTGTCCCAATTGTGGCGCCAGCGTTGAAGCCGGGGCTCGGTTTTGTTCCAACTGCGGTACGGCGCTGGCCCCAGCAGCCAGCTCGCCAGTGGGGCCCAGTGAGGAGCGGCGGGTGATCTCAGCATTGTTCGCCGACCTGGTCGGATTCACCAGCCACACCGAACGCTCCGATCCCGAAGAAAGCCGCCGGCGCCTGACTCTTTTTCACACCAAGGTGCGTCAGGACGTCGAGCGTTTTGGCGGCAGCATCGAGAAGTTGATGGGGGACGGAGTATTCGCTGCCTTCGGGGCGACGCTCGCCCACGAGGACGATGCCGAACGAGCAGTGCGTTCGGCCCTGCGCATCGTGGAATCGGTCGACGAGCTCAATGCCGGCGAGCCCCAACTCGGCCTGGCCGTGAGAGTGGCGGTCACTACCGGCGAGGCCATCGTCCAACTCGAACGAACTCCCGATCGGGAGAGGATCATCGGTGATGTCGTCAATACCGCCTCCCGTTTGCAATCCGTGGCCGCCCCGGGCCAAGTGGTGGTCGACGAGCGGACCTACCGATCTAGCCGCGATGTGGTCAACTTCGACAGTCTTGAGGATGTCGAACTAAGGGGTAAAGAGCAGAAGCAGGTGGTCTGGCTCGCCACCGGGTTGCGAAGTCGCTTCGGCGTAGGGGTCGAGGAGGAAACCGCGACGGCCTTTGTCGGTCGAGAAGAGGAGTTGAGCCTTCTCACCGACAGCTTCGACCGCTCGGTTTCGCGCCAGAGCCCGCAGCTGGTGACGGTGGTTGGCGAACCCGGAGTGGGGAAGAGCCGGCTCATCCGCGAATTTCGTCGCATCATCGATGACCGGTCCGATCTGGTCTGGTGGCGGCAGGGTCGCTGCCTCCCCTATGGAGAGGGAGTGACTTTCTGGGCGATCGGCGAGGTCATCAAGGCTCATGCCGGAGTCCTCGAGTCAGAGCCCGCCGAGACGGTGCAAGCCAAGCTTCGTTCCACGGTCGCCACCCTCTTCGATGATGCCGACGAGGCCTCCTGGGTGGAAATGCGACTGCGCTCCTTGGTGGGCCTCGGGGAGGCCGAGGCCGAGCGCACCGAGCTATTCGCCGCCTGGCTGCGCTTCTTCGAGGCGCTTGCCGCCCGCAATCCCTTGATCCTCGTGGTCGAGGACCTCCATTGGGCCGACGACGCCGTGCTCGATTTTCTCTCCCATATTCTCGACTGGGCCCATCAGTCTCCGATTCTGATTCTGTGTACCGCCCGCCCCGAGCTCTACGCGACCAGGGCTGACTGGGGAGGGGGGAAACGTGATGCGGTGACGATCGGCCTTGCGCCCCTCTCCGACGATGAGACCGTGCAACTGGTGAGTTCGCTCTCGCAGCGTCCGCTGATGGATGCCAGTCTCCAGCAAGAGCTGATCGAACGTAGTGGTGGCAACCCGCTTTACGTCACCGAGCTCCTGCGCCTCGCCAGCGAACAGGGCTGGCTGGAACGAATCCGGCGGGGCGATGACATCCCGTTGCCCGACACCATCTCCGCCATCATCGCCGCCCGCCTCGACCTACTCGAAGCGGGGGATAAGGCTCTGATCCAGGCTGCTGCCGTCATCGGCCGGGTCTTCTGGTCGGGAGCGCTGTCGTTTGTCGAAGACCTCGAGCCGAACGAGGTCCAGCAGCGGCTGCGGCGGCTAGTGAGCCGCGAATTGATCCGGCCGGTCCGTCGCACGTCGATGCAGGGTCAGGACGAGTACAGCTTCGCTCACGTCCTCACCCGCGACGGCGCCTACAGCCGACTCACCAAGCCTGACCGGGCCCGGCTCCACGAGGCAACCGCCCGCTGGCTCGAAGCGGTTAGCGGAGAGAGGGCGCTTGACGTTGCCGAGCTTCTGGCCTACCACCTCGCCACTGCCTGGCAACTAGCGCCGACTGATGATCCCGAGCGACGCCGCCGCGTGTACCGCTTCCAGCTTGCGGCCGGGGACCGCGCCAAAGCTTTTGATGCTGCACGGGCGGCGCGCTTCTACGAGTCGGCGGTTGGGTTGTCCAGCACAGGTAGCGAAAAGGGCCGAGCCCTGCTCGACTTGGTATCTCTCCGCCAGGGGAGCAACGAGGAGAACGATCTCCGAGCAGAGTCGGCTCTCGCGGCCTTTACCGAAGGCGGTGACCGCCAGGGACAGGCGGAGGCAGCCTCGGCCTTGCAAAGCCTCGCTTGGTATCGGGGAAGCGCAGAGGAATCTGATCGGTGGAATGCCACAGCACTGGAGCTAGCCGAGGGACTCGAACCGAGCCCGGTCCTCGCCCGGGTGCTGGTGTCGGCGGCCGCTGTAAATCAGTTGCGGGATCGTAGTTACGAGGCGTTAGAGCTGGTCGAGCGGTCCCTCGCAGTTGCGCAAGCCGTGGGCGATACCAACAGCTTTGCCCGATCGTTGGTGATCAGAGGCTCCAGCAATGCCCAGCTCGGTGATGAGAGAGGAATTGACGACATCCTCGAGGGACTCCGTATCCAGCTAGATATCAACGACAGTGTCCGGGCAATGCAAACCTTCAACAACGCCGCCACGATCCAAGTCGTCAGCGGACATTTGAGTGAGGGCCGCAAGACAATCGAGGAAGCCATCGCCTTTGGCCGGGCCCGCGGACTTCCTTCTCACGTCGACTGGTCCCGCAACACCCGAACCGAAGCACTCTTTCCGATGGGGGAATGGGATGAGTGCCTGCGTGAGTCCGAGGATCTCATTGCCGAGGACGTCCGCCGCGGGGGATCCCAGATCGGCACTTTCGCCAAGGCATGGGCGGCGTTGGTTCGCTTCTTTCGTGGAGAAACCACTGAACCCCTGGCGATGATGGAGGAGGCGCTGGAGTCCGCCCGCGCTATCGAGGACCCCCAAGCCTTGCTTCCCTGTCTCGCCATCCTCGTCGGTTGTTCAGACCTGGCCGGTGACGACTCGCGGGCCCTGTCTCTTTCCGGCGAGTTATCTCAATTGGCGCCGGACCATCCCACGTTCGTACCCGGCTTGCTCGTTTACGTAGCTCCCGTCATGCAAAAGCATCGGATGGCGGCCGAACTCGAAGCGATGATCGGGGCTGCAAAGTCACTCGGCCCCGGGCCCACTGCCGAACTCGAAGCCGCGCGTGCCGCCGTGGCAGAGCTGCAAGGAAGCCCCTCCGAAGCGTTCACCCGGCTCACCTCGGCCATCGCCACCTTTGACGAGCTCGCCAATCGCTTTGCCGCCACCGTGGCCCGCATCGGAGCCGCCCGGGTAGCGGGACCGTTGGGGAAAGATGCCGAACGAGGCGCATTGCTCGAGACCGCGAGAAAACAGGCGGAGAAGATGGGTGCCCGCCGGCTCCTCGATCTGATGGCGCCAATGTCGACCGATGGCAAAACGGCGGCGGCCGGCGGCTAGTACCGGCGGAGGGCTTTGTCTACCGAGGGCAATAGGGTGATTAGTTGCCGATCCGTTAGTCGGCATGTGGTCAGAGGGAGGAAACCATGGAACAGAAGATCGTTCCCAGCCTTTGGTTCGATAACCAAGCGGAAGAAGCGGCCAAGCTCTATACATCCCTATTCAAGAATTCCCGGATCAAGGAATCGCTTCGTTACTCAGAGGCGGGTCGGGACATTCATCGTCAGGAACCGGGCAAGCTGATGACCGTCGACTACGAGCTCGATGGCTTCAAGTTCACCGGTCTCAACGGTGGTCCGGAGTTCAAGTTCAACCCGTCGATCTCATTCTTCGCCAATTGTGAGAGCAAAGAGGAAGTTGACGCCCTCTGGGACGAGCTCTCCCAGGATGGCTCGGTCCTCATGCCGCTCGGCGCGTACCCTTTCAGTGATCGCTACGGGTGGCTGGCCGACCGTTATGGGCTCTCCTGGCAGATCTACCTGGCGTGGGAGCCCCCAGCGACGTCGATCACTCCCTCGCTCATGTTCGTAGGCGATCGGGCGGGCCAGGCCGAGGAAGCAATCGGGTTCTACACCTCAGTCTTTCCGGGTTCCGAAGTCGGCGAGGCGTTTCACTACACCAAGGACCAGGAGCCGGACAAGGAAGGAACCATTGCCTTCGGACCTTTCAAGCTCTTCGGCCAGGATTTCACCGCCATGGATAGCGCCCAGGATCATCAGTTCACGTTCAATGAGGCAATCTCATTCATCGTCAACTGCAAGGATCAGGCGGAAGTCGATCACTACTGGAACAAGCTCTCGGCGGTTCCCGAGTCCGAGGTATGCGGGTGGCTCAAGGACAAGTATGGAGTGTCGTGGCAGATCGTCCCCACCGTCTTGTACGACTTGCTCAAGGATCCTGATCGGGCAAGCGCCGACCGGGCGATGGAAGCCATGCTGAAGATGAAGAAGCTCGATGTCGCCGAGTTGAAGGCGGCTGCTCGCGGTTAGCTAGTTCGACTCCCTAAGCGATGACCACCCGGAATGACTCAGCCTTGGCGGACTCGTCGCTCATGCTCCGGGAGGAAAGCTGCATAGATCACCACCGACGATGGTGATCACGGTTCCGCTCTCGAGATCTCCCTCCAAATAGCCCCCGATACCTTCCGAGGATTGGCCGAGGCGGTAGCCGTTGATCCCGAAGGATCTGACCTCAGAACCCTCGAACCCTTCCTCGGGGTCGGAGAAAACGACCCGGCCTCCATATAGCTCCAGGAGTTCTTGGGCGCTGGCGCCCAGAGAAAGCCCCTCCGCGGTCCGCACTCCAATGGGCGGGGCATCCTCGGGGTAGTAGATGCCAGCAATGAATCCGACAAACGCCCCCTCGCGGCTGAGGGCACTCAGGTTGCCCCAACGTGTCCAGCGGCCGGCCTCGTCGCCGCAGGGTTGGTCGACATCCTCCACGGGGGCTCCAAACAACTCTGAAACCTCGGTCAGGACGGTGTCGGAGGGCTGTCCGAAGGAAACGAATCCAAATCCTCGCTCGGAGAGTTCCACCTCCGGTAGAGGTGGGAGGGTGGTCGAACCGGGTAATGCCACTGGCGTCGTGACAAAGCCATCGTCGCTGAAGAGCACCATCGCCAGCGGGATCAAAAGGACGAGAAGCAGCAGCCACCATCGGCTTCTCGATTGGAGCTCGGGATTCACTCGCTCAGGCACTGAGCACCCGTTGGTGGAGGTCGGTCACTGCCTGCCGGGCCGATTCGAAGGCACCGTGCTGCCAGGAGGTGACGTAGCTGAGATGGTCTCCGGCGAAATAGACCCGGCCCTGAGGCTGGGTTAAAAGTCGATAATTTTCGCCCCGGTCGGCCCAGAGCGCCCAGCCCCCTTCGCTGTATTTGATCCGGTTCCACTGCGCCGAGAATCCGGTCTCGAATTCGCGGGCATATACATCACCGTGAACCTTGCCCCCCTGGGCGATGGCGCGTTCGATCCGCTCGGTCGGCGACAGCTCGTCGTATGACAGTGCCTGGTCGAAATAGTTGTAGTACCCGATGAGGATTCCGCGCTTGCTGAGAAATCCCGACGACGGATACCAGATGGTTCCGATGTCGAGGTTGGTGTTGGTGATGCCACCGAAGATCTGGTCGTCTTCTTCCCAAAATCGCCGGCGGAACTCGAGGCCCATCTTGGCGGTAGGAATCGTGGTGACGCTGGCGAGGCCGCGCTTTAGCTCGGGGGTGAAGGTGCTGTTGATGCGAGCGAGGATTCTCGGGGGGATCGTGCAGACCGCGTAGTCGGCTCGCACTTGAATGCCGTTGCGTCCGTCTCTGGTATAGATGACCTCCACGCCCTCGTCTGTCGAGTTGATCGACCTCACCTCGGCTGAATAGACGATCTCACCTTCGAGAGCCCGGGCCAGCGCATAGGGAAGGCGATCCATCCCTCCTACCGGCTGGAACATCATCATCGCCTGGTCCCATTCGAGTTCGAACGGGAAGTAGTGACCGAAGCCCGCCGCCAACAGGTCGGAGAGATCGAACGGAGGAGATACGACGCCGGGCCGATTCCCGGCGCCGGGAGGGTTGCGGTAGCCGCGCCGACCGCTTCCCAGGTAGCGGTCGTCGGGCCCCAGAGCGCCCACTGCGCGCAGGAACTCGATCATCGCCTCGCGGTCGGCAGGGGAGAGCTCGGCGTCAAGCGCTCCCTGATTGACGACTTTCGCCAGCAGCTCGCTCGTGTACCCGACGTAGTCGGCCTTCACCGCCCTTTGTCGTACCGTCCTTCCGGTGAGACCGCCAGAGAAGCGGCCGTCTTCCTCGTTGAAGTAGTAGGCGTCGGCATTCACGTTGGTGAAGGGTTCGATTGGAACTCCCAGTTCCCGGCAGTACTCAAGGGTGGTGTGATGCTGGGGAATCCGGGCCGGCCCCGCATTCATATAGAGGTCTTCGCTGAACCGAGCGATCTGCTCGACTCCGTCGAGGTCGGTATCGGTGCTGCCGCGACGCACAGTCCAGTTCCTCCCACCGGGACGGAGCCGGGCTTCGAGGATCCGGCACCGGTAACCCGCCTTCTCCAGTTCATAGGCCGCGGTCAATCCGGCGATTCCGGCCCCCAGAATCAACACCGTCGTGTCGTTGCCCCGACCCCGCATGGAGAAGTCGCTCTTGCGGGGAGGATCGAAGGGAACCTGGTATTCGGCTGCCGGAGTCACCAGATCCCAGATCTCGAGCGTTCCCAGAGCAGCTCCCGCCCCACCCACGGCGGCCAAGGCATAGAGGAATTCCCGCCGGGTCAGGCGCGCGACCATGAAGTCCGCTCAGCGGCGAATCGGAACATCCTCAACTAGGTCCCTACACCTCCCGCCGCGAATCGGTTCCGAGGGGCTGGGTTATTCCGTCTTCCGAGGCGTCAGCCGGATGAGGGGAATCTGACGGTCGGTCGCTGTTTCATAACGGGCGAATCCGGGGGCGGTGGCGACAACTCGCCTCCAGGCCGCCTCCCGCTCGGTTCCCTCGAGTGAATCCGCGATGACTTTGTAGGTCTCTCCTTTGACGGTGACCGACGCCTGCTCCGGGTTCTTGGCGAGGTTGTAGCACCAGGACGGATGGCGGGCCGACCCGTTGTTCGAACCGACCACCAGCCAAGAGCCCGGATGGTCGGGATCGGGGAAGCGGGCCACGATGGAGCGGCGGCGATTCCCGGTCTTGGCGCCGACCGTGGTGAGCATGAGCAGGTTCTGGCCCTGAATCTTCATGCGATCACCAAGCAAGCGAAACATGAGGTGACTCAATCCCATGCCCGCCTTCATCAGCGGCCGGGCGATCTTGGGCAAGGCCACCCCGCGAGTTCCAGCCGGCGGGACCTTCACAGGCATGTCTTCAGCTTTCCGAGCTGGTGATGTCGGTCGGGGCGTCAACCAGTTGGTTGATCTCGAAGATGCGGATCGGTCGCTGCACTCCTTTGAGGGTGATGGCTTCCAACTCGGTTCCGATCACTTGATCGCGCACCGCGGCCATGGTTCGATCGGTGACCAGAACCTGTCCGGCCGCAGCCTTGGTGGACAACCGAGAGGCAACGTTGACGTGGTTGCCAATGACGGTGTACTCGAGCCGATTCTCGGAGCCAACGTTGCCCACCGTCACATAGCCGGTGCTAATTCCGATGCCCACCGCCAGTTCCTCATCGAGCTTCAGCATCAAGTCGCTGCGAAGACGCTCGAGAACCTCCCGGCCCTCGAAGGCGGCGGCCACCGCCCGCTCGGCGTGATCCGCGAAGGGAATGGGATCACCAAAGAAGGCCAGGATTCCGTCGCCGAGGTATTTGTCGAGGGTCCCACCGTGGCGGAAGACCACGTCGGTCATGGCGGTGAAGTACAGGTTGAGGGCATCGACAAGCTCCTCGGGCTCCATCCGCTCCGACAAGGTGGTGAATCCGCGGATGTCGGTGACCAGGATGGTGAGGTTGCGCCGGGTCGGCCGCAAGGTGACCCCGCCGGCCACCGAGACGATGGCGTCGGCGACGTGGGGTGAAACGTAGCGACGCAACTCTTCGGTCCGCCGCAGCTGGGAAAGCTGTTCCTCGATCGTGTTCTCGAGGTTCTGGTTGAGCGAGGTGAGCTCGGAATAGAGGCTGGCCAGACGCTCACTGGTGCGGTTGAGGTTGGTCGTGAGCCGGCCGAACTCGTCGCGGTTGGGCACGTCGACGATTTGCTCGAAGTTGCCGTCGGCGATGCCGGCCAGAGCGACGTCGATCTTGCGGACAGGTCGAATCAGCGACCAGGAGAGAACCGCTCCAAATGCCAGGGCGGTGAGGAGGCTCACCACTGAGAAGGCGGCGACAGTGATGGTCAGGAACCGGCGGTTGTCCTGGAAGTTGGCGAGCTGAGACTGCATGGCATCGGACGATTCGGAAATCAGGGCGTTGAGCTCGTCCTCCAGCTCATGGGAGATCTCGTGCTCCGCCGAGATGTGCACGCTCAATGCCTGGTCGAGATCACCCGCCTGAAAGTGAGACAGAACCACTTCGCCCGCAGCGGCAAACCTCTCGTCGATGGCCCGCAACCGATCGATGAGCTGGGGGTCGATCGGGGCCCTCAGCGTCTCGATGGCGTTGATGTCGTCTGCGAAGTTCGACTTGGCGGTGGCGATTTTGTCGTTCCAGGAGTCGACCTGGGTGATCAGCGCCATGGCCCGGTAATGGCTTTGCCCGGTCACCGAATAGATCGCCTGACGAGCCAGGTCCTTTTGGGTCTCGAGGGCGATCAGCCGATCGACCTGCTGGTTCATCTGCCCTATGACGAAGATGCTGAGGATTCCCATCAGCAACAGCAGCAGGGCGATGGTGAGGAATCCGCCCAGCAGCTTGGCATGGACGGTCGCCGGCATACGCGCCACTCCGTCCACAAACGGACGGAGCATTCGGGGGAGCGGCCCCAAGTCCTTCTGTGGGCTCGCCTCCGGCTCGGCCTTTGGCCCCGCGTCCGATGTTGTCATGCGATTCCTTCGCACCCGTGGGCGCTTATGGCGGCGAGGTTATTTGAAGAACTCGTTGATGGCGGCGGTGTCATCCGAAAACGCCCAGCGGTGGGTGATCTTGCCGTCGCGGACGTGGTAGATCTCGGCCGTCCTGTAGTTCAAGGTCCGACCATTCCTCTCAACCGTGGCGTTGACGAGGGCCACCATATGTTCGTCATTGGCGATCACATCGTGGAGATCGAGGTCGATGCTCCCTTGCCCCATCATTCCCTGCATCCGCTCCATTAGCGCCCCTTTGCCACGGATCGGCTGGTCGGATCCGATTTCCCACCATTCGACATCATCAGCGATGTTGTCGGCGTAGGAACTGAAGTCTCCCGATTCCACTGCCTGGTTTACCTTCCGATAAAGCGCTGCGTTGGGATGGTCCTGCATGGTGCCTCCTTGGGCACGAACGCTACCGGTTCGCCGAGGAGCGTGAAGCCGAAGCTCGCGGGGTCGAGATACGAAAGTACCCTTTCAGAGTTGTGGCAAGTGGCCAAGACAGATTGCGTTTCGGGCTGCGGATTCCGTCCTATGCCCCGCCCGGCCTCAGTTATCAGGACTCGCGTGAGCTGATCGACTATTGCCGGCGGATAGACGATCTTCCCTATGAGGACATTTGGGTCATTGATCACCTGCTCGTCTCCAAGGGGGTTTACGGAGTGTCATGGCTCGATTCGCTCGCCACCCTTTCCGCCGCGGCGGCCGTGACCGAACGAGTCGGCCTCGGCACCGCCGCCCTGGTCCTTCCCCTCCGCCATCCGGTCACCCTGGCCAAGGAGATCGCCTCGCTCCATCAGCTCTCGGGCGGGCGATTTCGCTTTGGGGTGGCGGTGGGATGGGATCCCGACGAGTTCGCCGCAGTTGGGGTGCCGCTCAAGCAGCGGGGAACTCGCACCGACGAGGCGCTCGAGCTCATCCGTCTCCTCCTGACCGAGGAAGCTGTCACTTTTAAGGGTCGCTACTGGCAAACCGAAGAGCTCACGATCTATCCGCGGGTCCCGGACCCTCCGCCGGTCTGGATCGCCGGCGGCACCTTGACCCACGCCCCCGACACCCCCGACAAACCCTTTATCGCATCCGGAGTCCTCGCTCGGATCCTGAAGGCGGAGGGGTGGATGGCCCGGTCGAGCGGCAGCGATCCCGGCGATGTGGCGAATGACTGGCGAGTCGTCCAGGATCACTTGACCAGCGCCGGCCGGGACCCTGCCACCCTGACCTTTGCCGCCACCCAGTTCCTCCATGTCACCGAGGAGGCCGATCGGGAGCGCGCCCACTCCCTGCAGATGCCCCACTTCCTCGAGATCATGGGCGCCCATCGGACCACCGAAGACCTACAGGCCTCCTATCTGACCGGAACCATCGACGACATGCTGACCACGATTCAGTCGCTCCATGAAGCGGGCCTCCAGTACCTGATCCTGACGCCCCTCGTGAAAGATCCCGATCAGCTCGACCTGATCACTCGCCACATCGTCGAACCTTTGCGCTGATCGTTCGTGATCGGGCTCGCATTCCGCGGGCTAGAACGTGCGGAATCCGCATGGCCAAGCCTTAGGTTTCCGTCGCCCGTGGCCAGGTCCAGGCGTAATAGAAGATCAATGCGAGCAAGGCGACTTCCACGGCGCTGCCGAAGAGGTAGTAGTTCCATTCCCCGATCGCCCCGGCGATGATGGTTAGCGCGTAGACAACGCTCAGTCCCAGATTCACGAGACGGCTCACTCCGGCTCGCATCACGAGAACGGCGAAGACCATGAGGCTGGGAAGCACGACATAGATGGTGGTGGCGAGGAGGAAGGACTGACCGATGGCGAACCCGCTGATCCGACCAGCCTCGATGTCGGCCCGGAAGTCGGGGCGATAGAGACTGAAGATGTCGACGTAGGCGAAGAC